>PSMG01000064.1:0-7188 GCA_040290035.1 Chitinophagaceae bacterium
ATTAATATTGGTATCATGCCTTTGGAACACGATGCCTGGAGCAAAGGCAAATGTGGGTTTAAGCTTATTCAATACCTTTCGTTAGGGATACCTGCTGTTGCATCTCCAGTAGGTGTAAATAAGACAATCATTGATCAAGGTATCAATGGCTTTTTAGCTGCCAATGAAGAGGAGTGGGAAGTGGTATTAAAAAAATTGATTCATGACGAAGCCGCACGAGTACAAATGGGCTTAATGGGTAAACAAAAAATGCAGCAACAGTACAGTACACAAGCAAATGCTGCTAATTTTCTTTCTTTATTCTCTTAAAAACTGACAATGTGTGGAATTACCGGAGCCTATGCACTTAATGCAAAAGGCGTTGCTTCTCTGGCTGCAATTGGAAAAGCCAACGAAACGTTGAGTAAAAGAGGTCCTGACGGAGGGGACATTGTCACTAGTAACCGCATTGCGCTTGGACATAGAAGACTCTCGATTATTGATATAAGCTGCAATGGCGATCAGCCTATGCATACTAATGATGGGCGTTACACTATTGTGTTCAATGGTGAGATCTTCAATTACCAAGAACTTAGAGATCATCACCTTACTACAACGGAAAAAGCAAATCTTCGTTCACACTCTGATACAGAAGTTTTTCTACAATTATATGCTCGCCTAAAAGCAGAAGTATTTACCCTGTTACAGGGTTTTTTTGCGGCCGCTATTTATGATCATGAAACAGGCGAACTGGTGTTGGTCAGAGATCGTTTTGGCAAAAAGCCACTATTGGTATACCAGGATACTGATAAACTTTTTTTTGCCTCAGAAATGAAAGCGCTTTTTGCAGCAGGAATTCCAAAAGAAATTAACTGGGATTTAGTGCCCATTTATTTTCAGCTGAGTTATGTTCCGCAACCTTATAGCTTAATAAAAGGTGTGCGCAAATTGAAAGCTGGCCATTACCTGACCATTAAGAATGAAACTGTTGAAGAAAAGGCGTACTACCAACTAACTATAAAGCCGGATCGTTATAGTGAATTGTCTTATGATGATGCACAGAAAAAACTCGTCCATCTTATGGACGATGCTGTACGTATGCGTTTGATCTCTGACGTACCGCTTGGTGCATTTTTAAGTGGCGGTATTGATTCTTCGGTGGTTGTTGCGTTAGCATCTCAACATACGGATAAATTAAAAACGTTCTCGGTTGGATATAAGGATAATCCTTATTTCGATGAAACTGCCTATGCAGCTTTGGTTGCAAAAAAATACAATACTGATCACACTGTTTTTTCTTTAAGTAACAACGATTTTTTGGAGCATGTGCATGATGTTTTGCACTACATAGATGAACCATTTGCCGACTCTTCGGCTATTCCTGAATTCATTTTAAGCTACTATACACGTAAGCATGTTACTGTTTCCCTTTCCGGCGACGGAGGAGATGAGGTATTTGCTGGTTATAACAAACACGCCGCCGAGTTGCGAATGCGGAGAGGTGGGTTACTAAATGCTGCCGTGAAATTAGGGGCCCCCATTTGGGCTGTTATGCCTAAAAGCAGAAATAATAAGGTTACAAATACATTTCGACAACTACACCGTTTTGCTTCTGGCGCTCACCTTGAAGCTGCGGATCGGTATTGGCAGTGGGCTAGCTTTACACCCCCAGAGAAAGTTGCAACTCTGTTCCATTCATCGATAAAAGAAAAGATTAAAATACAGCAGTTAAGAAACATACAGCAGAATTTTACATGGGCTATTAAGGGCAATGATTTTAATGAGGTGTTACTAACTGATATGAACTTGGTATTGCTTAGCGACATGCTGGTAAAAGTGGATTTGATGAGTATGGCTAATAGCTTAGAAATCCGCAGCCCGTTTTTGGATAAAGATGTTGTAGAGTTTGCATTTGGCCTGCCAGCTGAATATAAGATTGATAAATCTCTTAAGAAAAAAATAGTTCAAGATGCTTTTCGAAATCAACTGCCTCCAGAACTATACAATCGACCAAAACAGGGCTTTGAGATTCCATTGCTGCAATGGTTTCGTCATGAACTTTGGGGGTTGATTGATAACGATTTATTAGATGATAATTTTATAAAAGAACAAGGAATTTTTGATGTATTGACAATACAGCAACTAAAAAAGCAACTACAATCTACTAATCCCGAAGATAGTCATGCTACCATTTGGGCTTTATTAGTATTTCAACATTGGTGGAAGTATTATATAGCGGGTTGAACGTGTTGTGTAGACACTGATCTTTTTGCCGTTGGTTTTTTGTCTTCTACGGCTAGCATTATAGCAAGTACTGCCCCGTAAAAAGGAAGACAGGGTATTTTATAGCGCGAAAGTGCACCAAAGTTTCCCGAAGACGCTCCTACAGCGAAAGCAAATATGATAGTAAATGCCAGACAAAACAAAACGTTAGGATCGCGAAACAAAGTACTTAACTTTTTGGAATGCTTGCTAAATAGCATTTGCAACGTAAAATAAACGATGACTAGCGCCTCTATTGCCGACAGCCCCACAATTACCTTACGTACTTCCCATGGGAATGGTCGGAATAAGGTCACAGCTACCGCTTTGGGAAAAAGACCTAATGTTCCACTTAAAGTTCCGTCAATCTTACCTATATCGTAGGTTGACCCTTCATCTCCCGCTGCAAAATTCGTCCAATCCCGGTTTGTTTCCGCAGTTTTTGCTAATTTCTCCAGTGAGAACTTATTTAATTCATTTGCAAACCGTTGCATAAAAAAGAAAGCAATGGCCATTGTTAAACCAATAAATAGCAGGTTTACAATCCACCTTAATCCTGCCGCTTCTATTTTTTTAGAATAAGAAAGCAGAAGCCACAACATCAATGCTGGTAAAAATCCTAACAATATATAAAGCTTAATATTAGAAATAAGATAAAAGCTAAGAATGAGATAAAGAATATTTTTTATCGAAAAATCTCTATTGACAAATAAACGGAAGGTAGCATAGGTCATCCAGCCAAGACCGAACATACAAATGGTGTCTTTAAAAATACCTGAACCCCAAACAACGATACTAGGAAAAAATAAAAAAGCATAGGCAAAAGACTTTGTATACTTTGGATAAAGTTGTGCAAATGTGCGATACATAGCCCAAATACCAGTGTATGACAAATAAGCAAACAAAAGCGAGGTAGGGAAGTAAGTAGTGTTTGTAAAAAGGCTAATAATAGCTGTAATTTTAACGGCATTATATTCAGAGGGCGCATTGTACCAAAACAATTTGGAAACATAAGGATAAATTTCCGGCGATTGATATACTGAGCTATGTGTAATCAATTTCCACCAAATAGCAGGTGACTCAACAAACGAAGAATTAATTACAATAGCATGCGAGAAATAATTGAATGTGTCACCTCCTCCATAGTAAAATGCATAGATTGAACCAATAAATATTGCTCCCCCAAATTTTGCATATAACCCCGGCATATAGTATTTCCGTAGCGGGTGGCCTATAGGATAGTTTTTATCTCGATGCCTCTTCGCAATGGCAATTAGAATAATTAAATAAACAGGAGTTAATAGAAGATCCCAAATAGTTAAATACTGCACAGGCCTTTATTGTGTCACGAAAATAGCTGTTTCTAAAAACAGGCTTGCAAAATAAATCAAAATACTATTGCGCTAATGGCTTACAGAACAATAATTACCTTCACGCCTCAAAACCCTACCCGAAATACTAAATTAAACCTACTATGCCTCGTGTGCTTCGTATCCATAACCGTCTCATCGTTGGTGGCCCTGTGTTGAATGCACTCTACCTCACCAAATACATGCAGCCCGATTTTGAAACCCTTTTGGTGGTAGGTGAAAAAGAACCACACGAAAAAAGTGCTGCTTACCTGGCCGATCAATTGGGCATTCAATACATTACCATTTCACAGATGGGCCGCTCCATTAACCCGGTCAATGATTTTAGTACCTACCGGGAATTGAAGAAGGTGATCAAATCCTTCAAACCCGACGTGGTGCATACACATGCTGCCAAGCCCGGTGCGGTGGGAAGATTAGCTGCAGCTAATTCAAACGTGCCTGCTATTGTACATACTTACCATGGCCATGTATTCCATTCTTACTTCAATTCATTAAAGACAAACTTCTTCATCAATACAGAACGTTTTCTTGGTACCCGGTCGGATGCTATCATTGCAATCAGTGAGGGACAGAAACGAGAACTGGTAGAAGACTTCCGAATAGCCCCGGAGCAAAAGTTCAGGGTAATTCAATTAGGATTTGATCTGAATAAGTTTCAAACAGACCAGGAAGCAAAGAGAACAAAGTTTCGGAGTGAGTTTGGACTTGCTGACGATGAAATAGCCATTAGCATTATTGGTCGCTTAGTACCAGTAAAAAATCATTACCTCTTTTTGAAGGCATTGAAACATGTGTTGAATCATACCTCCAAAAAAGTAAAGGCTTTCATTATTGGTGATGGTGACACTAGAGCTGATCTGGAAAATGTAGCCAACGAAGTAGGTATCAAATTTTCTACACAAAATGATGCATCGCATCCACATCCACTGGTATTCACTTCCTGGCGCAGTGATGTGGATTTCATCAATGCCGGTTCAGATATTATTTGCCTTACTTCCTTTAATGAAGGAACGCCCGTGAGTTTGATTGAAGCACAGGCCGCCAATAAACCTATTGTGTCTACCAGGGTCGGAGGAATTGGCGATATTGTTGCAGAAGGAAAGACAGCTTTGCTGGCCGATGTGCAGGATACGGAAACGTTTTGTAATCATTTGTTGCAATTGGTAGAAGATGATGCACTACGTCAAAAGTTGGGAAGCAACAGTAGTCAATATGTGACGGAACGTTTTAGTTACCAACGGCTGGTTCGGGATATGAAAGCTTTGTATTACGAGTTGTTAGAAAGAAAAAAGAAGTAATGCTTTTCTTTAAAAAGAAACATACGGAACCTTCACTTGATTTTAGTTGGCTTGGTGCCGACATGCATTCGCATTTAATTCCAGGCATCGATGATGGCTCGCCTGATCTTGCTACTTCCATTGATTACATTAAAAAGCTTTGCGACTTAGGTTACAGAAAGATCATCACCACGCCGCATATTTATAAAGAGATACATCCAAATATGAAAGAAAATATTTTGAATGGGTGTTCTTTGGTACAGAAACAGATTGAGCAAGAAGGAATAGAGGTGACATTTCGTGCTGCTGCAGAATACTTCATGGATGAACACTTCGAACAGCTATTACAATCCAAAGAGCCTTTACTTACCTTAAAAGATAATTTGGTATTGGTTGAATTTTCCATGCTTTCATCTCCTATGGATTTGCAACAGATATTATTCGATATGCAATTGCTCAATTATCAGCCGGTAATTGCACACCCCGAACGCTATAGCTATTTACGTAAACGGCCGGAAGTATTAGATGAATTAAAGATCAGCGGTTGCTGGTTCCAGGTAAACTTGCTTTCGCTCATTGGTTATTATGGAGAATCGGTACAAAAGTTAGCCGAAGATCTCATTAAGAAAGAATACTACGATTTGGCAGGTTCAGACCTGCACCACGAACGCCATTTAAAACTCCTTCCTAAAGTAGCGGCCACAGCCAGCTTCAGGCGTTTGAAGAAAAGCGGGTTGATTAAAAACCATACCCTTTAATAATTACCTTTAGTTTCCAATCTGTTTGAACCTTTTTTTTATTTCGATTGTACTCGTTGCATCATGGGGTTTTCTATCAAGCAATTAGAGACACTTTCCGGTATTAAGGCACATACCATCCGTATTTGGGAACAGCGTTATCATTTTTTAAAGCCTTCCCGTACGGAAACGAATATTCGTACCTATAGTAATGACGAACTGAAAACATTGCTCACTGTTGCCCTGCTCAATAAATATGGTTATAAGATCTCCCGCATTGATACCATGACTTCGGAGCAACGGGAACGTGAAGCATTAAGCCTGCAAGGCATGGAAGCGCAAAACGAGTATTTGGTAAATGAGCTCGTGACCTGCATGATTGAAATGAATATTGCTGGCTTCGAAAAAATACTGAATGGTTACATCATTAAATATGGCATAGAAACAGCCATTACATCCCTAATCTTTTTATTTCTGAAAAAGGTGGGTATTTTATGGCAGACCAATCGCATTAACCCGGCACACGAACATATTGTTACCAACATCGTTCGACAAAAAATTATTTACGCCATTGAAACGCTTCCGCTTGTAAAAGACGATCAGGAATACCTGTTCCTGATGTTCCTGCCGGAAGAAGAATTTCATGAATTAGGGCTATTGTTTGTGTACTACTTACTACGCAAACAGCACATTCCGGTTATTTATTTAGGTGCTAATGTGCCCCTGAAAGATGCGCTGTATGTGGTTAATAAAAAAAGTATTAGCCACATTTACATCCATCTTGTAGGCATGCCGTACCGTTTCAACTTCCAAAAATTCCTCACTAATCTCAGCAGCAAAGCTTTGCAATCTTCCATTCTTGTATCCGGAGAAATTACAGCGCATTATAAAAAGCCATTGCCTTCTAATGTTTCCTTTCTACAATCGCTTTCTGCTGTTACCTCGTATATAAGCAAGCTGTAAACAAGCAGTTTTTTGTTTAAGACTTAGAATTTTTTTTTAAACAAAATATTGTTTAAGTTTGTTTTGATATAAATTAAACAGAATATGAGCACTCAGGAATTTACAAATCTGGTTTTGACTAATGCAGATGGGTTAAAGCCTTTCGCCATCACACTTACAAGAGACCACGAGGAAGCGAGAGATTTGTATCAGGAAACCTTATATAAGGCTTTTGCTCATAAGGAAAAATACCAGCAGGGAACCAACATTAAAGCATGGTTGGCTACAATCATGCGCAATATTTTTATCAACGATTATCGCCGCCAAAGCCGCAAGCGTCAAATTGTAGACGCCATTGCCTACACACAGAAAAACAATTATGAAGTGACGGCAGAGGGCAGCCTAAGGCAGAAAGAAATTAATACAGCCATTTACGGATTACCTGCTATCTTTAAAGACGCTTGCTTGTTGTATTTTCAAGGGTATAAATACAATGAAATAGCAGCGGCTCTTAACGAACCTTTGGGAACCATCAAAAGCCGCATACACTTCGCAAAAAAATTACTGCAAAAACAATTAGATAGATGAGTAAATCTGTAGTAATCATTGGTGCAGGCT
>PSMG01000020.1:0-46010 GCA_040290035.1 Chitinophagaceae bacterium
ATGCAGCCAACTATGATGTGGTGGTTACGGGAACGTGCGGTAGTGTTACATCAACAGCTATAGCATTAACGGTTAATGCAACTACAGCCATCACTACCCAGCCGGTGGCACTTACAGTGTGTCAGCAAAACCCTGCAGCGTTTGCAGTGGTAGCTACAGGCACGGGTACGCTTACTTACCAATGGCGTAAAAATGGTACAGCCATCGCCGGTGCAACATCTGCTACGTACACCATTGCTAGCACAGCTACAACAGATGCTGGCAACTATGATGTAGTTGTGACAGGTACTTGTGGTAGTGTAACGTCAAACGCGGTTGCTCTGACTGTAAACACTTGTACAGCTATTCCTACTGTAACAGCAGATATTACCGAGACAGTGCTGATGCCGAACACAGTTGAATCAAGCACAGTATTGCGAGTGAAGGCAAACAAGACTACTAAAATCAATTGGCAAATAGTTGACAGTAAGGGTAGAGTAGTAATGCAGTTTACGCAAACAGTGCAGGCAGGTACAAATGATCTGCCATTGCAGTTACGTCAGTTAGCTAATGGTGTATATCAATTATCAGGTACTACTGATAAAGGCAAACTGAATGTATTGCGGTTTGTAAGATTGTAATTTTCTTTTTATGATACTTAAGTCCCTCTTCAGAGAGGGACTTTTTGTTTTCTAATACGATGCCTGCACTGAATGGATACTAAAAGCCCAAAGAATAAGCTATTATTCTCTATCACTACCCTTCTCTGCCACCTTCTTGCCTTCCGTTCATTCCAAAACTTCTTTTCCTCCCTTCGTTTAAACCATTCCTTCATCAGAGCCTGGAATAATCGTTTTGGTCTACGAAGCAGCTTTCTCTTTTCTTCTTTAAGCACAGCATTCCCATAAATCTTCTGTGTATAGAGTACTGCCTTTCGAAAAAGTCTTCTTCCTATCTTCTGCTTTTCAGAAACCACCACGCCTTTCATATTCGGATAGCGGGTCAGGACCACCTTTTCACCCTTTTAGTGTTTTACACAATACTTCTTTCCAATACTTCCTCTGATCATCCTTAAATGAAAAGGCAGCTTGCCTGTAAACAACATGATTAAATGATTTTAAAGAAGCAAACCTAGCAAAGTGTGAATAGCCAGGGTTCGCTTAGGGCACTGTAGGGAACAACAAGGCAGAGAAAGGAACGGTACGGAGTAAAACAGCACATATCTTGGTATGCTGTCCATCCTTCGTAGCTAAAGCATGCTTCAAGGCAGGATAACTAAGGTTTAGCGAGTAGGAGATGTATGGCTACAGCGTTTTCAAATACTCAATCACCACTTTTCGTTCCGCATCATTTAATGCATCACCAAAATAGTGGCCGGCATTGCTATAGCCTTTCAATGTAGTGTTGTAGGTTTTAGCATTAGCTGCTTTTTCTTCTGCAACATATTTCTAACCTGCCTGCTCATAATCATATTGCGGTTTATCAAAATTGCGAGACCAATACGAAGGACGTGCCTTGCTATTTAATAAGGCTTACAAGGTGGGTACGGAGCCATTGTGCAAATAAGGCGCTGTGATCCAAACACCATCTAATGGCGGAGCTATGTAACCGTTAAATGGAATTAATTGTGCAGGATGATCGCTGGTTGCATACCAACTCTTATTAAACCATTCTACAAATTGCGGATGCGAGTGATTGCTTTGATAAAGCGCAGCATCCGTTTAAATAATAGACTCGGGAATTAATAAATTAGGATAAGATGCATGGGCACCATAACTACCATGGCAAGATGAACAATTTTGCTGAAACAATACTGCTCCCTTCTTTGCTAAACCCGCATCAATCTTGCCTGGATATTTTGGTGACTCTATAGAATAGAGATAAGCCAGCATATCTGGTGCATGCGCATCAATTTCTCTCGATTCAGCAGTATCAGTAACAGTAAGCAGGTTCGAGGCTATTAGAAACTTTCCAAAATCATCTCTGCCAAAGCCGTTGTAAAACATGGCATTCTTTTTCTTCAGCAGCCACCAGGCCGGCGTATCGGTCGGTATCACTTCATTCGGAATGGGGAAAATAGCATCATTGCTCCATACAAAACTTTTCGGATCGCGGTGTGCAACCAATACTGCTGCTAACCGATCGGCCGCATTCACGCCTCCGTAAACAAATAAGGATTAATAGCCTTTGAAGAAGTGATAAACGACGCCGCTGCTTCATACTTCTTGGGCGCCACCTTCTTTAGGAAACTTTCCATCATGGATATGCCTTTCAGGTTGGTCTTGCTGTCTTTGGTAAAATCAATAAACGTATTGCCAAGACCAATGATTAATTTGTTATCAAATGGCCGGGCAAGGCATTGCAAACAATTTGGCGCAACTATCACTTCGCCATTAGGGCCTTTTACTGCAGTAAGGGCATAGCTCAGGTTTTTATTATCGCCATCACGTTGCAGATAGTTGTCCTTTACCTTGCCACCCGCCATCATATAAGCTGAATACGGAATGCCGCTTCGGATGTAATCACCGGCAATTAGGTATTTCAAACCTTCACAGCATTGCCTACTTGCTGCTTGCTTGCAGGTATGGGCACAGGCTTATCATCTATTTGAAAAGAAAGAAAAGCAATGGAAGCAAAAAGAATAAGAAGTACAAGGAACAAGCGCATAACACCAAGGTATGAATAAGTAAATTATAAAAAAAGGCCACCGCTTATTTACCATAAAGCTCCAGCATCTCTTTTAAATCGTTCAGTGTATTGATCTCGTCTGGTTTTTTATCGTGCCGCCAACGGGCAATGCGGGGAAAGCGAAGTGCCACGCCTGATTTATGTCTGTTTGATGCAGCAATACCTTCAAAAGCAATTTCGAAAACAAGCTCGGGTTTTACAATTCGCACCGGTCCGAATTTCTCTAATGAATTACGTTTTACGAAAACATCTACTTGTGCAATTTCTTTATCTGTTAAGCCCGAGTAAGCCCTTGTAAAGGGAATAAGCTGTTCGCCATCCCGAACGGCAAATGTATAGGCGGTATACAGATTACTTCTTTTGCCTGCGCCTTTCTGTGCATACACCATCACACAATCAATGGTAAGTGGATCTATCTTCCATTTCCACCAGTCACCTCGTTTGCGTCCCACCTGGTACCTGGATGTTTTACGTTTCAGCATAATGCCTTCTGCCAATAGTTCTCTTGACCGTTCCCGAATAGTTCCCAATTCTTCCCACAAATGAAAGTCAATTACATTGGAAAGTAAAAGTGTAGGATGATGGATGGAAGCAATAACTTCTTCTAGTTTTTTTCTTCGTTCTGTCAATGGCTTTTCTCTCCAGTCTTGGCCGTCGTATTCTAAAAGATCGTAAGCAAAAAAAGCAATGGGGGCTTCCTGCAATTGTTTCTTTGTTACGTTTTTTCTGCCAATGCGTGTTTGCAATAGCGCAAAGGGTAGCGGTTTTCCATCCATTGACGGAATGATTTCACCATCAATGGCAATACCATTTGGTAACACATCTTTCAATAATTGATATTCAGGAAACTTCTCCGTCATTAATTCTTTGCCTCTGCTCCATACAAACAATTCATCATTACGCTTGATCAACTGTCCACGAATGCCATCCCATTTCCACTCTGCCTGCCAATCATCAGGTTTGCCTAACACGGCTACATCTTCTTCCACAGCATAAGCGAGATAAAAAGGGTAGGGCTTACTCCAATCAGTAGTAACACTATGTTCGCTTAACAGTTCCGTGAACGAAAGAGTGGCTGCATCCCAATTACCGCTAATGCGGTGTGCTATGACTGATGGCTCAAGTTGCACTACTTTGGCTAAGGCATTCACCATTATCTTTTGTGATACACCAATACGGAATGCACCGGTAATTAATTTATTGAATACAAACTGTTCTGCCTTGGTCATGTTTTGCCATGCATCTACAATGAACCGTTTGCGTATCTTTTCACTTTCTTTTTCCAGCAGACGAAATTGTTCTAAATAATAATGCAATGGTTTGTCTTCCACAGGCAAGTTTTTGTTTTCCGGTAGCAACAGAGCAATGGTTTCTGCCAAGTCACCCACTACGTGATACGATTCATCAAACAGCCAGAAAGGAAGGCCTGCCACCTCTACACAGTACGTTGCAAGCTGAGTTGTATTGACAACACGTTTCGGCCGGCGACCACTGAAGATAGCAATCACCCAAACCTTGTCTTTGTCATCAGCCACAAAAAAATAGTCCACCAATGCATCCAACTTGTCATTGGTTTTGGTTCTGGTACCTAATTGAACTACTAAATCTTTAAATGCTTTCACTATTTTTTTATTTAGATCATCAACTGTAGCATTACTATTAAGCTTTTGTTGCGTCGCACACTTGTACTGCAGTAAGTTTATTCAGTATTATTCAAACCACTTTCGTCCAAATTCTTTAAATCTTCTGAAATATTTTCTTCTTCTACTTCATCGTCACCATATTGCGTTTTTACTTCTTTGGAAAAAACGCCTTGTTCATTTAAGTATTTCGTAAATATTGATTGGAAGCCATGCGTGGTATAAATGCACTCTGCCTCGGTAGCTTTACATGCAGTAATTAATCCATTCCAATCGGCATGATCACTTAATGTAAAACCTGCGTCCGCATTCTTCCTCCGCACATTGCCCCGAACTTGCATCCAGCCACTGCAAATACCAATTTCATAAGGATAAAAACGACGCAGCCACGGCGTGCCTTCAGCACTTGAGGGTGCAATCACCACAGCGCCTTTCAATTCTTCTTTTGTGGTTTCCGGTGTTACTCTTTTTACCGCAGGCAGTTGATGTCCTGCATTCACTAACGCTGTATGAATATTATATACGGCACCATGCACAAATATTTTATCGGTCACTTCAGCAATGGGTAATAAAATGCGTTGGGCCTTACCCAAACTATAAGCAATTAAAATAGACGCTTTGCTTACTGCTTGATTTTTACGAATCCATTCTTGCATGGAAGCATAAATTTCTTGTTGCGGCTTCCAGTTGTAAATAGGTAAACCAAAAGTAGATTCAGTAATAAAATTGTGGCATTTTACAGGTTCAAACTGTCCGCTTAAGCCATCATTTTCTAATTTGTAATCCCCACTTACAACCCATATCTCCCCATTATGGTCAACACGTATCTGCGAAGAGCCAATGATATGTCCGGCGGGAAATAAAGTGATGCGAACACCATTCAAATAGATAGGTTCATTCCATGAAACACCTTGGTAATGATTGGGCCCTAAACGTTGTTGTAAGATGGGGATAGTATCATGATGGGTGAGATAAAACTTACTGCCCCATCGTGCATGATCGCTGTGGCCATGCGTAATGACCGCACGGTCAACAGGCCGCCATGGATCAATGTAAAAATCACCTTCGGGACAATACAAACCTTTATCAGTGAATTCAATTAAAGGCATCGTTTAAAATTACTTAAAAACAATGCCAAGGAAGGATAGTTCAATCGGCCGATTATTGTTTTGTAGTCGGTTGAACTACACTATTATCAAATAATCCGCTTGGTTTCCAAAGTAAAGGTTCTATTTTTTTAAAACCTTTTTGTCCTCAAAAAAAGCCTTCAATATCAATCTCTTTGTTTTTATCCTCAAAATCAATGAAAGGATTAATGAAAGCTATTTTTTTACCTGAATCATTGAATAAAATAAAATTCACTACAAATTTTCTACCATCAATTATATAATAAGTACAAAGTGCGTTTTTAGAAAAAGGATTTTGATCCTTTTCATTTTTTAACCAATCAATTTCATTGAAAGAAGAATTATATATCGAGTCTTTGGTTAGAATTTGCAAATACAAATAAATGTTATGCAATAATAACATCTGCATGTTAAAACGTTCTTCCAATGTTAATGAACTTTGAGCCAATGATTTTTGAAAATAACTTGTATCATAAAATTTTCTACAAAAATCAGTTAGGAAATCTAGTGTATCCCGTGAAGTGCCCTTTGGGCGATTAGTGCGTAAATAAGTTGTCGCTTTTTCTATGATTTTAAAGTTTTGTACTTCTGCTTTAGTGTACTTTCCAGTTAATACCTGAGCATGTACGCTAACAGCAAAAACCAAAACAACGATGATTAAAATACTTTTCATTACCCGAGTTTAAAGGTCTCTATATGGACTTAATATTTTCAATGAATCACGCCTTCTTCTTATTTCAGTCCAGCCTTTGTATGGATATTCATACCTGAAGTCCATCAGGTATTCCCGCCAGCGCCAAAACGCCAGCGGGTTTTTTGTGAATAAGCGATAGATGATTGTATCTGGTGAGTTTGGAAAAGAGTGCCGGTACCAACTGCCCATTGTCTTACTATCTTCCTTCTTAGTAACTCTCCCCCCAAATCTTATCTCCTGAAAAGTCCATGCACCGTTTCCATTACTATAACGGTAATGATTTCAGCCAAAAACAAGGTTATATAAGGCATCTATTGGCTGTAGATTACTGAGTAGGATGAAAATAAACAATCCTATTACTAATCTTTTTTTTGTTTTGGATTTCATATTATTGGCAAGCTCCTTTCGATAATTCCACTAATTTTTTAACTCCAATCTCAATATTGGCAGATTCAGGGGAGTTGTTATTTTTCATTACTAAAAGTTTCATATATGTTGCTTGAGGGCTTGAAGGTATTTTTGGAAGATACTGTGATATCCTAGGATCGTAAGGAAGTGGTATTAATTTATTGGTAATACGCACAGAGTTAAACGCATCTATAGCAAAATCGCTACAATTATAAGAATTGAATAGATTACATTGTCTATGACTGTTTGTACGTAGTGTATTAAGCACTGTATTAAATTCTGATGCTGTTAGTCCATTCATAATTATGGATGCATTGTATTCATGTGTTTTTTGTGGATCGCCATCATTTACAATTTTACTATCAACTGAAAATCCAAGAGCATTTGCGATGGAATTGGGGTAAAATCCAATAGTTTGCCTGATCGTTTGATTTGCATTGTACTTGTAAATGCTAATCATAACATGTCCGGGATACCAATTTCCATCAAAAGGTTGGGCTGGATGTGTTATAGAAGGAATGGAAACATATAAGTTCATTCCAAAACTGGCACCCGCATCAGGTATCTGATCAAAACATTTCAAGTAATCTTCCAAATTAATCCCTGGGTCATCACTTAGTTCTATTACATCATCATAATAAAGTGCAGGCAGCTCTACATTTTCTGCATTAATGCCCCACCGCTACCCGATCCACCGCTGGTATTGTTACCAAAGCCAGTATTGGAGCCATTATTGCCACCGCCGTCTCCAATTCCTATATCCAGCATTGGGCCGTAAGTAAATAAACTGCCGCCACCTGAGCCTGAAGCATCTATCATGCTTAGAATATTCATCTATTGGGCAAAATTGATGCTATTGTTGTAACGGTATGCAATAACTACTACTTCGGCCATAGTAGTATAGGGGCTTCCATCGAATTGGTTCTTGTGTTGTTTGGCCTTATTCTAAAATTGTTCGCTATGGAAATGGTTTCCGTGCTATCTCTCCTTAGCGACTGCTTAATAATGTTACCGGTAAAAGCTTTATCCTGCTTCCAGTTATTTTGACTTGCAATACGAATGATTTTCCCGCGATAGCAGGAATAATTATTTGATATATGTCAAATAATTATTCCTGCTTGTATTTGTTTCTTATGCGACTTAAAGTTTCTATCGTCATTTCTAGGTAGGAGGCAATGTGTTTTAGCGGCGCCCTAAGTAAGATTTCGGTGTAGTAAGAGATCAAAGAATGATAACGTTCTTCTGTTTTCATTTTGCGTAATGCAAGCAAACGTTCCTCGCTCAGTATGTAATAGTGTGTAGTTAATACCCGGCCAATGATATTGAATTCAATAAACTCTTTTTACAGGTTTTGAAGGTACTGGAAGACGATATAATTTAAAACGGTAGGCTCTATTGTTTAAATGAATTCATGACTAAGGCTTTGCAAAAAAAGCTTTTAACGGAAATAATGACATCGTTTTCTTTCATAAACCAAGTTGTTACTTCTTCTGAATCTTTTTTATAAAAAGAACGTACAAAACCTGACTCAATGAAGTAAATGTTTTTGCAAACTTGTCCAGCTTTTAAAATAATTTCTTTTTTATCAAAGTCGCCAACTTTGATAATCTCATGTAATTTATTTTTTAATCCGTCCGATAGAGGATAAATATCGTTTAGAAATTGAACTAGTTTTTCCATCAGTATTGAACTGTTCTTGCACCACCAACCACTTTTACAAAATAGAGATGTTTGTTTTCGAAATAATCCAGCGTCATATTCTTTTTATCTAAGAACACCGGTTGTATATCAAATAGAGTGAATACGGTGTTGCCTTTTCGTGTGAGATTAGAAGCAATATCTTTCTTTGTATCTAGTAATAAAAGCGAAAAACGCAAGGCTGTTTCATAGCCACGAAAGTACATTTCAGTAGGTCTTCCATTTACTTTTGCTTCAAATTCTTTTGCTGCTTTGGCAATGCTTTTATCACTGCGATCATAGTTAAATGGTGTACTGTACACCACCTCAAGATTTTTATACTCAGGTCTGCTAAAGTTCAAGTTATCCCAGGTCGGCATGCCTATGAGCTTAATACCATATTTCTTTCCCAGCGAAGAAAGTTGTTGTGCTAAAGAAGCCCCAAACGTTTCATCCAAACTTCCGGAAATGCAAACATTCTTATGCACTATGTCTAACCTTCCTTTTAATGCATCAGCAGTGATGCCGTTGCCTATATCAATAATATCAATCTTTAATGGTGTCCCTGATGATGTTTGCGCAATCTCCCTAAAATATTTTTTCACTTGTTCTTCTTGCGAACCCGTTTTTGTAAACAAAACAATCCGGTCCAACGGATGATATTTTTGTATGTAATAATAGATGCCTTCGCAATGTGTTCGCAAAGTAGCATTCAAAACAACGAAGTAAGGATTGTTGATCACGCCAGCATCATTGGGAAGTGTTGCCGAAATCAACGGAACTTTTTTTGTCTTTGCCGCATCAGCCAGTACGTGAATGTCAGATGCATTTCCATTGACGATGATTAGTTCTACGTCTTTTAATTCATTACTGTTTATTTGTTGTTTCAAAGATGCATTACCAGCACGTGTATCATAAATGTATACCTCTAATTGAGCATTCTGTTTATTTAAAGAATCGAAAGCAGCTTGCGCCCCTTCATAAAATTCCAATCCCGAAATAGCATATTTAGGAAAGCTATTGCCTAATTTATAATTGCCTGATGCATCATATGCAGAGTCCAAATACAGCGGTGCAAACACAGCAATCTTGTGCTTTTGCTGTGTCTGAGCAAATAAAAAAGTAAAGATGTAAACCGTAAAAAGGAGAAGCTTGCGTTTCATTCAAATCATTTAAATCTTGAAAATATCAGTTCTTTTATTCCCACTCAATCGTTGCTGGCGGTTTACTACTGATATCATACACCACACGGTTAATACCCCGAACCGAATTAATAATTTCATTCGACACCTGTGCCAAAAAGCTGTAAGGTAAATGAGCCCAGTCTGCCGTCATACCATCTACACTTGTTACTGCACGAAGAGCTACTGTAAATTCATACGTACGTTCATCTCCCATAACACCTACACTTTGTACCGGCAATAAAATAGCTCCAGCCTGCCATACCGTTGCATACAGATTGTGTGCCTTCAACGCTTTAACATAAATATCATCCGCCTGCTGCAACAACTGTACCTTTTCTTCACTCACTGCTCCTAAAATGCGAATAGCTAAACCAGGGCCGGGAAATGGATGCCGATCAACCAGATCGTTTGGTATGCCCAATTCTCTTCCCACTTTTCGCACTTCATCTTTAAATAAATAACGAAGCGGCTCTACTAACTTTAAATGCATCTTTTTTGGCAAGCCGCCTACATTATGATGCGATTTAATCGTAACAGAAGGGCCGTGCACCGATACACTTTCAATGACATCGGGATAAATGGTTCCTTGTCCCAAAAAAGAAATGTTCTTAATTTTTTCTGCTTCTTCCTGAAAAATATCGATAAACAATTTGCCAATGATTTTTCGCTTTTTTTCGGGATCTTTTTTACCTTCTAATTTTTTATAAAACTTCTTCTTTGCGTCAATGCCTTTTACATTCAATCCCAATTGGCGGTACGTTTCCAATACAGTTTCAAATTCATCTTTGCGCAGCACACCATTGTCTACAAATATGCCGTGCAGTCGATTACCAATTGCTTTGCTGATTAATGTAGCAGCTACGGTTGAATCAACACCACCACTTAATGCCATCACTACATGTTGATCGCCGATTTGCTCCTTTAATGCAGCAACGGTATCGGTAATAAAATGCGCAGGCGTCCAATCTTGCGAACAACCGCAGATATTTACTAAGAAATTTTGAATGATCTTTTTTCCTTCAACAGAATGATAAACTTCGGGATGAAACTGCAATCCGTAGATAGGTCGCATGCCTGCATCCTGATGTTTAAAGGCAGCTACCGGAATGCTATCCGTGGTAGCTAGCAGATCAAAACCAGTGGGTAATTGCAAAATAGAATCACCGTGGCTCATCCACACTTGCGATGCCGGGGTCAATTCTTTCAACAACAGATCTTCTTTCTGAATATGCAGCACTGCACGACCATATTCACGTTTGCTGCTTTTTTCTACCACGCCACCAAATTGCTTTGCCGTTAACTGTGCTCCGTAACAAACGCCAAGCACAGGTTTATCTTTTAAAAAAGATTTTACATCAACCTGTGGCGCAGTTGCATCATTTACAGAAAAGGGCGAGCCGGAAAGAATAATTCCTTTTACAGTATTATCAATAGCAAATGATTTGGAGTAGGGAATAATTTCGCAGTAAACATTGGCTTCACGAACAGCACGGGCAATAAGTTGGGTGTATTGAGAGCCGAAGTCGAGAATGATAATTTTTTCCGTCATCGGGTGTGAAGGTAGTAAATCAAAAAAATACAAAAAGCGGGAACAAGTTTTGCATGGTTCATTTTAACTAAAAACACAATCTTCCTTGTTATCCCGCTGCGGCGGGATTTTTATTTTGAAAAAGCTTGCTATACTGTAACCACTCTTCTTAATTAGTAGTCCAATAACCAAAACTCATTGTATGAAACTAGGAGCAACCATATTAGTAGTCACCATTCTTTTTTTTCCAGTTGCCGTTTTATTGGCGGCGAACGTATTTATGGTAACGGCAGCGTTATTACGCAGGAAAAACAAATGGACGGCATTACCGGCGTACGGGTAAAAGGCGGGTTAGATATTTATCTCTCTCAAGGACCTACCACTTCTGTAAAAATTGAAGGCGAACAAAATTTATTGGAATATATCGAGGTGATAAAAAACGGCAATATTGTAGAAGTAAGAAAAAGAGAAGGTTATAACCTTGAGCCAAGCAAAGATTTAAAGGTGTACATAACGGCGCCTGTATTGAATGAATTTTATATTGATGGAAGCAGTGATATTAAGTCTCAAACAAAGATCAAAGACAGCAGTACGATCAAATCAGAAATTCATGGCAGCGGCGATATGATGATGGATGTGGATGCGCCAACTATTGATGCTTCTATCTCAGGAAGCGGCAGTATTATTTTAAAAGGTAATACACGCAATTTTAAGGGCTCTATTGCAGGTAGCGGTGAAATCAAATGTTTCGATCTGTTGAGCGAAACAACAGATGTGGACATTGCAGGTAGCGGCGATGCTGAAGTGTTTGCTTCCCGCCAGTTAAATGCAGATATAAAAGGTGCAGGTGATGTACGCTATAAAGGTAATGGAAGCGTAAACCAGAGCATTCATGGTTCTGGCAGTGTTAATAAAGTGCAATAGCATTAGGTCGGTTTCGAAATCATTAAAGCATTGAGCAATTTGCTCAATGCTTTTTTTACTAAGCTGTATTACTACTAGTAAATGCTGTTGTGTCGCACATTTGTACGGCAACAATTTTATTGAGCATGAATTAATCTTAAGTTTTCATTTCTCCCTAAACTTCAAATCTTTTTTGCAGTATCTTCATACAAAATAGTTGTTTAACTAACTAATTTTCTATGAGCAAAAGAATCATTAAAAAGGTTGCAGTATTAGGAAGCGGTGTTATGGGTTCACGTATTGCCTGCCATTTTGCAGGTATTGGGGTACAGGTGTTACTGTTAGACATTGTTCCAATGGATGCAAAAGAATCAACAAACAAAGCAGTCCGAAATAAGATCGTCAATGATTCACTGCAAGCGGCCATTAAAAGCAATCCTTCTCCTGTTTATACAAAAGATGTAGTAAAACGTATTGCCACCGGCAATTTTGATGATGATCTAAAAGAAATTACAACCTGCGATTGGGTGATTGAAGTAGTGGTAGAACGGCTGGATATCAAGCAGTCTTTATATGAAAAAGTAGAAAAGTACCGCAAACAAGGAACATTAATTACATCTAATACTTCAGGCATTCCTATTCATTTACTAAGCCAGGGAAGAAGTGATGATTTCAAGAAGAACTTCTGCGGAACACACTTCTTCAATCCGCCCCGTTATTTGCGTTTGCTGGAAATCATTCCTACTCCGGATACAGATGCCTCTGTTGTTGATTTCTTAATGCATTATGGTGATCTGTATTTAGGCAAAACAACGGTACTTGCCAAAGATACACCTGCTTTTATTGCCAATAGGATTGGTGTGTTTGGTATTATGGCCATATTTCAATTAGTAGAAAAATTAGGATTGACTATTGATGAAGTAGATGCACTAACCGGGCCTATTATCGGCAGGCCCAAATCAGCAACGTTTAGAACGGCTGATGTGGTAGGTATTGATACTTTAATAAAAGTGGCTAAAGGTGTTTATGATAATTGTCCGAATGATGAAATGCGAGCCGTTTTCCAGATTCCTGCATGGTTGCAAAAAATGGTGGATAATAATTGGTTAGGCGACAAAACAGGGCAAGGCTTTTTTAAAAAAGTGAAAGGGCCAAACGGTGAAAAAGAAATTTATGCACTCAACTTAAAAACATTCGAATACGAACCAAGATTAAAACCAAAGTTTGCTTCCGTTGATGCTGCAAAACCCATTGATGATTTGAAACAGCGCATCAAAATGCTGACAGCGGCAGGAGATAAAGCAGGAGAATTTTATCGGCAGTTTCATTATGGTTTGTTTTCTTATATCTCTAATCGCATACCGGAAATTAGTGATGAAGTATACCGCATTGATGATGCAATGATGGCTGGCTTTGGTTGGGAAATTGGAGCGTTTGAAAGCTGGGATGTATTAGGCGTAGATCCTTCTGTAAAGGCAATGAAAGAGGCGGGCTATTCGGTTGCGCCCTGGATAGATG
This sequence comes from Chitinophagaceae bacterium, assembly GCA_040290035.1. Classification (GTDB taxonomy): domain Bacteria; phylum Bacteroidota; class Bacteroidia; order Chitinophagales; family Chitinophagaceae; genus Flavisolibacter. The sequence goes on from PSMG01000020.1 coordinate 13,347, forward strand.
AAATGTTGACTGAAGGCAATAACAGTTTTTATAAAATCGAAAGTGGTAAAACACTATGTTACGATCCTCAAACAAAAGCATACAAAGCAATTCCGGGTAGTAACGATTTCATCATTTTAAGTAATTATGCCAATAAGATAGTTTGGAAGAATGCAAGTTGTAAAGTGTACGATATCGGTGACAGCGTATTAGGCTTGCAATGGAATACGAAAATGAACAGCATTGGTGGTGATGTATTGGGTGGCATTAATAAAGCTATTGAACTCGCAGAGAAAGATTTTAAAGGATTAGTAATTGCCAATGAAGGAAGCAACTTCAGCGCAGGTGCCAACGTGGGGATGATCTTCATGCTGGCAATTGAACAGGAATATGATGAATTAGACATGGCCATTCGTTTGTTTCAAAATACGATGATGCGTTGCCGCTATTCTTCGGTGCCGGTAGTAGTTGCTCCACATGGTTTGGCATTAGGTGGTGCCTGCGAAATGAGTTTGCACAGCGATAAAGTTTGTGCCGCGGCAGAAACTTATACCGGCTTGGTTGAATTAGGCGTAGGTCTGATCCCTGGCGGTGGTGGAACAAAAGAGTTTGTATTAAGAGCATCCGATGAAATGCATGAGGATGAACCCGAAACCATTACGTTGAAGAATCGTTTCTTGACTATAGCTACTGCAAAAGTCGCTACCTCTGCAATGGAAGCATATAGCTTGGGCATTTATCGCAAAGGCTTGGATGAAGTAGTGATCAATCAAAGCCGCAGGGCAACAGAAGCTAAGAAATCTGTAATTGAATTATACGACAGTGGCTACGTAATGCCAACGCAACGAAAAGATGTTCGGGTATTAGGTAGAAATGGTTTAGGTGCTTTGTATGCAGGTATCAATGGTATGTGGCGTGCAGGTTATGCTACCGATCATGATGCTGTCGTTGCAAAGAAATTAGCCTATGTAATGTGCGGTGGCGATTTAAGTGAATACAGTTTTGTATCGGAACAGTATTTATTGGATTTGGAAAGAGAAGCTTTCTTATCACTTTGTGGTGAAAAGAAAACGTTGGAACGAATCCAATCTGTATTAAAAGGTGGCAAACCAGTACGGAACTGATGGGAGCAGGGTTTAATGATCAGATTGGAAGAAATTAGTTCTAATTTTTACCATCGAATAAATCCTCATTTTGTATGGGAGAAGCGGAAATCAATAATAACACCTTAATAATCCAATCGCATATCATTACTTATGGCACTGCCGCTGATGAAATTATTACCGGACAAATACGTGAGGAAATTGAAACGATGTGGAATGAGCCACAGGCTACCATTCCTTTTGGCAGAGAAGTTTTTCGCATTCAATTCCGCATTACGGCTGAATTAAGAACGGATATTTCAGAGTTGGAAGTCTTGCAAAATGATGATCCCCGCAACAATTATTTTCGTATAGAGCATTATGCACAAAGCAATATTTCTTTTGTTGATGGCTTAGGTTGCAATAGCGGCTATTTTATATTGGAAAATTTATACAAGGGCTCCACTACTGCTGCACATGAATATGGTCACACATTAGGGTTAGACCATCCAAAAAATTTAGATTACCGAGGTAAAGGCGTACCAGGCATTATGTATCCGAGGGGTACATTGGTGGATTCGCAATTTCAATACGATCCCTCAAAGCCATCAGGCAGTACCGGTGGCACCATGCATCCCATGCATCGTAAGGTATTGCCGCAAGATATAATTGATCTTAAACTGCGGAAGCTTTTATTCAATAACAATAAAGCCATTATTGGTGACTTTACCAATGTTTATCATTTCCCGCACTCTTAATTATTTAAGGTTATTAACTGCGGTCTCTATATTGGAGAAGAAAAATTGAAAACCTGCGTGTTCTACTTTTTTTGCACTTACGGTACAACTCTTTAAAACCTCAATACTCATTTCGCCTAATGCAGCTTTCAACGCAAAGGCAGGAACTGGCACTTTTAAATAAAATGATTTTGTGCTTTTGGCGATGGTTGTAATGAGTGTTTTATTATTCACAGGAACAGGCGTCACGGCATTGTAAATACCATTCCATTGTTCATTTTCAATGGCTTCAATATACATGCGTACCATATCGGTAATGTGAATCCAACTTACTACTTGTCTGCCGCTTCCTAAAATAGGAGCTATGCCAAATTTGATGGGCTTTTTAAATTCTGCGTACGCGCCATCTTCATTGCTTAATACAATGCCTGTGCGTAGTATGACTAACCGTTTACCTAAAGAAATTACAGGACCAATACTTTCTTCCCATTGTTGGCAGGTTGTTCCTAAAAAATCACTATTTGCAGGAGCGTTTTCTGTAAATGGATGGGGATTTGGTATTTCGGGGTCGGGACCGTACCAACCAATAGCAGAGGCACTAATAACTGCTTTGACGGTATTGGGAATATCTTTTAATGCCTTTACTAATAAAGCAGCACTTTTAGTTCTGCTGTCAATAATTTCCAGCTTGCGTTTATCAGTCCATCTTTTTTCAGCAACGTTGGCACCTGCTAAGTGTACAATATAATCAGCTTTAATAATAGCGTTTCGATCAATTGTTTGGTCTTTGATATTCCATTGCGCAAAAGATTTATTTTTTGAAGCCCTTTGTTGTGATGGGTCACGTGTTAGGACAATGACATTATAACCCTTATCAATTAATGCTTGCGTAAGTGCTGTGCCAATTAAACCTGTGCCACCTGTAATTAATACCGTTGCCATAATAATAGTACAAATAAAGGTGAGTTTTGTTTGGGAAGATTGAAATGATTATTGTAAAGTGAAAGAATAATCAAGCTAGTTTTTCTTTTTCAACGACGTTGCTTTCATAACGGTATCACTGCCAAACTGGTTTTTGATTGTATCTACAGCTTTGAACAGTTCCAATTTTTCTATAGCATCGTCAAACAAATTCATTTGAATGGTCATCGGTATCAAATGACTGAAGCGAACACCAAGCAAACGAACTTTTCCTCCCTTGCGGTATAACTTATTGAACAGGTCTTTCACTTTTGCAATGAGCACATTGTCCAAAGCGGTATAATCAATTACTTCTTGCTTGGACACTGTAGTAAAATCAGAGTATCGAAGCTTGATAGTAATGCAGCCAGTTAGTTTTTCATCCTTTCTTAGATCATAAGCGGTTTCTTCGGTAAGCTTTACTAATTCGGTATGTAAAAATTGAATATCGTTACAGTCTTCATGAAACGTATTTTCATTCGACATTGATTTTTGCTCACTGTATTGTTCTACTACAGAGTGGGAGATACCGTGTGCTTTTTCCCATAACTTCTTTCCCCATTTTCCGAAACGATATTCCAAAACATCAATAGACGTTTGAGCAATTTGTTCGATGGTATTTATTCCAATATTGTGCAGCTCAATTTGCGTTTGCTTACCTACGCCGGGAATTTTATCAATGGTTAATGGCCAGAGAAAAGCAGTCTCTTTTCCAGGGAGGATCTCTAAATAGCCATTTGGTTTGGCTTCGTTCGTAGCCATTTTGCTGACCATTTTGCTGGTTGATAATCCGTAAGAGATGGGCAAACCTGTTTCGAGGATAATTTTTTCCCGCAGCTCTTTTGTATATTGGCTTACACCAAAGAAACGATCCATGCCTGTGAGGTCTACATAAAATTCATCTATGGATGCTTTTTCATACAGAGGCACCGCATCAGCAATGATTTGGGTAACTATTCGGGAATGCTTACTGTATTCGCCATAACTACCCTTCAAGAAAATAGCATCCGGGCAAAGTCTTTTTGCAGTAAGAGAAGGCATGGCACTTTGAATTCCATATTTTCTTGCTTCGTAGCTACATGCGGCAACAATTCCACGCTGGCCATCACCCCCAACAATCAAGGGCTTGCCTTTTAAATGCGGATTTTTTAATAATTCAACTGAAACAAAAAAAGCGTCCAGATCAAAGTGGGCAATATGTTTTACGGGCTGCGGCAAGGAACAAATTTACTGCCTTTAAACAAGCTTATCCCTTTTGCTCTGTATTTTGAAAGGTTCTATGCATAGCTTTGAAAAAACCTTAACCATGAAATTTAGAAGCGAAGAATTATTGAATAGCCTGCAGCGGGATGTTAGGAAATTAATGGAGGCTACACAACATATACAGGGAGAAGATAAGATTAAGCTGGCCTATTCGCCTAAAGAAGGCCAGTGGAGTGTAGCGCAGGTATTGGAACATTTAAACGTTTACGGTCGCTATTACTTACCAGCTATAGAAAAAGCTATTGCTTTCAAGTCAAAAGATACCAACCAGTGGTTTGTGCCTGGCCGATTTGGTAATTATTTCACCAATATGATGAAGCCATCCAATGTCTATGAGGTGAAAAATAAAATGAAAGCTTTCAAAGGCTATCATCCCGATAAAAGTGTGAATGTAGAAGGTGCTTTTAAAGAGTTTATTGACCAGCAAAATAAATTGATCCATTTGCTCGAAATGTCTAAAACGAGAGATTTAAACACCATACGCATTCCTATTACCCTTACTAAATTAATCAAGCTGAAACTAGGTGATGTTTTCCGCTTTCTTATTGCACATGAGCAACGACACATGATACAGGCAAGAAATACCCTCCATGATGTGGGTATTAAGACAGATAGATTTCCAGTAATCCTGGAGGCAGCGCAACTATAACCTGCTGTTTCTTCCGGTCTATTTTTACAATGGTTTCTTCGTGTAAAGGAATGAGTGCTTCTTTGCCTTCAATATCTATGCGGCAAAGCAATTGGTGGGGCTGTTCTATCACTTCGAGGATCTTCCCCAAAGATTTGTCTTCTTCTATTACTTCGTAGCCCAATAAATTAATGGGGGAAGATTTAGCAGAGTATTTTTTGAAGTCAGTTTCAGTAAGCCAAACTTCTTTTTGGGCTAGTTGCTGAGCCGCCTCTTTGGTATTAATCTCCTGCAGTTTCAGATATATTTCTTCCTCGTTTTTGATGCGTGTAGCTTCGACAAACCAAGGTAAAAAGGAACTTTTTCGTTCTTCCACAAATATTGCCTTCAGGTCTTTGAGCGCCGTTTTCTTTCCCAAATTGTGTTTGAAAATCAGTTCTCCTTTTAAGCCGAATGTGCTTACCAACTTTCCAATTTTGAAATATTCTGTCATGGCTTCAAAAATAGGAAGGAAGCGGGTTGTTTGACTTGTTTTGTTGAAGGCCACTTCGACACCTGCTTAAACAAGATTTGCTTTTACCGCTACTAAACCAATTGACACCACGCAGTAAACAGGGCTTATCTACGAAGTATACCTTAGCTAAAGTTGGGGCAAGCATGGCTTTGATACGAAGGATGGCTGTATTTTGGAACTAAAATGGCTGATAAAAGGCTTCGATCCAAGATTGATTTTATCAATCCTTTATTTGTATATATCAATCCGTTGCTTACTTTTGTCGCTTAGTAATCATTTTTGTTTCACGCATTTAAATGTCCATTTAAGATGCCAGTTAAAATCCGTTTACAAAGACACGGGTCTAAGAAGAGACCCTTCTACTTCATCGTTGTTGCAGATGCACGCAGCCCTCGTGATGGTAAATTCATTCAAAAGTTGGGAACTTACAATCCTTTAACAACTCCGGCTACCGTTCAATTGGATCGCCAGAAGTCATTAGAGTGGTTGAACAAAGGTGCTCAGCCTACCGACACAGTGCGCCGCATTTTATCGTACAAAGGAGTATTATACTTGAAGCACTTGTTGCGTGGTGTAAGCCTTGGTTTGTTTGATGAAGCAACAGCTATGGAAAAATTCCAAAAATGGTTCTCTGAACACGAAGCGCAGGTAAAACAGCGCCAGGAGAGTGCCATGAGAGAAAGAAGAGCGAGGAGAAACCCACCTTACCGCAGAACTGAACGTCGCCCTCAAAGCGAGCAATCAGAAGGTTAAGAACCAGGACCTACCCAAAACTTCTTAAGGTGATCTGTAAAGATCACCTTTTCTTTTGCCTTCAGCTGACCTAACTCATATTCTACTTTCTTGTCTTTTTTTGCCGCTTTGTCTACAGTCTGCTACAGCACTGACTTCCAGGCTATTTCCTAAAATTGGGTTCGTCCTATTTTATAGCTGTTTAAAATCAGTTTTACGTTCATTAACGTAATGTAAAACCGTTTGTGGTGCTGCTACTTTTGACCTGTCAAACAACAATTACAAACGCTTAAAACATAAACAATGAAACGGTTCTTCTCCAACAAAGCAGTGCTCCTCCGAAAGACATTATTGACGTTAGTGATGAGTATTGCTTTAGTAAATGCCAACGCATAAACAGCCTATAAAGCTTCTGCAACAGACGTAAAAGTATTAGGTACTTCTAACCTGCACGACTGGAAAATGAAAGCTGAAACACCTGCTTGCGATGCAAAATTTGTTCTTAACGCAAGTGGTATTGTTGATGTAAATGCTCTTAATTTTTCTGTATTGGTTAAAAACTTAAAAAGCGGTGAAAACATAATGGATTCAAGAGCTTACAGCACTTTAAATGCAGACAAATACACTACAGTATCTTTTACAATGACCTCTACTGATGTAGTAAAACAAGGTAATGGTTATGTAATTAAAGCAAACGGTAACCTTACTATTTCTGGTGTAAGCCGTCCTGTAACCATAGTAGCTAATGGTGTACTAAACGCAGACAAAACCATTACTGTTAGCGGTTCTCAAAAAGTAAAAATGAGCGACTATAAAGTAAAGCCACCAACATTTATGATGGGCATGCTTAAAGTAGGCAACGAAGTAACAGTACAATACAATTTAAAATTCAACGGGTAATACCAAAACACAAAAAAATAATATCCTTAAAATTTCAAGACAATCAGAAAGCAATTTTTTAACGCCATAGGAATAGCTCTTTTAGCTTCAGCTATACTTCCTTTAACATCTCAGGCGCAGCAAAGTCAAAATCCAGATAGAGAATTTTATCAAAGGCCTTCTTACTGGAGACCTCACGATCAAAGAAGCATCAATTATTTTGAAACAGATAAAACACCTGATTTTATTCAATTCCAAGGCTTGCGTTTTTGTATAGGTGCTGGTTTCACCCAGGAATTCCAAAGCTTTACACATAGCAATACCAGCAACGTAAAGCTGTACCAAATGGGACCTGGTTTTAACCTTGCTATGGCTGATATGTATTTTGATGTACAATTAGCAGATGGTATTTGCCTTGATTTGACTACTTATCTTTCTACTCATCACCACAATGAATCTTGGGTAAAAGGTGGTTACATTCAATTTGACAAACTTCCTTTCAAAGGCCAGTTCTGGAGTGATTTGATGAAGTATGCTACTATCAAAATCGTTCACATGGAAATTAACTATGGTGATCAACACTTCCGCAGAAGTGACGCCGGTAACACTATTCAAAATTCATTCTCTGAAGGATACATTGCTGACGCTTATTCAACAGAAATTGGTGGTGAAGTTTACCTGAGAAAAGGACCTTTATTTGGAATGATCGGTATTACTAATGGTACAATCAACTCGTCTATTGCTAAACAAGGTGAAGACGTAGCACAGGATTCAAGTAAAAAAGCTGCTGTTTATTTCAAAGGTGGTGTTGACCAAACTATTGGTAAACTAAGAGTTCGCTTAACTGGTTCTGCTTACCTAAACAATAAATCTCAACGTAGTGTATTGTATGGTGGCGACCGTGGCGGTAGCTGGTACTTTGCTGTGATGAACCCAGATGGCGACAACTTAACTATTAATGCATTCTCTGGTCGTTTCAATCCAAACTTTAGCAGAAGCGTACAATCTTACATGGCTAATGCTTTCATAAAATATGCAGGCTTAGAATTGTTTGGTACTTATGAAACTTCAAATGGTAGCTCTTACACTGCTTCTGATCCTACAAGACGTACTATGAATCAAAAAGCAATCGATGTTATCTATCGTTTAGGAAAAGAAGAAAATCTTTATGGTGCTATCCGTTACAACGTAGTTGATGCTGAAATGCCAGGCTTTAGCGAAAGAGTAAAAATTGACCGTACTGCTATCACAGGTGGTTGGTTCTTGACAAGAAACATCCTATTGAAAGCTGAATATGTATGACAGAACTATAAAAACTTTGAAAAAACTACTCCTGCCAATACAAATATCTTAGCCAGTGGTAACTTCAACGGTTACACAATCCAGGCAGTTGTTGGATTCTAAGGTTATTAATTAAGAACTCAGGATAGAAAAACTAGAAATGATCATGAAAGCTCTAATCTCCATAATAACTTTGATTACTGGTCTTTTTCAAGCCACTAATACGGAAAGTGTGAAGGTGTGGACTGTTGATAAAGAAAGTACCATCTCTATCCTGGGTTCTTCAAATGTAAACACCTTCAATTTCAACCTCAAAAAATACAATGGTAATAACACGATCATTGCTGTGCAAAAAGGAAGCGACATTGTATTCAAAAAAGGTGTGGTTCGTTCGAGTGTAACTGATTTTAAAAAAACGGTAACCCAATTCTTATAAAAGAATTTAGAAAAACAGTTAAGGCGAAAGATTATCCTGAGATCATTATGAACTTTATTGTTCTTAACGGCGTACCAACTTGCGGTCAACATCAGAAAATAAAAGCACAGATCGAAATTATCCTGGCAGGAAAAAGCAAAATCATTCCAGTTATGCTAACTGCCTGCCGTAATGGTGATAAAATTTATATCAAAGGTTCTGAATGCTTGTACTTCTCTGATTTTGGCTTAACTCCGCCCAGCAATGTTCTGGGATTTATTAATGTAAAAAACGACCTGACTGTAAATTTTCAATTAGCACTAAGAGTAGTAGACAAAGCCTAATAGTTTAACGTTTACTTGCTATGTGATCAATTAAAAACCCCGCCATGGCGGGGTTTTTATTATGGTGGTATTTGCTTATCTCTTTCCTAAGCCAGGCATCATTTTACCCATTGGTATTTTGTTCATCATCTTCATCATTTCACGCATTTGCTCAAACTGTTTCATGAATGCGTTCACTTCAGAAATGTCTTTACCGCTTCCTTTAGCAATGCGCTTTCTGCGGCTGCCGTCAATTTCATCCGGATTGGCTCTTTCGAAAGGTGTCATAGAATTGATGATGGCTTCAATGCCTTTAAATGCATCATCGCTTATATCAATATCCTTTATAGCCTTACCTACGCCTGGGATCATTGCCATCAGGTCTTTCAGGTTACCCATCTTTTTGATCTGCTCCAACTGTTGTTTGAAGTCGGCAAAATCAAATTGATTTTTACGGATCTTCTTTTCCAATTTTTTTGCCTGCTCTTCATCAAACTGTGCCTGCGCTTTTTCAACAAGGGTGGTAATATCACCCATGCCTAAGATACGCTGCGCCATACGTTCAGGATAGAACACATCGAGTGTATCCATCTTTTCGCCACTACTAATAAACTTAATTGGTTTATCAACCGTGTATTTAATAGAAAGTGCTGCCCCGCCCCGTGTATCACCATCGAGCTTAGTTAATACAACACCCGAAAAATTCAAACGGTCATTGAACGCTTTCGCTGTATTTACGGCATCCTGACCGGTCATGCTATCTACCACAAAAAGAATTTCAGTAGGATTTACTGCATTCTTAATGTTTGCTACTTCCGTCATCATAGCTTCATCAATGGCCAAGCGACCAGCCGTATCAATGATGACTACATTTTTGTTTTTTGTTTTGCTTTCCTGAATGGCATTTATTGCTATTTCTACTGGATTCTTATTCTCCATTTCAATGTGTACATCTACACCGATCTGCTCACCTAATACCCGTAATTGCTCCATGGCTGCAGGTCGATAAACGTCGGCAGCAACCAACATAGGAGAGAGCTTTTGCTTTTTTAAATAATTGGCAAGCTTAGCGCTAAAAGTGGTTTTACCAGAACCCTGCAAGCCAGCGATGAGAATAACGGCAGGGGAGTACCTTTTGCATTAAAGGTTGCCGCTTCGCCACCCATTAAACTAACCAGTTCATCCTTTACAATCTTTACCATCAACTGGCTGGGGCTAATGGCATTGATCACCTTTTCACCCATTGCCTCGTCTTTCACCTTATCGGTAAATTCTTTGGCAATTTTATAATTCACGTCGGCATCTACCAATGCACGGCGAATTTCTTTTACCGTAGCGGCAATATTTAATTCGGTAATGCGGCCTTCACCTTTAAGGTTTTTAAAGGCACCTTCTAACCGGTCTTGTAATGATTCAAACATAGTTACACAAGTTTCTTTTACAGCAAATAACTAAAAGAGTGAACCTAAGTTCACTCTAAAAAATTTTGCGTAAAGATAAAGGAGGAATGTGGCTGTAGCTTCTTAAGCACCTAAATAGCTGCGTAATAAGTTGTTTTTTTGCGAAGTTTTAAGCTTGGAGATGGCTTTGTCCTTGATTTGACGAACTCTTTCCCTGGTGAGATTGAATTTTTCGCCAATGTCTTCCAAACTTATGGGATGATCTACACCAATCCCAAAGAAATAGCAAATCACTTCTTTCTGGCGTTCGGTAAGTGTTTGCAGCGAACGATCTATTTCAACTTTGAGCGATTGGTGATGCTCCAGTTCAACATCAGTTTTCTCTGCATTTGGATTAGCCATAACATCCAGCAAAGTGCTTTCTTCTCCGTCTGCCAATGGTGTGTCCATACTTACGTGGCGGGCATTGATGCCCAAAGAAGAAGTTACTTCTTCCAACTCCAAGTCAAGCAAGTCGGCAAGTTCTTCTGCAGAAGGTTCACGTTCGAACTCTTGTTCCAACTGGCTGTATGCGTTTTGAATTTTGTTGGTCAGACCAACTTTGTTCAATGGCAAACGAACAATACGAGCTTGTTCAGCCAATGCCTGCAAAATACTTTGGCGGATCCACCAAACGGCATAGGAAATGAATTTGAAACCGCGGGTCTCATCAAAGCGCTGTGCGGCTTTAATAAGTCCTAAATTTCCTTCATTGATTAAATCGGGGAGAGATAAGCCTTGATTTTGGTACTGCTTGGCGACGGAAACAACGAAACGGAGATTGGCTCTGGTAAGTCGGTCTAATGCTCGTTGGTCGCCTTTTTTGATCAAAGTGGCTAAGCGAACTTCTTCTTCTGGTGTGATTAGTTCTACTTTGCCAATTTCCTGTAGGTACTTTTCAAGACTTTGAGATTCACGATTCGTAATCGATCGTGTGATCTTCAACTGTCGCATACTCATAGGATGGTTCTGTTTTAGATGGTTATTTTAGAATTTGGTTTTTTCTCAGTTTTGGTTGTTCTTCCAAAAATATCCATCACATATTCGGTGACTCACCATCAACGAAAAACGTTGATCTGCCTACCAAATTAACAAAAGCATTTATATGAACCAAAAAATTTTTATTTTTTTCGGAGGATTGAGCCAGTTTAGCTTTAAAATTCAAGTAAAAAAAATTTGGTGCATGCAATTATTTTCTATTATTGCAACCTTCGATCAGGTTAAAATGATAAGATGAGTAAAAAACAGTTATATACGTTGGAGTATCCGGTTCGTTGTTCGCCGACTATTCTATATGAATTTCTTTCCGACGCTTCAGGTTTGCAGGAATGGTTTGCTGACAAGGTTGATGAAAGAGACGGCGTTTATTATTTTTCATGGAATGGGTCTGAAGACACGGCCGAAGTTTTAGAAAGCGAAGAAGATAAATTTATCCGTTTTCACTGGAGCCATGCACCAAAAGATGAATATTTTGAATTTCGTATCGAGAAATCAGAAGTTACCAACCAAACTATTTTGGTAATTAAAGATTTTGCAGATAAAAAAGAAATCAAAGACCAATCCATGCTTTGGGATTACCAGGTGAAAGATTTGTTTCACCGGTTAGGTGCTTAGGTTCAGCAGTTGCAAATAGGTTTTCCAATGATCAAATAATTTATTAGCTGCAAGATGCCATTCTGTAATCGGAAACTTTGCAGCTATTTTTATGTGCGGTTGTTTGTCGATTAGCTTTTGAAATTCATTCACCGATAAATTTTTTATTAGCACATAATTGCTTTCTTCAAAATGATGCTGCCAGGCGTCTTCGCTGATTCCGAAATAACATTCTTTTTCACACAATACATCAAAATATTTTTTTAGTGGATCACTAAACCGGGTTTTGTAACTGCCGGATAATTGCAGGGTACTGCTAAAGAAGTTTCCCCACCAAAACATGCTTCGGATGACAAATACATCTTCCTGCCCAAAGTTGCGTGGATAATCTAAAACAAGGTAAGGGAGCCCTAAGTAATTTTCGCCACGGGATATTTTAGGTGAAATAAAAAATTCATTCGATAGTAAATAATCCTCTCCAGCAAAAGTTTTCATTTCTTTTTGCAGATCTTCTAATAGTGTTTTGGTCTTTTGCAAAACTGTATTCTTCGTTAAAATAATAGCTGCATTTGTTGCTAATTCTAACTCCGAAGGTGAAAGCCTTATTTTTGTTGCATCCATCAATTAAAGGTATTGGTTTAAGTGATTAAGAAACTGGACATACTTATTATCAGGGCTTTTGTAGGACCATTCATTGCAACGTTTTTTATAACCATGATGGTATTGGTGATGCAGTTTTTTTGGCTGTACATTGATGATTTTGTGGGAAAAGGTTTAAGCGCCGGATTGATCCTTGAATTTATCTGGTATCAAAGTGCAACGCTGGTGCCGTTGGCATTGCCGTTAGCTGTATTGCTTTCTTCCCTGATGACGTTCGGAAACCTTGGTGAAACATACGAATTGGTAGCCATTAAGTCGGCCGGTATTTCGCTGTTGCGGTTTATGCGTCCGTTGTTTTTTGTTTCGGTTATTATTAGTTATATCTCTTTTATTTTTCACAACAATATATTTCCCATTGCTAATTTGAAGTCAAGAACAATGTTGCAGGACATTGTTTATGCAAAGCCTTCCTTTGATTTGAAAGAAGGCGTTTTTTATGACAAGCTCAGTGGCTTCTCCATTAAGATTGGTAAAAAAGAAAAGAATGACAGTGTAATTCACGACATCGTAATTTTTGAACAAGCCAATGAATTGCAAGACAATTTCATTGTGGCCAAAGACGGTGTGATGCGTTCATCGCCTGATAAATTGTACTTAGATTTTGTCTTACGAAACGGCTGGCGCTACCAGGAAAGAGGCGATCGGTTAGGTAACTCCGAATATATACGGCTTGGCTTTAAAGAATACAAAAAGCAATTTGACCTGAGCTCGTTTCAATTGCAGCGAACCAACGATACGGTTAATAAGAACAACCAACGTATGTTGACGATGCGGCAGTTGGACAAGGCTATTGATTCGATGCAAAGAGAGGAGAAAGGAATAGGCAAAAAAATCAGAGCTGAAGTATTAGGCGCTGCACAATTTGCTACTTATATCGATAGTAATACGAAAAACAGAACCGCATCAGTTTCTGCTAAATCTATCAACCAATTAGTGCCGGATAGTTTGAAGTATATTATTAATCAGCGAGTGCAAAATCGAATTAGTAGCATTCGCATGAATAATGAAGCGGCAACTTCACTGTATAAAGAACAACAAAAAAACCTTCGTTTACATTTAATTGAGTGGCATCGGAAATTGGCTTATTCAGTGGCTTGCCTGGTGATGTTTTTAATTGGGGCTCCGCTTGGTTCTATCATTCGCAAAGGTGGTTTAGGTGCACCCATGATCTTCTCTATTGTTTTCTTTTTACTTTTTTACTTCAGTAGTACTACGGGGGAAAAATTTGTAAAGGAAGGCTCATGGAGTCCTATACTGGGCATGTGGTTGTCTACTATCATTCTTACACCGATCGGTTTATTTCTTACCTATAAAGCCATGCATGATTCGCAACTCTTCAATAAAGAAGCTTACTACCGTATTGGAAGAAGGATAAAAGCTTTTATAAAACGAAAGGATTCGGTATAGGAGTGCTACCTTCGGCAAAAGTTTCTTTATGTCGTCTTCAACTTCACGCAGAGATTTTTTAGTTACTTCAGGAAAGGCAGGACTTGGGTTGATGATTGGTTCGGGTTTATTGCAAGCCTGTTCTTCTGCTGCAAAAGTTACCTCGTCTAAATACACTACCGATTTTCAACAACATCCTTTGCCTTATGCGTACAATGCTTTAACCGAAGCAATTGATGCGCAGACAATGGAAATACATTTTACCAAACACGGTGCAGCCTATGCGGCTAATTTGCTGAAAGCTGCGGGCACCGAGGGCATTGACACCACTAAACCTTTGGAAGATGTTTTAAGACACGTATCGAAATATTCTGCAACCGTTCGTAACAATGGTGGTGGCCATTATAATCATGAATTGTTTTGGCATTCCATGGCTCCTAATGCAGGTGGCATGCCGAGTGGGAATTTAATGAATGCGATTAACAGCAGTTTTGGTTCGTTTGATGTTTTTAAAACACAATTCTCCGATGCTGGCAAAAACCGTTTTGGCAGTGGTTGGGCATGGCTCATTGTAGATAACGATAAAAAGTTACGCATTGGTTCTACACCAAATCAAGATAATCCGTTAATGGACGTTGCTGAGTTAAAAGGCTTTCCGCTATTAGGATTAGATGTTTGGGAACATGCTTATTACTTACGCTATCAAAATAAGCGGGCCGATTATATTGCTAATTGGTGGAAAGTAGTTAACTGGAATTATATCCAGGATCGATATCAATCGGTTATTGGCTAAAACGAATTATTGGAATTACACTCAGTTGAATTTATCATTTACATCCAGTGGCATCGTACCTCGAAGAGCGACATAATAACTTAAAACTGCAACGATATATAGCCATTGCTTCTGCTATATTATTGACCGCAAAATTTACAGCTTATTATCTCACGCATTCTGTTTCTATTCTTACAGATGCATTGGAAAGCATTGTAAATGTGGTTGCAGGTTTCATTGGTTTGTATAGTTTATATCTGTCTGCTAAACCAAAGGATATAGATCACCCATATGGACATGGTAAGGCAGAATTTTTATCGGCTGCCGTTGAAGGCACTTTGATTTTATCTGCGGGTGTTTTGATTGTTTACAGTGGTGCCAGAAACCTAGCTTATCCAGTGGTTTTACACAATTTGGATGTAGGTATTTATTTAGTAGCCGGCTCTGGGATGATTAATTGGTTGCTTGGTGCGGTTTCTTTACGGCAGGGCAAAAAAAATAATTCGCTTGCCTTGGTAGCCAGTGGTAAGCATTTACAAACAGATACCTATTCTTCAGCCGCTATCATTGTTGGTTTGGTACTTATTAATTACACTCATTACTTATGGATTGATGGTGCCATAGCAATTGCTTTTGGTTTATTCATTATTTACACGGGCTATAAAATTTTGCGTACTGCGTTAGCGGGAATCATGGATAAAGCCGATATGGAATTGCTGGACAAAATGGTTGACCTGTTAAATAAGAATAGAAAACAGAATTGGATTGACCTACATAATCTTCGTGTGATTAAATATGGAACTGTATTGCACCTGGATTGTCACATGACAGTGCCCTGGTATCTGAATGTGCACCAGGCACACGATGAGATTGACGAACTGGCGAAATTGATTCGTAACAATTTTGGTGAAACCTTGGAGTTGTTCGTACATAGTGATGGCTGCTTGTATTTTCAATGTCATATTTGTAAAAAAGAAG
This sequence comes from Chitinophagaceae bacterium, assembly GCA_040290035.1. Lineage (GTDB taxonomy): Bacteria > Bacteroidota > Bacteroidia > Chitinophagales > Chitinophagaceae > Flavisolibacter. Next base: position 28,968 of record PSMG01000020.1, read on the forward strand.
ACTGTCCGGTACGGCAACATCCATTCAAAGAACAAGTTGAATGGACATTAGAGAATGCTTTGCAAAATGAAAAGCATGGTTTGAAGAATTTAGAGGAACAAGACTAATTAAAATCATACTTTCTCTTTCTATAAAGGCCTAATTTGCTTCTTTAATTGTTTACAGCTCAAAGAAATTTTCATGAAGACAACTACAGTTTGGAAATCGGTACATTCCTTTGACTCATTTCAGAATGGAGCAAAGATTGAGATAGATGCAAAAGCCGGCTTTAGTCCCAAAGCATTGTTACTAAGTGCGCTTGCAGGTTGTAGTGGGATTGATGTTGTGGATATTTTAGAAAAGATGCGGGTGCCCTTTGCAGATCTAAAGATTGATGCAGAAGCGGAGCAGACTGATGAACATCCACGTGTTTTCAAAACGATTCATCTTACTTATTATTTTTTTAAAACAGATGAAGATAACCGTGAGAAAATAAAAAAGGCGATAGATTTATCGCTGGAAAAATATTGCGGCGTTGCTGCAATGCTCCAAAAGAATTCTGCTATTGAATACCAAATCGTACTCACTGAATAATTGATTCGCTAACCCAAAAATTTTAGTTATGAGTTTACATCTTGGCGATCCTGCACCAAATTTTAAAGCAAAGACTACGGCAGGAGAAATTGATTTTTATGAATACTTAGGCAATAGTTGGGGTATATTGTTTTCGCATCCGGCCGATTTTACACCGGTATGTACTACCGAGTTGGGTATGACGGCTAAATTGAAAGATGAATTTGATAAACGTAATGTAAAGGCCCTGGCTGTAAGTGTTGATCCATTGGATAAGCATCATGATTGGGTAAAAGACATCAACGAAACGCAGGCTTGCGAGGTAAATTTTCCAATCATTGCAGATGAAGACAAAACAGTAGCTACTTTGTATGATATGATTCATCCAAATGCATCGGCAACAGCAACGGTGCGTTCTTTATTTATTATTGGTCCTGATAAGAATGTGAAGTTGATGATTGTTTATCCTGCGTCTACCGGAAGAAACTTTAATGAAGTGTTGCGTGTAATTGATTCGTTGCAACTAACTTCCAAACATAGTTTGGCAACTCCTGCTAACTGGCAGCAAGGCGAAGATGCAATTGTAGTACCAGCAGTTTCTACCGAAGATGCCATTAAGAAATTTCCAAAGGGTGTAAAGGTTATCAAACCTTACTTGCGTTATACACCAGTGCCTGACGAGAACTAAAATCAGCAATGAATTATAAATCCTCTGTAATTGCAGAGGATTTTTTGTTTAACGAGCTACAGCAGTAGGGTTAACATTTCTTGCGACGCACCTTCAACGATGGTAATTCTATTGAACTACTTTTTCTGCTTACTCAGTTGATTTAACAATGCCTGCAAGTCTTTGGGCAGGGGTGCCTCTAAAGTAATTTCATCACCTTTTATTCCTTTAAATGTTAATTGCGCCGAATGAAGTGCGAGCCGTGAAAGTATGGGTCGCTCTTCCTCGTCGCCTTGCGAAAGCTTGTATTTACTTTTGATCTGTGAAATAAATACAGGCTTTCCATCACCATATACTTCATCACAAACAATAGGGTGGCCAAGGTGTTTCATGTGCACACGAATCTGGTGTGTACGACCGGTAAGAATGCGAAACTGCATCCAGCTATACAAGCGAAATTTATCCAACACCTCATATTCTGTAATGGATTCTTTTCCCCTGCGAAAAACAGTCATCACCCCTTTTTGGGTTGGATGTTCAGTAATCGGCTCGTTTATAACACCACTGGTTTGAAAAGGAGCACCCAATACAAAACCGTTGTATATCTTTTTTGTTTCCCTTCCTTCAAATTGCTGGGAAAGATGTTTGTGCCATTGTTCGTTTCTGGCAAATACAACAATGCCACTGGTGGCTTTGTCTAAGCGGTGAATCGTGAAAATGGTTCCGTATTTATCCTGAAGTAAGTTTCGTAAACCATTGGTTCCTTCGCGGTCAGGAATGGTTAATAATCCAGAAGGCTTATTAACAGCAACAATATTTTCGTCTTCTTGAATAATGTATTCGTCAATCTTCATCTTGCTTATTTATTATCGATTACTGTTACGTATTACTAACCCATAATTAATAATCAGTAATCAATAAATCATTTCTTTCCTTTTTTAAAATATTTCAAATCGCGTACTTCTTTCTCTGTTAAGAAACGCCACTTACCCCTATTTACATTTTTCTTAGTTAAGCCCGCAAAAATTACTCGATCAAGGTTTTTAACATTATACCCAAAGTGTTCAAATATGCGGCGAACAATCCTGTTTCTGCCTGTATGTAACTCAATTCCTATTTGAGTTTTATCTGAATTGTCTGTATACCCTAATGAGTCTACATGTACTATACCGTCTTCTAAAGTAACACCTGCAAGTATTTCATCAAAATGGGCCTTGGTTAAAGGCTTATCCAATGTAACTGCATACACTTTTTTGACTTCATTGCTCGGATGGGTCAACTTTTGTGCAAGCTCACCATCATTTGTAAGGAGTAAAACACCAGACGTATTTCTATCTAATCTTCCTACGGGATATATGCGTTCCTGTGGCGCATTCTTCAATAGATCCAAAACGGTTTTTCGCTGCTGCGGATCATCGGTTGTCGTAAGGTAATCTTTGGGTTTGTTTAGTAAGATGTACACCAGGTTTCGCACCGGATGTACTTTTTTGCCGGAAACAAAAACAGCATCTTTATCATTGATCTTATAGCCCGGCTCTGTAATAACTTCATTGTTCACCTTTACTTTACCATTCTTTATCAATTCCACTGCATCTCTACGTGAACAAACACCACAATGCGCAATGTATTTGTTTAAAGGCATTTGCAGATCTGCTGCTTTTTGCAGGGTGATCTTAGGTTGCACCGGCGTGTTTTGCCTTTCAAACCTCTCTCTTTTTTTTGCTTCTATCTTTTCGTTCAATTCTTTTTTGAACTTTCTTTTTTCCTGTCGCAGTTGCTCTTTTTTGGCACCGCCTTTCTTTTCTGCGCCTTTGTAAAACTTTTCGAAGCCTGAGCCTGATTTTTTTTTCATGTGGAAGTTGTTTGCTGTTTTGCAACAGTAATGAGGTGCAAAAATAATAAAGGCTGCCCGTGCGGACAGCCTTTTCTTTAAGTAAAGTGAAATTATTTGGAATCTTTATTCTTTCTTTCCTGACGTAATGTTTTCATTTTTTCTAACTGCTCAGGTGTCAGAATGCTTTTCATTTGCTCTTGTTGTTGCTTCATCAGATCCTGCATTTTTGCTCTCTTCTGATCTTGCGTTAATGAATTGTCATTACGCAAAGCTTCTAATTGAGGTCTGAAATTAGAACGCAACTGCTGCATCTTTTGTTGTTGGTCAGCGGTCAAATTCAATTCTTTTTGCCAGTCGTCACTACGGCCAAAAGCCTGATCTCTTCCTTCTCCTTTTGCTTTAAACTTATCGTTTTCATCTTTACGCTTTTCTTTCCACTCAGATTTCATCTGGCTTAACTGGGCCTTTTGATCCGGAGTTAAAATAGCCTCAGCCTTGCTCATGTATTGCTGGTGTAACTCTTTTCTTTTTGCTAGCATTTCAGAATTAGAAAGATTTTGACTTTTTAAAGCCTGCATTTGATTTTTCAAATCTCCTTTCAATGTTTTCAACTGGGCTTTTTGATCGGCGGTCAGATTTAATTTCTTGAACGCTTGTCTTTCATGACCTTTTACCTTGTGTTTTTCAACGCTTTTTCCATTGGATGGATTAGAAATAGTTTGGGCATTTACTGCACCTACTGCTAAGAGGATAACGAATGCGTTTGTGAGAATTTTTTTCATAATTATTTTGTTTTGTCTTTTTAAACAGAATATATATATATATAACAGACAGCGCATAAGAACGGAAGTTTAATTACTGCCGGGTTAAATAAAGTTAATCATTGTGAATGCTTGGTGGACTTGATTTTAATGGATGAAACCGAAGGTAGAAAATTAATGAACCAGCATAAAAAAAGCCTCGCATTGCGAAGCTTTAGCAGTTGAATATTATCAAGCTTAATTTTTGTTTGCTAATTGTCCGCAGGCAGCATCAATGTCTTTGCCGCGGCTTTTCCTAAGACGAGCATTCACCCTGTTCTTAGTCAGGTAGGTCATAAACTCTTCTATTCGTTCTTCCGTTGGCTTTTCAAACTTCGCAAAATCAATCGGGTTGTATTCAATAATATTTACTAAATCGGCAGGTACCTGGCGGTAAATTTTGATTAGATCTTCTGCATCTTTTTGGCTATCGTTGAACTTGTTGAAGAGAATATATTCTAAGGTGATTTCGTTCTTTGTTTCCTTATAAAAATAGTTTAGCGCCTCTACTAAAGCCTTTAGATTATTGCTTTCGTTGATAGGCATAATTTCATTCCGCTTAGCATCAGTAGCCGCATGTAAGGAAAGTGCCAACTTGAATTTTACCTTATCGTCACCTAATTGTTTTATTTGCTTAGCAACCCCTGCGGTAGAAACCGTGATACGGCGAGGGCTCATTGCTAAGCCGTCTTCTGCAGTAATTTTCTCGATGGCTTTCAAAACATTTTTGTAATTAAGCAAAGGCTCACCCATGCCCATAAATACTATATTGCTCAGCTTCTTTCCATGAATCCGTTCAGATTGTTGGTTAATCAGTGCTACTTCATCATAGATCTCATCAAAATCTAAATTTCTTTTACGTTCTATATAACCGGTAGCACAAAAGCGGCAGGAAAGCGAACATCCAATTTGCGAGGAAACGCAAGCTGTATAACGGCTTTCGGTTGGAATTAAAACACCTTCGCACAAATGACCTTCATGTGTTTTGAAACGAGATTTTACCGTACCATCGGTGCTGTATTGGGTTGCATCAATAGTAAGAGCTGGTAAGGAAAAATTATCACCGAGCTTTTGACGTAATTCCTTGCTTAGGTTGGTCATATCAGCAAAAGACTGCGCATGTTTTTGCCACAGCCATTCCCAAACCTGTTTTACGCGAAACTTTTTTTCACCAATTGATTCAAAAAAGCTTTCCAGGTCGGCATAACTCATTTGCCTGATGTTCTTGCTGGATTTTATTTTGAGCGTTTCAGCCATTTTGCAAAGGTACGTTAAGCAGGTTAGCGGTGTGGTTGTTAGACCGTATCTTGCAAACTCTTTAACAGTGAAAACGTGAATAGTCAATAGCGAGGATAAATAATTGACGGTTTACGTTTCGCCATTGACGAAAAATGAAGTTAAAGCATGAAACAAGTATATGTTATTGATTCGGTTCGTACACCTATTGGTAAATACGCCGGTGCATTGAGTAGTATTCGTCCTGATGATTTGTTGGCACATGTGATTAAAGCCTTAGTTGCCCGCAATCCCAATATTGATGTTAACAGTATTGAAGACGTGATAGCTGGTGATGCCAACCAGGCTGGGGAAGACAACCGCAATGTGGCTCGTATGGCGGCATTATTAGCTGGACTGCCGGTTACTATTCCCGGCAATACGGTGAACAGATTGTGTGCTTCGGGTTTGCAAGCCATTATGGATGCTGCCCGACAAATTATGTGTGGCGACGCCGAATTGATGATTGCCTGTGGTGTGGAAAGCATGAGTCGTGCACCCTTTGTAATGCCTAAAGCGGCTTCGCCTTTTCAACGGACAGCCGAAATTTATGATACCACCTTGGGCTGGCGTTTTGTAAACAATAAACTTTCTGATGTTCATTATCCCTACAGCATGGGCGAAACAGGAGAGAATGTAGCAAGGCAGTGGAACATCAGTAGAGAAGCACAAGATCGATTAGCGCTATCCTCGCAAGAAAAATATTTTACTGCTTTAGAATCGGGCAAATGGAAAGACGAAATTATCCCAGTAGAAGTAGCTGGTGAAAAGGGAGCGACTAAAACTGTGGATACAGATGAGCATCCCCGCAAAACATCATTTGATAAGCTAGCCTCCTTAAAGCCTGCTTTTGTGAAAGAGGGAACAGTAACAGCAGGCAATGCGGCCGGAATTAATGATGGTGCTGCCGCGATGTTGTTGGCGAATGAAGAAGCGGTACAACGTTACGGTTTGAAGCCATTGGCTAAAGTAGTTTCGATGGCAGTTGCAGGTGTCGATCCATCTATTATGGGAATAGGCCCGGTGCCAGCTACGCAAAAAGCATTGAAGCGAGCCAATCTTTCCATCGCTGATATGGATTTGATTGAATTAAATGAAGCCTTTGCTTCTCAAGTATTGGCTTGTGTGCATGATTTGGGAATTGATCTTTTCAAGGTGAATGTTAATGGTGGTTCTATTGCATTAGGACACCCGTTAGGTTGCAGCGGTGTTCGTTTGTCCACCACATTGATTCATGAAATGAATCGCAGAGGAAGTAAGTATGGATTGGCAACTATGTGTGTTGGGGTGGGACAGGGTGCTGCAGTTATTTATGAAGGAATAAAGTAGACGGTACAATTTTTAGTTGCTATGGCATGAAGAAGCATTTGTTATTCCTGCCTTTTTTATTTTGCTCCTGTTTTCTGTTTGGACCAAAATTCAAACAGTCAATATTTAGCTATACCGAAAACAATCAGCAACATTCACTGCCCATCATTGTTCTTCCAGGTTACACATCACAAAAAACTACAACTGACAGTGTTGGAAATACGGATGTTATTTATAACTATGGTAAAGCCATTCTGTACGTAACTTATGTGCAGGATACTTTACAGGATTCACAGCCTATTGATACATCGATAAACGTTCCACGCATTCATCCGCATGGTGGTCTGATTTACAAAGGCATGAATGACAATGAGCATTTCTGGAGAGAAATTCACAGAGGGCATTTACGGTTTGGCTATCGTGATGTGCCTCGTTCTTTAGAGATTAAATTTGATTCCGCAACCAATTATGCAAGTGGCTTGCCTCCCCTTAAATGACCAGTAATCCTAAATCATCAATAGAAAGCAATTCGTTGAATGCAATTTTCTGTTGCTGGCCAGAGACTATATTCTTAATAGTAGCTATTTTTTCCTCTATCTCTTTACTGCCAATGATGACAACAAATGGAATTTTTTTGTTTTCAGCATACTTGAATTGCTTGTCCATTTTTGCTGTCTCGTGATAGATTTCTGAGGCAATTCCTCTTTGTCGTAATTGTTGTAGTAAGTGGTAAGCCGTTTTGCTTTCATCTTCGCCCAAATTGAAGAACAAGATCTTAGTTCCCTGTTCTAAATCTTGCGGAAATAATTTTAATTCTTCCATCACATCGTAAATGCGATCGACACCAAAGGAAATACCTACACCCGGAATGTTAGGTACCCCAAATAATCCTGTCAGATCATCATAGCGGCCACCGCCACCAATACTTCCCATTTTTACTTCTGCTGGTGCTTTTGCCTCGAAGACGATGCCTGTGTAATAGTTTAAACCACGAGCAAGGGTGAAGTCAATAATGGTTGATAGTTGGACGTTGACAGATGATAGTACATATTCAATTTCACCTATTCCTTTTTTCCCTATTTCAGAATTTGCCAGCAGTTGTTTGATGGCCGAAAGTTTTTGTTCGTTCCTGCCGTCAATATTCAGGTAGGTTTCAATGATGCTGATTTGCTCAGTCGTTAAACCTCTTGTTGCCAATTCTTCTTTTACTTTTTCAATGCCAATCTTATCCAGTTTGTCAATGGCAATCGTGATGTCCAGCATTTTATCGGCACCACCACATAATTCCGCTAACGCCGTTAATATCTTTCTGTTGTTGATGCGCAATTCATAACCAATGATGCCTAGTTTATGAAAGACGTTGTGATAGATATTAACAAACTCTACCTCATTCAACAAAGCATTGCTGCCCACTACATCCGCATCGCATTGATAGAACTCACGATAGCGGCCTCGTTGCGGACGATCAGCACGCCACACCGGTTGAATTTGATATCGCTTGAAAGGAAATGTAAGCTTGCCATGATTCATCGCCACGTATCGGGCAAAAGGAATGGTCAAGTCATATTTCAAGGCACGTTCTGTTAGGTTCTTGTCGTTCCTTCCCCCAAGTATATTTTCAAACGCAAGCTTTGATTTATCTGCGTTCTTGGGATCGTTTAACCCATTATTCAGAATTTTAAAAATCAGTTTATCGCCTTCTTCTCCATACTTACCCATCAACGTCTCTATATTTTCCATAGCCGGTGTTTCCAATGGTTGAAAGCCATAGAGCTCAAACACATTTCTAATGGTATTAAAAATATATTGACGTTTACGAACAACATCCGCACTAAAATCACGAGTGCCCTGAGGTAGAGAAGGTTTCATCAAAATTCAAAAGTTGAAGTGTAAAAGTAAAAATTGTGTAGTGGAGTCTGGCTATTTTTCCATTTTCCATTTTGCATTCTCAATTATTTTGTCGCAGGTTTCATCAATGAGTTTGTACACTTCATGATAACCCGGTTCAGGACCATACCATGGATCGGGTACAGAACGATCTTCAGCGGGATAGAGTTCGTTCAAAAACAAATCTACTTTGCTTTCATCCCATTTATCTTTTGCAATGCGGTGCATATCGTCCAACACATCATTTGCCATTGCATAAATTTTATCGTAGCGATCAAAATCTTCTTTTACAAAACGTCTTGCTCTTTGTTCGCAAATATCAACCCCATTAAGCTTAGCCACTTTTTGTGAAAGATGATGTGGCGCCTCACCTACATGATAGCCATTGGTACCGGCACTTTCCACGATCCAGTCTAAGCCCGCTTCTTTTGCTTTATGTTTCAAAACGCCTTCTGCCAAAGGGCTGCGACAAATATTTCCCAAGCACACCATTAATATTTTCATCACGAAAAATTCTCTGCGCAAATGTAACAGCTCTGTCAGAAATAATTTTTATGGAAAAATGAAATGGCTTCATCTCATTCATAAACACACAACCAAGACCGGCAATGAAATTCTAAAAGTGGATGTGTTGGACATCCTCTTCGAAAACAGGAACAAAAGCTATGGCGCTTATGCATTGAGAAGATCGTATGATAAGCACATGTTAATGGCATTAGGTATTGCTTTAAGCTTTATTCTACTATTGTTTTTGCTATACCCTAATGCACAAGGTAAAATAGTCGCTACATGGACCATGCCACCTGTTGAATTAACTACGGTTGATATTCCCAGCACGCCGCCGCCACCTCCGACTATTCCTCAAACAAGAACTACTGCACAATTCCAGTATACCAATTATGATATTGTTCGCAACACCGATGTAAAGCCATCGGTAAGTGTAGATCAATTTAGCAATGGAGACATAAGCACTAAAACAATTGCCGGAGATATTCCAACTGGTGTGCATCAACCTACAGCGTCTTCTGTAACTGCATCAACATCGAATGCCGTTGAGCAACCACATGAAAATGTTACACTACATTCAGAACCACCAGCATTTCCCGGAGGGATAGATGGGTTAAGAGAATTTCTTTCAAGGAACTTAATTACACTAAGTGAGTTGGAAGCAGGTGATAAGAAAACGGTTTATGTGCGTTTTATTGTAAATGAAAATGGCACAGTGACACAGTTTGAAATAGTGAAATCGGTAGGTACAACTTACGATAAGGAAGTATTACGTGTAATGAAAAAAATGCCTAAGTGGAAACCAGCTATTCAAAATGGTAAAAATGTAATAGTGACTTTTACCCAACCTGTAACTTTTCAGGCAGTAGAAGAATAAAAAAGAATTAATTTGCCGACCTTGAATAAAAAGTATGGCCGAGGAATTTAAACGAAGAGATAAACGAATGAATAATGCACGGCTGGGCATTGATTATGCCCGGGGTATTTTCTTCGCCATTATAGGAGTAGTGATAATGCTAAGCGATCGGTTGGCGATAACGCTGGGTAATTATCATTATTTTTTTGGCGGGTTGTTTGTTGCTTATGGTCTTTGGAGGTTTTATAGCACGTATAGAAAGAATAAAAGCATACAGTCGGATGAATAAAATAAGCCTTGGTTATTGGTTCAAATTATTACCGTTGGTTTTTGTCTTCAGCAATTGCGGGGGAGACTCAGACCCGAATGTGCCAACAGATACGTACGACAGCGGTACAATACACATCAGTGTAGATGAATCATTTAAACCAGTCATCGATTCACAAATTCAGGTGTACGAATCGTCTTATCCCAAAACAAAAATTATTGCTGATTATAAGCCCGAAGCAGAATGTCTGAAAGATCTGCGAGTTGATTCCGTCCGAATGATCATTGCAACCCGTGGATACACGCCGGCTGAAAAAGCGTTTTTAAATGATTCGGTTCATGTGGATGCAAGCAAAGAAGTAATTGCCCGTGATGCCATTGCCGTGGTGATCAACCCGGCATCCAATGATACAACCATGACCATGGCAGATATCACGGCAATACTAACCGGCGTTAATAAAAAGTATACACCGGTGATGGATGGAACCAGCGCTACGAGTACAGTTCGTTTCATAATTGATTCGGTATTGAAAGGTGGTAAATTAAGCCCGTCAACAGTTGGTGCTAAAAGCAGTAATGGCGTTATTGATTATGTTGCTAAAAGCCCAAATGCTATTGGCTTTTTAGGGGTTAGTTGGATTGGCAACCCCGAAGACTCGACACAGCTTAGCTATCTTTCAAAAGTTAAAGTTGTGCAAATAGAAACCCCGGATAAAAGCAAGTATGTTACACCTGCTCAGTATAATATTTATTTTCGGAAATATCCGATGATAAGAGACTTAGTCTACATTTTGAAAGAGAAGAATACAGGGCTGGGACATGGATTTGCTAACTTTCTGCGTGGGCAGCGGGGGCAGCTCATTTTTAAAAGAGCTTATCTTATGCCGGTAATGCAGCCCAATCAAATCAGGAATGCGGCCATAAGGGAGTAAATTAACAAGCTATAAGTAAACTAAAGTATAGTATTTGAAATCTATCTGGAAACAATTAAAGACAAGGAAAATGAAGAAATCAGCAATATTATTTTTTGCATCGGCACTCTTAACCATTTCGGTCATGGCGCAGACCATCCAGCAGGGTATTAGTGACTTATATGCTGACAGAGATGCAAGTGCAAGAGCAACATTCGAAAAATTAATAGCGGCAAACCCCAATAATTTAGAAGCTGTTTACTGGCTTGGCCAAACATACATCGAATCAGGCGATGTAGCTGGCGCAAAAAAGGTATATCAGCAGGCCTTGAAAATTAATGGCAATGTTCCTTTGGTGATTGCAGGAATGGGTCACGTTTTGTTATTGGAAGGCAAGCCTTCGGAAGCTCACCAACAATTTGAAACAGCCATCAGTTTAAGCAAGGGCAAAAAAGGCAACGACCCTTTGGTATTAAATGCCGTAGGACGGGCAAACGTAGAAGTATACACCAGCAAAAATCCAGTTGGTGATTTAAACTATGCGGTTTCTAAACTTAGTGAAGCGGCTCAATTGGCGCCAAACAACCCTGATATTTTTATTAATCTGGGCAATGCCTATCGTAAATTAGGAAATGGCGGTGAAGCAGTTCAGGCTTATACTAAAGCTGGTAATTACGCACCTGCTTTTTACCGTACAGCTTTAATTTACAAAACGCAAAATAACTGGGATATTGTAATCGAAAATCTGAACAAGGCAGTTGCGGCAGATGCACGTTTTGCCCCAGCTTACGAGCAGTTATACGATTATTATTTGCGTTACAAACGTGACTTTCAAACAGCTGAACAATATGCTAACAAATATGTAGCTGCTTCTGACCCAAGCGTTGAAAATGATTATCTATTGGCACAAACAAAATTTGTTCAGGACAATTTTACTGAAGCAGTTAACATCGCTAAGAATATTATTTCAAAAACAAATAATAATCCTAAGCCAAGGGTATATCGTTTATTGGGTTACAGCTACCTTGGTGCAAAAGATACTGCTACAGCTTGTACTTATGTAACCGAGTTTTTCAATAAAGCAAAAGACGAAGATATTCAGGCTTCTGATTACATTATGCATGCTGATGCTTGTGGTAATGGTAATCCAAACGCAGTGATGAATGATTTTGTAAAGGCAGTAAAGATGGATAGCGTACTATCACGCCAGATCAATTTCATTAATGAAGCTGTAGCTCGCCAGGAAAAAGTAGGTAATAAATTAAATGTGGCGGCACTTCGTCAATTGTCTTATACATTACGTGGTGCTAATGCAAGCCCAACCGAGTTGATTTCTTACATCGTGGTTCCTTATTACCAGGCAGGTGCATTTGCAAAAGCGGATAGTGTTTCTAAGGCATACATTGCCGCGGCTCCAGACAGTGTTTATGGTTATTTGTGGAGTGCTCGTTCTTTGGCCAGATTAGATTCAACTATGAATCAAGGCTTAGCTATCAGTCAATACAACAAATTGCTGGAGGTAGCTTCAAGAGATAAGGCTCGATTTAAAGCATATGGTATTGAAGCAGCTGGTTACTTAGCTGGCTATTATAATAATGAAAAGAAAGACAGAGAAACAGCGGTGAAATATTTAAACAGAGCTTTAGAGTTTGATCCAACAAACGCTGCTATTCAAAACAACATTAAGATATTGTCGCAGGCATCAAAACAACCTGCAGCTGCTCCTGAAAAAGTAAAACAAAAGGCTACTAACTCAGGAACGAAAACAAAGTACAAGAAAGGAAAATAAAACTTCAAATACACTCCGCTTCGGCGGGGTTTTTTTATTGCGTTTATGGTTTTAAAGATTAACGTGAAAGATTGGCAGACGTGGCTTATTTTTGCGTGCCCATTTGAAAAACTATGTTTTACCTTCTTCAAACAGATATAACCCAAGCGGTTCAGGACGTAAAGAGTGCAGGCAGTTATTTGCCTATTGCCTTACAAGTTTTATTTGTGGTAGGCATGATCGGCACTTTAATGATCGTGACACATCTTTTGGGACCGAAAAGAAAAACGTCAGATAAACTACAAACCTTTGCCTCTGGTATCGAAAATCATGGTGAGGCAAGACAGCCTGTGGCTATCAAATATTTTCTGGTAGCCATCCTGTTCGTATTATTTGATGTGGAAGTGATCTTTTTCTACCCTTACGCTGTTAATTTAAAGAGCTTAGGTTGGAGTGGTTTTTGGACGGTATTAATGTTCGTTGCTTTCTTTTTATGTGGCTTTATCTACCTTATCAAAAAGAAAGCATTGGAGTGGGAAGACTAGATAATTGCAGATTGCGATTTCAGATTGCACTGGAGTCAAAATCTAAAATTGTAAATCTAAAATTTAGAAACTAAAATTGTATGGCTCGTCCAGTTGAATATAATATAAAAAAGAAACCTATTGAGAAGCCTATCAGCTATGTAGATATGCCGGATGGTCATCAGGGTGAAGGTTTTTTTGCCACTAAGCTTAGCGATGTTGTTGGTTTGGCTCGCAAAAATTCACTTTGGCCTTTGCCATTTGCTACTAAGTGTTGTGGTATTGAATTTATGGCAACAATGGCTTCACATTACGACTTGGCTAGATTTGGTGCAGAAAGAGTAGGTTTTTCGCCACGCCAATGCGATTTGCTGATGGTGATTGGTTTGATCTCCAAAAAAATGGCACCGGTTGTCAAGCAGGTTTATTTGCAAATGGCAGAACCTCGTTGGGTAATTGCCATAGGTGCTTGCGCATCAAGCGGAGGTATTTTTGATACCTACAGTGTGTTGCAAGGTGTTGATCAAGTGATACCGGTTGATGTGTATGTGCCCGGTTGCCCACCACGTCCAGAAGCTATTTTGGATGGTTTTATGAAAATCCAAGATCTGGTAGGGAAAGAAAGTATAAGAAGAAGAGGCAGCGATCATTACAAAAAACTTTTAGAAAGTTACGGAATTCAATAATTGCAGATTAGCGATTGGATTAATCTGAAATCTGAAATCAAACATGGCTTTAAGCAACGATTTAATTAAGCAGCGGTTAGTTGATCAGTTTGGAGATGCTGTTTCGGCTTTCGAAGAGCCATATGGTATGCTCACCTTTGAAGTAAAGCCGGAACTAAACATGGATTTGCTTCAGTTCCTTTACCACGATGAACAATTATCTTTTAAGTTTCTTACAGATTTGACAGCGGTTCATTATCCTGCTTTCAAAGACAAGGAAATAGCTGTAGTTTATCACCTGCATAACCTGGTTGAAAATTTCCGTATTCGTTTTAAGTTATTTGTGCCGATTGCAAAACCCGATGTCACATCAGCTACAAAATTATTTGAAGCTGCCAACTGGCTGGAGAGAGAAGCTTATGACTTCTATGGAGTGAATTTTGTGGGACATCCTAACTTGAAACGTATTCAAAACGTGGATGAAATGGATTATTTCCCACTGCGTAAAGAATACCCGTTAGAAGATCAAACCCGTTTGGATAAAGATGATGAAATGTTTGGAAGAGGTGGAAGCTTTGGTTTTGGTAACGAACGTACACCAAGCCATTTCCATACCATTCCTGAGGCGGCAAAAGGCAGGGAAGAGGAATTGTTTGGCGGGCAAAAAGCTGAATAGACTTGTTGGAGCACAAGTGTGCGACGCAACAGGAGTTGAATAGAAAAACAAAAGTTGATTACATAAATATTCATGTCTACGACAGATAAACATATCATGCTTCCGGAAGGAAGTATCGAAAAGGAAACTACCACCATTAATTTGGGTCCTACACACCCAGCTACTCACGGTGTGTTTCAAAATATTTTGGAATTAGATGGTGAACGAATTGTTTCTGCAGAGCAAACAATTGGTTATGTGCATAGAGCCATTGAAAAGATTGCTGAACGCAGACCCCTCTATCAAATTACTCCCCTAACGGATCGCTTGAATTATTGCTCATCGCCTATCAATAATATGGGCTGGCATACGACCTGCGAAAAGTTGTTGGGTATTCAAACACCGAAGCGTGTTGATTACCTCCGTGTGATCATTATGGAGTTGGCTCGTATTGCCGATCACCTTATTTGTAATTCCATCGTTGGTGTAGATGCCGGTGCTTATACTGGCTTCCTTTATTTAATGCAATACCGTGAGCTGATCTATGAAATTTGGGAACAGGTTTGCGGTGCTCGTTTAACTACAAACATTGGTCGGATAGGTGGCTTTGAAACAAATTTCAATAGCATAGCCTGGGAAAAGTTGGAGAAGTTTTTAGATGAATATCCAAAAGCATTGAAAGAGTTTGAAGGTCTCTTCCAACGTAATCGCATTTTTATGGAGCGTACAATTGGTGCGGGTCCTATTAGTGCAGAACGTGCATTGAATTATGGCTTTACAGGCCCGAACCTTCGTGCCGCGGGTGTTGATTATGATGTTCGTGTGCACACGCCTTATTGCAGCTACCAGGATTTTGAATTCAATATTCCAACAGGCACTACGGGTGATTGTTATGATCGCTTTTTAGTACGTGAGCAGGAGATGTGGGAATCGTTAAGCATCATTCGCCAGGCTTATCAAAAAGTACAGGAATTCAAAGGTGCAGAAGCAGATGTATTTCATGCTGATGTTCCTGAATATTATTTGCCGGAGAAAAAGGATGTGTATACAAAGATGGAAGCATTGATCTACCACTTTAAGATTATTATGGGTGAAGTGGATATGCCGCCGGGAGAAGTGTATCATTCAGTGGAAGGCGCTAATGGTGAGTTAGGTTTCTATTTGATCAGCGATGGCGGAAGAAGTCCTTATCGTCTGCATTTGCGCCGCCCTTGTTTTATTTATTACCAGGCATACGAGGAGTTGATCAAGGGAAGTATGTTGAGCGATGCAATTATTGTGATGTCATCTTTGAACCTGATTGCAGGGGAGATGGATGGATAAAAATTGACTAATTGTCGAATTGATATAAATGAAATTTTCAGAAGAAAAACTACAAAAGGTGCAAGAGATTGTTGCTCGTTATCCGCAAGGAAAGCAGAAGAGCGCCTTATTGCCGCTATTACATTTAGCGCAAGAAGAAAATAATGGTTGGTTGAGTGTAGAAGCGATGGATTATGTAGCGGAACTGTTGCAATTGAAACCAATTGAAGTGTATGAAGTAGCAACGTTTTACAGCATGTACAATTTAAAGCCTGTTGGTAAATATGTTTTTGAAGTTTGCCAAACGGGTCCTTGTATGTTGAACGGAAGCGATAACATTATTGCTTATATAAAAGAGAAACTGAACATAGGTATAGCCGAAACCACGCAAGATGGTTTGTTTACATTGAAAACAGTAGAGTGTTTAGGAGCTTGTGGTTATGCCCCAATGATGCAGTTGGGTAAGTTTTATAAAGAGCATTTAACCAAAGAAAAAGTGGATCAGATCATTGATGAGTGCAGACGAACAGCAGCTCAAAATAATTAAACTAATTGAATGGACGCTATCATTCCTTATCTGAATTTCAATGGCAACGCAAAAGAAGCGTTAGCTTTTTACGAGCAGGCATTGAATGGCAAAGTAATGACATTACAAACATTTGGCGATGCTAATATGGCCCAGGATGATAGCATGAAAGATAAAGTTTTGCATGCTGTGTCTGAAGCTGGGGATTTGAAATTTATGGTGAGTGATTGCCCTCCTGGTGTAAGCGTTAGTAGCGGAGATCAAATTAGCTTGTCTTTAAATTTTCATGATCTCGAGACAATTGAAAACACCTTTGCTGCATTAGCAGCAGGCGGTCAGGTTACCATGCCCCTTCAAGATACATTTTGGGGTGCAAGGTTTGGTATGACGAAAGATAAATTCGGTGTGCATTGGATGTTCAATTTTGATAAGCCGAAGCAATAAATTTTTAGATCAACAATCCCAAAGAGGGATTTGCATATGGGTAGAAAATTATTATTAGAAAAAGCAGGCATTGAGGGCATTCGTAACTACGATGTCTATCGCAAGAATGGCGGCTACCAGGCTTTGGAAAAAGCATTTAAAATGGCCCCTGCCGATATTATCGAGGAAGTGAAGAAAAGCGGCTTGCGTGGTCGTGGTGGTGCAGGTTTTCCTACAGGTATGAAGTGGAGCTTTTTAGCAAAGCCAGAAGGCGTTCCGCGTTACCTTGTTTGCAATGCAGATGAATCAGAGCCGG
>PSMG01000065.1:0-7042 GCA_040290035.1 Chitinophagaceae bacterium
AAATTTAACGAATACACCGGGGAATTTCCCCAAAGGGCTTATTTCTGGTTACAGAAATTCATAGTTCTGCGTGTGGAAGAACAACGGCATATCCTTGTTGTTTCAGCACATCACGCATTGCTTGTCCTGTTTGGTGAGGGTTTGAGGTCAAGTCGTCTTAGATAGCTATATCCATAACAGGCCTATAATAAATTAAAGCAACTACATCTTGAAAGTATAAGAAAACCTTATTGGCTCAATATCTTCTCCATCTTCTTCCCCTTGGCCAGTTCGTCAATCAGCTTATCCAGGTAACGCATCTTTTGAATCAGCGGATCTTTTATTTCTTCCACACGATAACCGCAGATCACACCCGTGATCTTTGTAGCATTCGGGTTGAATTGTGGTGCCTGGGCAAAAAAGTTTTCAAAATCACTCTTCTTATCTATTTGCTTTTGCAGTATATGTTGATCATAACTGGTTAGCCAAAAAATAATTGTATCCACTTCCTCTTTCGTTCTGCCCTTTGCTTCTGCTTTTTTAATGTACAAAGGATAAACAGAGGCAAACACAATCTTATAAATCCTTTCCTTGTTCATGATGAAATGATAATACTGTTTCAATTAATCCTCCAACTGTATCCACACTGGCGCATGGTCACTCGTCTTTTCCCAGCCACGCACTTGCTTATCTACACCACCATCTTTTAAACGTTTGCTAAGCTGCGGGCTCAGGAGGAAATGATCAATCCGAATGCCGGCATTCCTGCCAAATGCATTGCGGAAATAATCCCAATAGGTATAGATCGCCTCATCTGGATAAAGTGTTCGGATGGCATCTGTCCAGCCTTGTTTTACAAGCTTAGCAAATCGTTCCTTGCTTTCCGGAAAGAACAAGGCATCGGTCACCCAGCGCTCAGGTTTATAGGCATCCTGGTCAGTGGGTATCACATTATAATCACCAGTCAGCACAACAGGTTTTTTCAATTTCAACAGCGAAGCAGCATGTTTGTGAAAATGATCCATCCATTCCAACTTGTAATCAAACTTGGGACCTGGTGCGGGGTTGCCATTCGGGAGGTACAGGCAGCCTACAACAATATCATTCACCTTTGCTTCTATATAACGGCTATGCATGTCTTCATCATTGCCCGGCAAGCCCTTGCGTATTTCTTCCGGCTTATCTCCTTTACTTAAAATAGCTACACCGTTCCAGCTTTTTTGTCCATGCCATATGGCGCTGTAGCCAGCTTCACTTAGCGCCTCTTCCGGAAACTTTTCATCAGGTGCTTTCAACTCCTGCAGGCACACTACATCGGGTGTTGTTTCCTTAAGCCAGCGCAGCAATACTGGCAAGCGACTACTAATGCCATTTACATTATAGGTAGCTATTTTCATGATGCTATTGTTTTGCTTCTGAAGATACAAACTGTTTCAACCATGCTTTGGCATCGGCATCATTACTAAAGCTTTTCATGGGAATAGGACGTTGCTTAAAACGAAACAATAAGTTCATAATAAACTGTGCTAACCCTCCCTTAGATACCATTGCCATGGCTGTATAAATCTTGGGAAGTTGTTCGGTGGAAAGGGCCCTTGTTTCTTTATCGGGCATTGGATAATTGCATAAATAAATCAGCAAAGGCATTGGTTTATTACCCGTAATGCTTTGCACCAATTGCACATTATCCCGAATTAGTGCAACAGTACGTTTGGGAAGTTTAGATAGAGAAACAAGCATGCCATCTTCTAACCAGTAATCAGCAATGACGCCTTCATAAATTGTCTTATCATTCGGAGGTTGAATCATTAGTTGCCCTTATTCCTATAAAGCTATTTAATCTTGTCTAACCACCACTTTCCAATAGCCTCTATATTTGTTGCCAAATCAATTCACATGGACCTAATCATACGCATACTGGTAATTGCATTAGCCGCTTATTTTGCTGCATGGCTATTACCTGGCATTTCAATCCCCGATGCAAAAACAGCCATCATTGTTGCTGTAGTACTTGCTTTATTGAATGCCTTTGTAAAACCGATACTCATTGCATTAACTATTCCTATTACCATCATTACACTAGGATTGTTTTTACTCGTCATTAATATTATAATCGTTTACCTCGCAGCTTATTTAGTAAAAGGTTTCGAAGTGCATGGACTTTTATCGGCACTCTTGTTTAGCTTCATTGTCTCCATTGTAAGTTCGGTATTAGAAAAGATTGCAGGCGTAGATTAAATCATCCACCATGAATTTTACCCGGAAGGAATTATCAAACGAAGAACTGGTTCGCCTTTACAAAGCGTTGTTGTATCCAAGATTGATCGAAGAAAAAATGCTGGTGTTGTTACGTCAGGGCCGCATCTCTAAGTGGTTCAGTGGCATTGGGCAAGAAGCTATTTCGGTTGGTGCAACGTTGGCCTTAGAAGAAGATGAATGGATCATGCCCTTGCATCGTAATCTCGGTGTTTTTACTTCACGCAATATGCCTTTGCACAAATTATTCAAACAATGGCAGGGCAGCCAAGATGGCTATAGTAAAGGAAGAGAACGCAGCTTTCATTTCGGCAGTAAAGAACATCATATCTGCGGCATGATCTCGCACTTAGGTCCGCAGTTAGCTATTGCTGATGGTGTAGCACTCGCATATAAACTCAAACAACAAAACAAAGTTTCACTTGCATTTACAGGTGATGGTGGAACCAGCGAAGGTGATTTTCATGAAGCGTTGAATACAGCAGCCGTGTGGGACTTGCCAACCATCTTCATTATTGAAAACAACGGTTACGGACTAAGCACTCCGGTAAAAGAACAATACCGCTGCGAAAGCCTTGCCGACAGGGCAAAAGGCTACGGCATGGAATCGGTGATCATTGATGGGAACAACATACTTACCGTGTATGATACCATTAAAGGTGTTCGTGAGTATTGCATCAAAAACCAGAAGCCTTATCTGATAGAGTGTGTCACTTTCCGCATGCGAGGCCACGAAGAAGCAAGCGGAACCAAGTATGTACCTAAAGAATTATTCGATGCATGGCAGATAAAAGATCCCATTAAGAATTACGAAGATTGGCTCATTGAAGAAAAGATCATCAGCGAAGGCGAAGCATCTGATGTAAGACGACAGATGAAAGAGGGCATAGAAGAGGAACTGAAGATTGGTTTTGCTTCACCGACAATAGTTGTTAACACAGAAGACGAATTGAAGGATGTCTATGCAGAACGATCAACCCTTAACCGTCAACCGCCAACGGAAAGTTCACGTGAGCTGCGAATGATTGATGCGATTAAAGAAGGGTTGCAGCAAAGCATGCAGCAACACAGCAACCTCATTTTAATGGGGCAAGACATTGCCGAATATGGCGGAGCATTTAAAATAACCGAAGGTTTTGTGGCTGAGTTTGGCAAAGAAAGAGTACGCAATACGCCGCTCTGCGAAAGTGCTATCGTTGGCGCAGCGTTGGGATTAAGTCTCGAAGGCTTTAAGAGCATGATGGAAATGCAGTTTGCCGACTTTGTAACAGTAGGCTTCAACCAGATCATCAACAACCTTGCAAAGATTCATTACCGTTGGGGACAAAATGCTGATGTAGTGATTCGCATGCCTACAGGTGCCGGCGTTGGTGCAGGACCTTTCCACTCTCAATCCAACGAAGCATGGTTTGTACATACTCCCGGATTGAAAGTGGTTTATCCATCCACACCATATGATGCAAAAGGCTTGTTGATAGCTGCCATAAATGATCCCAATCCTGTTCTATATTTCGAGCACAAAGCTTTGTATCGAAGTATTAGCGGCGCAGTGCCCGAAGAATATTACGAAGAAGAAATAGGCAAGGCAAGACAAGTACAACGCGGCGATGATCTTTCCATTATTACCTATGGTGCTGGTGTGCATTGGGCAGAAGAATATGCTTCGGAACACAACGATATTTCTATTGATATTTTAGACCTGCGAACATTATTGCCTTTAGATTATGAAGCGATTGCTGCTTCTGTCAAACGCACTGGAAAGGTACTATTGCTGCACGAAGACACGCTGATCGGAGGCATTGGCGGAGAGATTGCTGCCTGGATTTCCGAAAACTGTTTTCAATACCTGGATGCACCCATCATGCGCTGCGCCTCATTAGACACACCTGTGCCTTTTAATATAGAATTGGAACAAAACTTTTTAGCGAAAAAGAGATTGGATGAATACCTACAAAAACTGGTTAACTATTAGCATTGGTTCTAAAACCAATACCTATTCTATTCTTTTCATTGATCATACGCACTAGTTCCTCCGTTGACATGCGCACATGTACGGGTTCAGCACCTTCCAGTTCAATGACAGATAAATCGTCATTAGAACTTACCAATACAATCTTATCCAAACTGATATAAACATTTACCTTACGTCAGACTGTGAAAAAACTCTCCGACTGCTGATAAACAAGGTCTATAATTTTATCTGCAACACATCGGGGCTTATGCAGGCAACCTTCAAAAACAATGATCTGCTTATTGATAAAAAAAGGGGTGGCTCTTTTTGACTACCACTCATTTTCATAATGGCCCTTTTTATTGCACAAACTAATTTACTGTAGTCTGGCTTCCAGTTGTTGATTGCTTCCAGCATCTTTTCAAATCCTAATATGTTACTGGTTCGCATAAAGTTGTAGCAGAACATGATCAGATTCATCTCCCCATTTACTTTTTGCAATCCTTTTAATAAAGTGTGGGTGTAGCCCTAATGTCTTTTCAGTGTACCAAAGGGATGCTCCACTATCGCCTGTCTTCTTTTATAATACTGTGGATTTTGTTTGATGTTGCTATCATTAATATCCACCGCATCCTGGTATTCGCTTCGGTGTATAATCCGTTTGGGCAGTTTGGTACATTGATGTTTTAAAGAACAGCTTTTGCAAGCATCGGTGCGGTAGGTTTTAAAACGATAACTTGTTTCACTGGCTTCTCCCTTGTTGTGCCAGGTTCCAAGTGATGTTAATGTTGCTCCCGCAGGACAGGTGTAACTATCGGTTGCTTTGTTGTACTCAAAACTCTCTGACAAAAACTCAGTGCTGATGTGCTTTACAGATGGCTGTTCTTTATACGCTACATGGGTTACCATATTCTCCTGCTGGCACTGCTGCAACTCTGCTCCCGTATGATATCCTTTGTCGGCCAGCAGCATTAATGTGTCTTCTTTTTGTAACTGTAAATTGTTTTTTGCCTGCATGGCTGCTTTATGCAAAGCCTTGCCATCATTACTGTTGGTGGTCCCGGTATGTACTATCAGGTTGTGTTTATCATCTACTGCATTTTGTACATTATAAGCTACCTCCACAATATTTTTTACAATGATGATGCTGCGGCTGTCGGGGTCAGTGCTGCTGATTTGTTTGTCTGTTGTACTATCTAATTGCTGCTGCAGCGTATCGTATTTGATGGTTCGTTCTTTTAGCCTGGCAAGGCCCTGCGCTATCTTTTCCTTTTTTATTTGAAAGCCATCATCGCTGGTATTTTCCTGTTTATCCAGTTCATCAAGCTCCTTTAAATATTTTGCCGTCTTGTCTGCTATAAACTGCTGGTGCTTGTCTTTCTTTTTTTGATTGTAATTATTCTTGCGGCTGTTCACTGCTTTAAACTTGCTGCCATCTACACCAATGGTTGTTTTGCCAAGCAGTCCGGCATCGCTGAGAAACTGTACATAGAGCCTGAACATATTTTGCAATGGATGTCCATGTGCTTTGCGGAAGTCTGCAATAGTATGATAGTTAGGCCGCAGGTTTTGTAACAACCATTGCAGTTCTGTATTGCGGCCACATTCCTTTTCCAGCTTACGGCTGCTCCGTATTTTATTTAAATAGCCATACAGGTATAGTTTTAACAGCACTCCCGGCGCATAAGGTGGGCGGCCCTCACTCTTATGTACTGTTTTGCTGAACCCTAATCTTGCTAACTCCAGCTAATCTATAAACCCATCGATAAGCCTTACAGGATTGTCTGCTGCTACCTGATCTTCCAACGTGGCAAAGTAACTTTGATGACGGCTGCTGCCTTTGATAAATTGCATGAGCAATAATTAGCAAAAACCATACGCTGTTTTACCTGTTCACATTGTGTATATATTTGTTTTGACGGCGGTAGTTTTTTCACAAACTGACGTTGTACGCAATAAATGTTTAAAAATTTCATGTGTGCTAATTAAGGGTTAATGATTCTGCAGGTTTATAAGTTGTTTTTACAACAGAATACTTCATAAGACCGAAGCTTTTCAATAGAAAATAAACAAACGGAATAAAGACAATGATGCAGCCAACAAAAATAAAGTTCGCATCTATCTTGCCTGGCACACTATCGGTCTTTATTACTTCATGAGTGATAAAGAACGTACAGTTGCCAGCCCAATGCATACCACCTGTGAACCACAAACGTTTGGTAAATAACAACGGCAGCACATACAACACGCCAAGTAAAAACAGATAGATCCATGCTTGCGCACCATCTTTCAACCGATAAATATGATTCAATAAATAAATAGTCGCCGATAACAGTACGATCCATCTTGCAATGATACTCCCTTTACTATGATAATAAACATACCCCCTTGTAAGTATGTCTTCAGAAAAAGAAGAAAAGAAGTTACCAAACACAAACAAGGCTATTGGCATTAACGCTGAACTTAATGAAGGTGTTGTAATTATTTTTTCAGCACCTAATGCAAGGCTAATACTAAAACTAACACCGTACAACACAACACCCATCAGCATGCCTGGCAAAAGATGTTTGAATAAAGAAGCCTTTCCATCCATACCCCAGGCGCTTAATCCTTTGCCTTTTTGCCATTTGGCAATAAGCCATGCTGCAATAAAAAACAATACTTGTATTCCAAGAAAACCCATCGGGCTATTCTTGAAAACGATCATGTATTCGGCAGTATGGTAAAGAAGAAAAAGTATAGCAAAGCCTGCAATAATTTTTACTGCTTTCATGGTGGCAGATCTATGAATTTCTGTAACCAGAAATAAGCCCTTTGGGGAAATTCCCCGGTGTATTCGTTAAATTTATAGTATAA
>PSMG01000066.1:0-7042 GCA_040290035.1 Chitinophagaceae bacterium
TAATGAATCTGGAAACACTCTCTTAAATTAGTATATTAATGGTACACTTTAAGCTGAAGATTTACAGCCTTGTGTGAGATCTTTTTCGGTTCGTAATTCTTTTATTCGTAAACTAATTCTGGTTTTAATGTCCATAAAGCAATACTATCTCATGTGACTTAAACGTCATTTGCTTTTAAGTCACGTTGCATAACTTATGTACTACCTATTTGATTTTTTTAAGAAGAGAAGAAAGTGTTTTCGAGATTGTTTGCGGTTTTAGATCACATTTCCAAAGCGATATTATTTTCCAACTTTGCATCTTTAGACCTTGTATAGCTTTGGAGTCATTAGCAATGTTACCATTAATCTTATTTAACCACCATTCCGTTTTGATTTTTGGAACGACTTAGTATTTGCATCCTTCATGACCATACCAAAAGCAGCCATGTACAAATATTATACTGTCTTGTATTTTGTCAATACAATGTCTGGCTTCTCAGGTAATTCTTTTACATGAAAGCGGTAGCGGAAACCATTGGCATGCAAGAATTTTCGGACGAGCATTTCAGGCTTTATGTTCTTGCCTTTGATCTGGCTCATGTTGTAACTCCTCGTTTTCTTATCATGCACATCTGCCATGGAGTAAAATTAGGCCAATACAGTTTAGGGAAAGATGCCGGGATATACCACACAAGTTCAGCACAGGCGCATGACAGAGCAGAGCATTATTGATTGGAGGCTTTTCTTTAGGTGGGTTTTTGAGCTCCCTCCTAACACAGGGATGACAAGTGCAAGATAGTTAGGAAAAGGTGCCAAGCGTACTCGGCAAGACAGGTTAAGAGGCAGTATTTGTTTCGGCGCCTGTTCGGCAAATAAATTCTTATCGGCGTTCAAAATGAAGTGCCATTGCAAAAGGAGCAGCTATACCGCTTCTTCTTCCATTATTCTTTAATGCTGTTTTGTTTTACAGATAGATGCCGTTTGACAGTCGTTCGTGTTTTCTTCCCTGGCAATCACGTTTCATAGAGGAGCAGGAAGAAAAAGCAACCAATGCAATAACGGGTAAGAACAATAACACTCTTTTCATGTAGGGTTTTGATTTAATAATTTTTTGTGGTTGCGAAAGTATGTATTTCGGATCATCCTTCGACAGGCTCAGGATGACACGTACCTATGCAACCAGTTTCAATAAACGGCCTGTTGCTGCATTTATTATTTGAGCACGCCTAAATCTTTACCAATGCGGGTAAAAGCATCGATGGCTTTTTCGAGGTGCTGCTGCTGGTGGCCGGCACTGATCTGTACACGGATGCGGGCCTGTCCTTTGGGCACCACGGGATAGAAGAAGCCAATAACATAGATGCCTTCGGCCAGGAGTGCATCGGCAAACTTGGCAGCCAGCACACTATCGTATAACATGATAGGCACGATGGCATGGGTACCGGGCTTAATGTCGAAACCGGCGGCAGTCATTTTATCACGGAAATAGGTAACGTTGCTTTCAAGCTTGTCCCGAATCTCGGTGGTTTCGCTGAGCAGGTCGAGCACCGCAATGGAAGCGCCTACAATGGATGGCGCCATGGTGTTGGAAAACAGATAAGGACGGCTGCGCTGGCGAAGGATCTCGATGATCTCTTTACGGCCGCTGGTGAAGCCGCCACTGGCACCGCCTAAAGCTTTGCCCAAGGTACCTGTAATGATATCGATACGACCCATGACACCACGGTACTCGTGGGTGCCACGACCTGTTTTGCCCATGAAGCCAGAGGCATGGCTTTCGTCGACCATCACAATGGCATCGTATTTATCGGCAAGGTCGCAGATGACATCTAACTGCGCAATAGTACCGTCCATGCTAAACACACCATCGGTAACAATAACGCGGCTGCGCAGGTGTTGTGTTTCCTTCAGTTTGGCTTCGAGGTCTTGCATGTTGTTGTGCTCATAACGATAGCGCTGCGCCTTGCACAAGCGTACACCGTCGATGATGGAAGCATGGTTGAGTGCATCGGAGATGATGGCATCTTCTTCGTTGAACAGGGGTTCGAACACACCACCGTTGGCATCGAAGGCAGCTACATACAAAATAGTGTCTTCGGTACCGAGGAAGTCGGCCAACTTTTGTTCAAGTTGTTTGTGTATATCCTGCGTACCGCAAATGAAGCGTACACTGCTCATACCATAGCCATGACTGTCTAAGTATTTATGTGCTGCCTCAAGTGTTTTTGGATGCGAGGACAGACCCAGGTAGTTGTTGGCGCAAAAGTTCAGAACTGTTTTGCCATTGACTACTATTTCGGCGCCTTGTGGCGAGGTGATGATGCGTTCGTTTTTATATAGACCTGAGCTTTTGATCTCGTCGAGCTCTTTTTTTAAGCGGGTAACCAGTTTTTCGTTCATGGGAGCAAAAGTAAGGAATCCCCCTGTCCTCCTAAAGAGAGACTTAGGTGGGTGAGGCGTGAGTCATGAGAGGTCAGTTGTGAGTGGTGAGCGAGGTTGATGCGACGAAGAAGTTGAGACCTATAAGGTTTCTAAAAAACCATAGATTTCTCACTGCGTTCGAAATGACAGGGTGTTATTTTATTATTGATTATTGATCATTAATTATTTGGTGGCTTAATGAGTAACAAGTTTTGTATGATCAGGGTTCAGCTTTATGTATCAGAGTAAAAGAAAAAGCGTTCTGATGACAGAACGCTTTTGTATTGATAGAAAGGGTTTCGCTTATTGCACCATTATCTTTTGCTCATACACCGAATGCTTGCTGTTATCGAGCATACGCACCAGGTAAATACCTTTGGCGCTTGTACCGGGCAGTACAATTGGTTGTAATTGATTTTCGCTATTGATCACTACTGCTTTGGTAGCAACACGTGTACCTGAAACGTTGGACACTTCGATGGTATAGCTGCCTGCATTGATCTTGTTGAACTCCAAAGTGAAGCGATTAGCCGTAACCGGGTTTGGATATACCTGTACCAGGTTGGAAAACTTGCTTACTGGTTGCTTGATGGTAGCAATTTCGGTTGTTGCATTTTTGGTAGTAGACAAGTAATTGCTGTTGGCTAAATCGGAACTACGGAAGATACCGTTGCTGCTTTTGAACGGAGTTGCTTTCCAATCTTGCGGGTTAACGGTGTAGTATGATGTGCCGTCTACTGCGCTGCTCACCAAAATGTTTCCATCAGCATCTACTGCTGCACCATTTACGGTGAAGTTTGGCGTAAGCCCTTGTATGTTGCCTAAAAGCTTTGCTGTTTTTGTTTCTATATCTACTTTGAACACATTGTTACGAGCAGTAAGAATGTAGAGATTGCCTTTATCATCTGCAATCATATCGCCACCATAAGAGCTGCAACGATTGTGCACTGATACGCCGCCGTTAGATGGATCGTCTACTAAACTGCCTAATGATGTAACCTTAGGATTTTTATCGGTAGTGAATTGAATAAATGTATTGGCATCGTTGGTAATAGCATAACCAGTACCATCGGGATTGATAACCATGCGTGTAACGATCTTGCCTTCGTCGCCATGCATTGTGCCTAAGCCGCTGAACGCTTTGTCGGTTACGTAATACACTTTCATGTTGGACAGATCGATATAGCGCAATTGATCGATAAACATTGGTGTGTAGTACAAACGATTGTGTCTTCTATCAAAAGCCAACGCTGCAACACCCGTGCTAAACGGACTTTGCAAGGCAGTGCCCCACTTAGCATCCGGTGCCTGTGTTAATGCTTTTCGCGAAGCTGCATCGTACGCGACTGTTTTTGCATCAACGCCATTGAATAAAATATCGGAGTATTGACCTGTTTGCAGATCGAGTTTGCGTAAGGCACTCCAGCTTGCGCCATCTTTGGTAACATCAGTGATGGCATATGTAAACCGATCGACTTGTGCCTGCGAGGTGATAGCACCCAATAGAATAGTTGAGTATATAGCAGTGCGTAGAGATGCGCTCATAATCGTTGATTTTTAGGTGAGGGAAATTCAGACATTTAAATTACAAAAAATAATACTGCTTTAAAAAAATTGTTTGCCCTCTTATTTTGTTCGTGGCTTATACTCGCTCCGGAAATTGATGGGCTGGTCTGCGGCCTCACGTAAGGGCTCACACTGTTTCAAGGTGTCGAAGCATTGCTGTGGCAGTTGTTGGTAAAGCTTTGTGCCTTCGGTTTTCCATTGGAGCATTTCGTCGGACACTTGCTTGATGATCTTAGCGGGGTTGCCGGCGAGAAGTGAACGGGCCGGGATCTTTTTGCCTTGCTTTACAAAGGACAGTGCACCGACGATACAGTCGTCGCCGAGCTCTACTTCGTCCATGATGACTGCATTCATACCAATGAGACAATTACGACCAATAATTGAACCGTGTACAATGGCGCCATGGCCAATGTGTGCTCCTTGTTTCAATAATACTGTAACGCCGGGGAACATGTGTACGGTGCAATTTTCCTGAACATTACAGACGTCTTCTATGATGATCTTTCCAAAGTCGCCACGAAGGGCACAACCAGGGCCGATGTACACATTTTTACCAATGACCACATTGCCAATGACAGCGGCTTGTGGATGAACAAAAGCAGATTCATGTGCAATTGGCTTGACACCGTTGAATTCGTAGAAGGCCATGATGCTAAGTTCGGGGAAAACTATGAGGTTTATAAAACCTCATAGGCTGAGTGCATTAGAATGATTTGTTGTTAAAGGTTTGTGTTTGTTCGTTCCAACCTAAGAGATCTAAAACAAAAGCATATTTCAATGCTGTGAGCTTTTGACGTTCGAAGCGACCGCTTTCGCCAACATGGCCTGCACCCATATTTACTTTGAATAAGACAGGATTGTTGCCCAAGTTATTTTCACGCACTTTGGCTACCCATTTGGCCGGAGAAAAATAAGGTACTTGTGTATCGTTCAATCCACCTGTGGCAAAGATGGCCGGGTATTTTGCCGGTTTTACATTATCCAACGGCGACCAACTTAGCATGTAGTCGTAATGTTCTTTTTTATTTGGATCTCCCCACTGATCGTATTCCAATGTAGTTAATGGCAGATCTGTATTGAACATGTCTGTTAACACATCCATCCAGGGCACTTCGGCAATAACGCCTTTGAATAAATCCGGACGCATATTGGTATCTGCTCCCATCAACATACCACCTGCGCTTCCGCCATTTGCAAACAAATGATCCGGTGCTGTGTACTTTTCATTTACCAGATTTTGTGCAGCATCTACAAAATCATTAAAGGTGTTTTTCTTGTTCATGATCCTTCCCTGCTCAAACCAATCGCGACCCATTTCCTGTCCACCACGAATGTGTGCAATGGCATAGGTAATGCCCCGATCTAACAAACTAATCGCCGAGCCATTAAAGAAAGGATCGGAGTTGGCACCGTAAGAACCATAGGCAAACAAGAACAAAGGATTGCTGCCATCCCCTTTGAATTTATCTTTCCGGTAAACAATAAAAACAGGCACTTTCACACCGTCTCTAGAGGTAGACCAGATACGTTTGGTTTGATATAAAGATGGATCGAAGCCACCGCCAACTTGTTGGCGCTTTAATAAAACCTTATCGCCTGTTTTTAAATTGTATTTATACTCAGAGCCTGGTGTTGCCGGCGAGGTAAAATAATAGCGAATGCTATCGGTAGCATAATCGTCGGTAGCGAGGTACATGCTGGCTACATAATCTTCTTCGCCAAAGTTTACCGCCTTCCATTTATTGTTTTTGCGATCGAAGATTTTGATTTGTGTGAGGCCGTTTTCTTTTGCCTGCATCAAGTAATAATCTTTTAAGATGGTGAAATTTTCGAGGTAGGAACGATCACTACCCGGAATCACATCTTTCCAATTAGCCATACCCGGATTAGCTATTGGTGCTGTTACCAATTTAAAGTTCTTTGCGTTTTTGTTGGTGCGAATATGAAACACGCTGCCTTCATAATAATCAACACTGTATTCTAAGTTCGGCGTTCTTGCTTGAATGATGATAGGCTTTGCTTCAGGATTGTTTGCATCTAAATAGCTTGCTTCGGTAATGTTGTTGCTTTCTGAATGAATAAAGATGTAACGATTGTTGCGTGACTTGGAGAGACCTACACGATAGGTGCTGTCTCTTTCGGTATAAATTTCTTCATCGCCTGAAGGATCTGATCCTAATTTATGACGCATGACCTTGTAGGCACGAACGGTTGGATCGTTCAATACGTAATAGATGTTTTTGCCATCATTGGCCCATACGTAATTGCCCGATGTATTGCTGATCACTTCTTTGGCTAGCGTGCCATTGGAAAGATCCTTAATGTACAGCATTGATCTTCTGTCACCCGCTGTATCTACACCGTAAGCATAATGGTTGTTGTCGGTAGCCATGGCTGTGCCACGCACTATATAAATCTTATAGTTTTTGGCCAGCGTGGGCACATCTAACACGACTTCTTCGTCAGCGGTCATTCCCCTTTTTTTGGAACCAAAAATTACTTCTCAAGCTAACGTTAGAAATGCAGCCTCCATTTTAATAAACAGATTAATTTTATGACGCTCTTTGCAAGGCCGATGTAAGCATTGTTGCATAATAGCACGGGCGTCATTCTGGTTGGAATGTAAAAAGCTTTTTTGCCAGGAACAAAAAAGCTTTGTGATTACTTCAGTGGTGATTCTGATTTATCAGAGATCCCGTTCAGAATATTTTCATGTTAAAGATACATTCTCTGAGAGCATTTTTTTTTACTTCTAAAAAAATATTTATGCAAAACAGAAATGTAAAGATGGAAGTTATTAATCCCAATGCAGCAGGTATTGATGTAGGAAGCCGCTCTCACTTTGCTGCCATTGGTCAAGGCAAGGAAGAGATTAAAGAATTCGGTGTTTACAACGAAGATCATCAGCAAGGGCGAAAAAAGTCCGGAAAAACTTGCGGCGTTAAGACATGGCAACTGTAAGAAATCAGAAGGGGAAATTACCAAAGCTCTTCAGAGCAATGGAAGAAAAGATTATCTCTTTGGATTAAAACAGGAATACCAGTTGTATATAAACTTTCAGCAAAAGATGAAA
>PSMG01000067.1:0-6701 GCA_040290035.1 Chitinophagaceae bacterium
AGTAAAAATAGCAAGCTAAAAAAGTGACAACTTGTTTGCAGTTTTTTTAAACTTAGAAACTATGGTCATTGGAACCGGGCTGAAAGCAAGTTGTAAACGATGGCTTTTAATGTGCCGTGAGTAGTTATTTTTAAATTAACTGAAGCCGTTGTAAAAATTTTTATTGGTTTTACTTATTTTGATGAGCGATCTTACTCTGCTTAAAATTTCAAACAAATAATATGAAGCGATTCTTTTTTCTGCCACTAATACTATTCTCCTTAGCACTGTTTGCGCAACAAGCCGGAAGCTCAGCAGAAATTCTTTGGAATGGTATCTGGTACAAGGGAACAATTATAGAAGTAAAAGACAACCAATATAAAGTACATTATAACGGATGTGGCAGCAATTGGGATGAGTGGGTTAGCGCATCTCGACTTAGGAACGTAGGTGGTAAGTCAACACTCTCTACACCTACTGCTGTACCCAAAGCTGATCCTTCAAAAAAGTCTTAGTTAATTGCTCTTTTAATCCACCACCAAACATCAATGGCAGTATATCTTTTTTCGGAAACAATAATAAAACGCTTATTGTATGAACGATATAGTTATGAAACGTCTGGTGGTAGCCTCACTTCATCTAAACAAGTTGGTGTAACGCCAATCAACATACACACATTACCTTCCTATACCAATACTGTTACGGTGGTTGCCGGCAGAGGTGCACAACGTAAATACGATGGTGCTCCCGTAAATGCAACTATTTATCCTTTTATTGCACATTATGTTGTTTGCAAGCAAATAGGAGGCGAAACAATCCAAACTACCTATCAAGGCAAGTTTGTAGTATTTAAAGCGACAAATGGTTTGTGGAGCTTAGCACCTGATGGAACACCACAAATAACCTACTAGATAAAGCAGGTTGGTTTTGCTTTGCATTAACGGAAATGGATGATGATCAAAGAACCGTCAAGTATGTTTGCGGCGCAAGCCATTAGAGTACCCTAATATTTGTTAATTGCTTTAGTTCGAAGAAATATGAAATCACTTTTACCTTTTCTACTTTTCTTTTTACCCGGTTGCAATAATACTTCTACTAATGATAAAAAAGAAGGTAGTAGCAGCGCTCCCGCTGTTATTACTAAATCGGATACTGTATTTAATTCACCTAAGGCTTATTCCAATCAGCGGTTTAGAAATGTAACAGTGCAAAAAATTGCAGACAACCAGTTTCGTGTACAAGGTGAAGCGCAAATATTTGAAGCAATGTTTGGCTGGGTAGTAGAAGATGGTCATCATGAACTTAAGAAAGGAAACCAAATGACTGACGCTGGTGCTCCTGCCTGGGGCAAATTTCATTTTACGATTGCTATACCAAAGACAAATGCAAATACAACTCGAACGTTAATCCTGTTTGAGTCAAGTGCGAAAGATGGCAGCAGGCAATATGAATTACCCATTGCACTTGATTAATAGTGATCTCCTTCGACTATTAAACCACTACCAACTCATAAAAATTTTCTTCTAACAAATATTTGTTGGCAAGTTCTTGCAGCTCTTGTGCAGAAACGTTTTTTATGGTTTCAATTTGCTTGTAGAAATAGTTTTTGTCCAAATCGTTCAGGATTATATTTTTCCAGCGATTCAATATTTGAAAAGGGCCGTCCAGATCGCCAAGAATAGAACCCATCATGTAATTGCGTACCAAGAGCAATTCGTCTTCGCCTATTTCTTCATTGCGCAAACGAGCCATTTCTTTATATACTTCTACAATAGCCAGCTCACATACATCACGTCCGGCTTCGGTGCTTACCATCCATGCACTTTGCTGAATGTGGTTTTGTAGATAGCTGTAGATACCATACGTATAGCCTTTCTCTTCGCGAATATTACTCATCAACCGTGAGCCAAAAAATCCACCAAATACATTGTTGAGTACTTGTACTTTTACAAAATCGGGGTGATGACAATTAGGGAAAGGTGCTGCCATACGAATGGCGCCTTGCATACCTGTTGGGTCGTTGGTAACACGGTATTTTTTTTTCCCAGCCGGAATTGCAGGAATAGATTCAACCGCAACTGCATTATTATTTAAGCTTCCGAATTGTTCATTGAGTAGTTGAAACAAGTTAGAAGGTAATTTACCCGCCACAAAAAGTACAAACTTACCATTGATATAATATTGGTTGTAAAAATCAACCAGCTCATCTCTCGTGATAGCATCATAATCTTCGAAAGAAGAGAACTTTCCATACGGATGCTCTTGACCAAATAGGTAAACATCAATCAATCGACCAGCAACGAAATCGCTCTTCTTCAGATTTACGTTAAGGCGTTGCTTCATGTTTTGTTTGTACACTTCAATTTCTTCCTGCGGAAAAACAGATTCGGTTAATAACTCACGCATTACCGGCAATAGTTCAGGCAAATGTTTGGTCAATGCATATAGTGTTACAGTTGCTGTTTCGTTATAACAACTTCTATTTAAATAAGAACCATAATATTCAAAATGCTCATTGAGTTGAAATGCACTTTTATTCTTTGTTCCATTCTTCAATAAAAAATTTACGCTAGCCGCTACGAGGTTTTTATGCTCAAACCAATTGCCTGCATAGTACACACAATCTACCATCACCACATCTTCAGCACCAGCATTGATAGCATAAACTTCTACTCCGTTGTTCAACACATATTTTTCGTACTGCTTTAATGCTATATGAAAATTAACTGCTTCGGTTATGGCTGGTGGTTGTTTTCTATTCAGTTCTTCTGTTGTCATTATATTGATTGAATTATCATTGATTGAATTATCCACAGTCATCTTCGACAAGCTCAGGATGACAGTGAATAATTAGCTTTTTGAAAAATAATACAGTGTATTGCTGTTTGTTTGTTGGAAAATGGTATTACTCTCTTGTAAGATATCGTCGACACTTACTTTTTGATAGCGATTCAATTCGCTGTTTATTAATGAGGCATCGCCTAAGAGTTCATATAAAGCAAGACTATTGGCTCTGTTCATTACGCCCATATCTTCGAAAGAGATAATGCTCTCTGTTTTGTTCTTCACTTTTTGCAATTCGGCATCGCTGATCTTGTGGTTTTTGATCTTTGCTAATTCTTCTTCTATAGCCGCTTCTGCTTCTTCCATTTTTACACCTTTCACCAGTTTGCCTTCAATGGTTAAAAGCCCTGGTTCTATGGTTCCGAAATGATAACACTCGATATTGCTGAATAATTTTTTTTCTTTCACCAATGCCTGGTACAAACGTGAAGATCCGCCACCACCCAATATTTCTGTGATCAAATCGGCAGCATAATAACGTTGATCCATGCGACCGGCCATATGCCAGCATTTGTACAAAGCATCCAGGGGCACGTCCGCATGAACTTCTGCTTTACGTTCCAGTGTTTGTTCTGGCTCTTGTGGTAATTGGCGCACATATCTTTCGCCCGACTCGATAGAACCAAACCATTTTTCAGCCAATGCTCTTACTTGGTCGGTTGTAACATTGCCCGCAACCACTAATATGGCATTTACGGGACGATAATGTTTGAAGAAAAAGTTTCGCACCTCATGCAGTTGTGCAGTTTCAATATGCGATAGCTCTTTACCAATCGTCATCCAACGGTAGGGATGCACCTGGTACGCCAGCTCCCGCAATTTCAACCAGACATCACCGTAAGGTTTGTTTAAATAATGCTCTTTGAACTCCTCCATTACTACTTTTCGTTGCACCTCCAAACTGTTATCCGTAAAGGCCAGGGAAAGCATGCGATCGCTTTCCAGCCAAAAAGCGGTCTCTAAATTTTCTGCCGGAAGTTGTATGTAATAATTGGTAAGATCGTTGGTGGTGTACGCATTGTTTTCACCTCCTGCCATTTGCAGGGGTTCATCATACACAGGGATGTTGATTGATCCGCCAAACATTAAATGCTCAAAAAGATGTGCAAATCCGGTGCGTGAAGGATCTTCGTCCCGTGCACCTACATCATACAACACATTTACTACTGCCATAGGGGTGGATGTATCCTGGTGCACAATCACACGTAAGCCATTTTCCAAGGTAAACTTATCAAACTGAACCACTGCTATTCGTTTTTAAATTAGTCTGTAAAAGTAATTCGAAACGGATAACGATCAGTAAGCAGAATAATTGGTGGTTGTTAAAGTATGTTCTTCACCTTAAGTTCTATCTCCCGCAGTTCGTCGTGACGGCGAATAATGATTTTTACTTTGTCGCCGGCGTTTTGCAACTCTGCTTTATAGGCTTGAATGTTTTGTGTGAAGTTCTTATTGACTGCTACTACTACATCGCCTTCTTTTAAGCCCGCTTTTTCTGCCGGTGAATCTTTGGCCACATCGCCAATAATGATTTGTCCGTTAACGAAGTAAAGCTCCAGGCCATTGTATGAATAATCAAACCCATCGAAAAAGTGTGAGTTAGGAGTCAGGTAAAAATCACTTTTCTCATAATTCATGATTACGTTAAATCGTCGTAGCAGATCGTTACCTATAAGGCCACCCAGGTAAGGATAAGAAGTGACATTATAAGTATCATCAAAAACATAAACGGGTACATTGTGAAACCGGTAAGGTCCAAGCTTTACTTCTTTAATGACGGTCATGCTCATATCAATTTTTCCACCT
The DNA here is from genome assembly GCA_040290035.1 of Chitinophagaceae bacterium. Classification (GTDB taxonomy): domain Bacteria; phylum Bacteroidota; class Bacteroidia; order Chitinophagales; family Chitinophagaceae; genus Flavisolibacter. Next base: position 4,630 of record PSMG01000067.1, read on the forward strand.
AGGCCTTCCGCTTCTTTTACATAAAATTTGCGCTTCTTTTTCAGCAGGTTGCTGTCCTTAATAAAGTCTGTGGAGAGCATCATATTTAATCCGGCACCCATGTCGTATAAAAAACGGCTGCTAACAGGTCGATCATCTTTAACCTGCAAGACAATCACTGGTAAGGTGCTGATGAGGGGCCTCAAAAAAAATCCTCCACGGGGATATTTTAATGCCCCCTTGGTCCAAAACTCAACAAACAAGCTATCGTAATCAATCTTGAGTATATATCGGCTTAGCACTGAGTACCCAATGATGCCATCAATTTGTACCCCGTAAACTGCGGTAAGAATACTATAGTTGTTAATGTGAAAATCGAGACTATCAATAGCAAGGTGAGGGAAGTGCAGTTGTTGGTGATACACAAAACTAACCTTTCCTGTGCCCGCAATACCCCGAATGGTTCTATCTGTTTTCACTCTATGAATTTTCAGGTAATCTACCGTAGTAGAATCCAATGAAATGCCGCCACTGCCAGAATCCAAAATGAAGTTCAGAGTATCGGGGTAATTGCTCAATCTTGCCTGCAGCAGGATAACGCCACCTGTTAATTGAGTAAACGGCACTCTCGCCAGGAACTGCGATTGTTCAATAAATTCTTCTTGTGCTGCACAAGTGGTATTGATCAAGCAAAAGAAGGAGAGGTATAAAAGGTTTCGTCTCATGAAAGCAGTACTATTAAGACAAGTGCTCACTGTAAAATGTTGCAAACTATAAGGCCGTCTTAAAAATAAGCATTCAATGACAACAATCATCCGCCGCTTATCCAAATTGACGTGGTATCATCCTAATTTTGCAATCTTATGAGTCTTTCCAATTTGTATGACAAAGCCCTTGCCTTTGAATTTTTGAGTATTGAAGAAGGCATGCAGCTTTTTGAAGAAGCACCGCTTACTGAGTTGATGTACGTGGCTAATGAACTGCGCAAAAAGCAGGTGCCGCACGGCAAGGTTACATGGCAGATTGATCGTAACGTAAATACTACTAACGTATGCATAGCCAATTGTAAGTTTTGCAATTTTTACCGTATTCCGGGCCATGCAGAGGCATACATTACCGATATGCCTACCTATCGGAAAAAAATTGAGGAAACCATCAAATACGGCGGTGACCAGTTGCTTCTGCAGGGCGGTCATCACCCTGAACTAGGATTGGATTTTTATGCAACTACCTTTCGCCAGATAAAACAGGAATTTCCAACTATCAAGTTACATGCACTTGGGCCCCCGGAGATTGCGCACATTACCAAGCTTGAAAAAAGTACTCATCGTGAAGTATTGAAAGCGCTTAAAGAGGCGGGCATGGACTCGTTGCCCGGTGCAGGCGCAGAGATTTTAGTGGATCGTGTACGCAGATTGATTTCTAAAGGAAAATGTGGCGCCGACGAATGGCTGGCCATTATGCACGAAGCACACAAACTGAACATCACCACGTCTGCTACCATGATGTTTGGCCACGTGGAAACAATAAGAGAACGTTTTGAGCACCTAGTTAAAATAAGAGAGGTGCAAGCGATGAAGCCCGAAACAGCGAAAGGCTTCCTGGCCTTTATTCCATGGACCTTCCAGGATGTGGATACGCTGTTGACGAAGATCCGTGGTGTACAAAATCTGACTACATCCGAAGAATATATTCGCATGATAGCCATCAGCCGCATCATGTTGCCAAACATTAAAAACATACAGGCCTCTTGGTTGACAGTTGGTAAGCAAACAGCACAAATTTGTTTACATGCAGGCGCCAACGATTTTGGCTCTATTATGATTGAAGAAAACGTGGTGAGTGCTGCCGGTGCGCCGCATCGTTTTACTTCTAAAACTATTCAACAGGCTATTCTTGAAGCGGGTTTTGAGCCTCAATTGCGTAACCAGCAATATGAATGGAGAGAATTAGCGGAAACAGTAGAGGAGCAAGTGATCAACTATTAAAGTATGGAAAACGAGCAACCGAAGAGCAATAGCTCTTTTTATATACATTGGATTAGTTTATTACTTGGCTTAGTTTCTAAGTTTAAAAAAACTGCAAACAAGTTG
>PSMG01000068.1:0-6539 GCA_040290035.1 Chitinophagaceae bacterium
ACAACCAGGCAATAGCTGCGCTGCGCATGCCACCACGCCAACAATAGAGTCTGATATTCGAAGCTCTAGGTGCAAGGCCTTCTACTTCTTCCACCATCTTGCGCATTTTAGGGCCGAAGAAATCCAAACCTATTTTAATGGCAGTTTCTCTGCTATTTTGCTTATAGGTAGTGCCTACGATTTTTCGCTCTTCATCATCGAAAATAGGAAGATTAACAGCTCCAGGAATATGCGCATGCCCATACTCTGATGGTGTTCGAACATCAACAAGCAAGCCTTTTTGCTGCAGAAATTCATGAATCAGTATGCGGCTGTAATTCACTGCTACAAATGTATTGGACAAGTTTGGTAAATAAAAAGTCCCGCACTAAGGCGGGACCATCTTTATCAAAGTTTTGATTAATGCTTTTCTTTTATCTTGGTTTTGTTGCCATTTTCATCCGTTACCTTCACTTTATCGCCATGGTCAGCAACTTTTACTTTCGTACCATCATCTGTTTTCACTTTATTACCACCATCACTTACTTTTTTGATTCCGTTGCCAGAAGAATCACCATTCATAGTGCCAGATGAGTTCATGCTACCATTATTGGCATCTATTGTTTTCCAATAATCTTCTGCAGAGATCCAATTACCGCTTTGATCTTTATAACGAAGATTAGAGCCTTCCATTTTTGCTTCACCTAGTGTATTGCCGCTATTAGCATCGTATACCCACCATGTTCTTCTGTCTACATAATAACGAACAGGCTCATTTGTTTCAGCATTCATTTTTGCACCTGTTTGTGTATTAACGGAAATGCGGAGAGGTTTTCCCGTTCTAGGGTCTAAATAATTACCTGCTTTGCTGTTGGTTTGAAAGGTATCGGCAAGAGCTTCGTAATTAGTAGTTGAAGTAGTTGTTGTTGTGTTTGCTGTGCTAGATGAGTCTGTTGTAGTAGCTGCTGTTTCTGAACTGTTGTTGCATGCTACAAAACCAAAAGCTGTGGCTATGGTTAAGAGGCTAAGAATTCTTGTCTTCATGAATGATAAATTTTGATTTAGGATTACTTACTCAAAAATGAGACCACAGCTTAGCAATAAAAAAGCTCCACAAATTTTAGAGCTTTAAATATTCTTGTTGTGCTTGTTTATCCGTTCATTGAAGCCAGAAACTCTTCATTGCTCTTGGTACCTCGCATGCGTTTTAATAACTCATGCATTGCCTCATCAGCATTCATATCGTTGAGATAAACTCGTAATAAATTCATGCGCTGTAATACGTCACGATCGAGCAATAAGTCATCACGTCTTGTAGAAGAAGATACCAAGTCAATGGCTGGAAATACACGCTTATTTGCAAGGCGCCGATCCAGTTGTAATTCCATGTTACCTGTTCCTTTGAATTCTTCAAAGATTACTTCATCCATCTTAGAACCGGTATCAACCAGGGCTGTAGCTATAATGGTTAACGAACCGCCATGTTCAATTTTACGAGCTGCACCAAAGAATTGTTTGGGCTTTTGCATTGCATTTGCTTCCACGCCACCTGATAATACTTTACCAGATGCAGGCGCCACAGTATTATGTGCACGAGCCAAACGAGTAATAGAATCTAAAAGAATAACTACATCATGTCCACACTCTACCAGGCGCTTTGCTTTTTGCAAGGCAACAGTAGAAACCTTTACGTGTTTTTCTGCTGGTTCATCAAACGTTGAAGCAATTACTTCTGCACGAACAGAACGCTCCATATCCGTTACCTCTTCCGGACGTTCATCGATCAATACTACCATTAGGTAAACCTCAGGATGATTAGCGGCAATAGCATTTGCTACTTCTTTCAGCAATACTGTTTTACCCACTTTTGGTTGGGCTACAATCAATCCACGCTGGCCTTTGCCAATTGGAGTAAACAGGTCCATGATGCGTGTACTGTAATTATCAGGACGAGTGAAGAGGTTTAATTTTTCGAAAGGAAATAATGGTGTTAGATAATCAAATGGCACACGGTCACGCACTTCTTCGGGGCTCTTGCCATTGATGGTTTCTACTTTCAACAAAGCAAAGTATTTCTCACCTTCTTTTGGCGGACGAACTGAACCTAAAACAGTATCCCCCGTCTTTAAACCAAATAATTTTATTTGTGAAGGAGATACATAAATATCATCTGGTGAAGAGAGATACATATAGTCTGAAGAGCGAAGGAAACCGTAACCGTCGGGCATCATTTCCAATACGCCTTCTGCCGTGATTACACCATCAAACTCGATATTAAAGTTTTGTTCCCGCTCTCTTCTTTTAGGCTCTTGCTGTTGTTGTTGCTGCAGAGGTTGTTGCGGGAAGAATTTATTAATGTTTGGTGTTGGAATAGCAGGTGCTGCCTGCTGGGTTTTTTCTTCGTTATTAGGGGCAACTTCTTGTTCAGCAGGTGCATCCAGGTTTAATTCAGGTTGACTTTCAACTTCAGGCTTTTCTTCAGCTGCTTTGTGTCTTCCTTTCTTAGCCACTTCTTTTTTAGCAGCTGCTTTCCTGGCGGGTGCTTTTTTCTCTTCAGGTGCAGGCAACGAAGTTATATCGGCTACTTCTTCTACCACAGCTTCTTCTGTGGTATTAGCAGTAGATGCTTTTACAATGCGTTTGCGTTTTGGTTTTTCCGCGTTCGCAGGTTTTGCTTCGCTGCTGATCACAGCTTGCTTGTCCAGGATTTTGTAGATCAGATCTTGCTTGGATAGTTTCTTTGCGTCAATGCCCAATTCTTCTGCTATGTCCTGTAACTCTGGAACTAACATGTCGTTCAACTGCAAAATATCGTACATACTATGGAGGATTTGAAAAACGATTAACCGGAAACGGTTAGGATTTATATTTTAAAATGGTAATGGAATGTTTGAAAAAAACCGGCTGTTGGGAGTGGTATCAGGATTTAGTCTCTCAACGGTTTCCGATGCAAGAATACGCAGAAAATGAGAAAATCAAAAATTTTTCAGCGTATACCACCGTTCGTCTAACAATTATTGAGCAGAAATTATGGAATTGCTGCCAAGAAGCTGTTAAGACAGTGAATCGTCATTGTGAATGGTGAATTAAATGAATGACCGTTTACCAATCATTCTTCTTAGCTAACGATCATTAGCTTGGCATAATTCAACATGATTTTCTTCTCACCATTGGCATCAAACTTAATAGTAGCAACCGGGTTATGATTGGAACCTTCCAGCTTGATCACTTCGCCAAAACCAAATTTTTGATGTTCTACACGCATACCTACTTCCAGCTTTGTTATATCAGAGGGAATAAAGTTGGCAGAAGGAATATGAGTTACTTCTTTAGGCTTATTGTTATTAAGAATGGTAGAAACAAAAGTTTTCTCTTTCGGTTCTTCTTTCTTAAAGCCAAGGTTCATGCGTTCAAAAGCACTGCCCCACATTCCGGAGGATGTCTGGTTTTTTACACCGCCTCCTGCAAAGGTTTTATCCAAATAATCTACGGGCATTTCATCAATGAAACGGCTGGCTTCGTTCTGCGTTAGCTGGCCAAACTTGTAACGTGTATTGGCATAAGTAAGATACAATCGCCGCTTGGCACGAGTGATGGCCACATAGAACAAACGGCGTTCCTCTTCCAGTTCATCACGGCTGTTCAGGCTCATAGCATTCGGGAACAAACCTTCTTCTAAACCACCCACAAATACTACAGGAAATTCCAAACCTTTGGCAGCGTGGATGGTCATCAGCTTTACCGTATCGGCATCGGGGTCTTTCTGGTCGGCATCGGTAAGCAGAGTAATTTGCTGCAGGTAAGCACTTAAACTTTTGTCACCTACTTCTCCGCTTTCTTCACTCAGCGGTGTCTCAATGAACTCTTTTATAGAGTTGAGCAATTCCTGCACGTTCTCGTATCGTTGCACGCCTTCAGTGCTTTTGTCGTTGAACAGCTCTTTTACAAAACCGGTTTGTTTGCCTACATGAAATGCCACGTCGTAAGCATTCTTGGTAGGCAACATGCTGTGAAAGCTTTTGATCATCAGCACAAATTCCTCTATAGCTTGCAAGGTGCCTGCTTTAAAACCAAAGGAGGCTGCATCTTCCAATACATCCCACATGGTAATGCCACGATCATTAGCTGCGAGAATTGCCCTGTCAACAGATGTTTTACCAATACCACGAACGGGATAATTGATGATTCGCTTCAATGCTTCCTCATCTCTTGGATTGACAATGATGCGCAGGTAGCAGATAAAGTCCTTGATCTCTTTGCGCTGGTAAAACGAGATGCCCCCGTAAATAGTGTAGGGAATATTTCCACGTCGCAGGCTTTCCTCGAAGGAACGACTCTGTGCATTAGTGCGATAGAGAATAGCAAAGTCTTTATTGGCAAAGTGATTGCGCAGCCGTTGTTCCTGGATTTGGTCGGCTACAAACTTTCCCTCGTCGTTATCGGTCATGGTGCGTACCAGCTTTATCTTTTCGCCAGGTGCATTGTCTGTGAATAAGGTCTTTGGTATTTGTCCTTTGTTGTTCTTAATGATCTCGTTGGCCACATTTAAGATGCTTTGGGTACTGCGGTAATTCTGTTCCAACTTGATCACCTTCACATCATCGTAATCTTTCTGGAACTGCAGTATGTTTTGAATAGTGGCGCCCCGGAAAGAGTAGATACTTTGCGCATCATCTCCCACCACACATACATTTTCATGAGCCGCACCCAGCAGCTTAATGATTTCGTACTGAGCGGGGTTGGTATCCTGATACTCGTCGATGAGGATGTATTTGAACTTGTGCTGGTATTTATGTAACACATCTGGAAAATGCTTCAGCAGTTCGTACATCTTAAACAGTAGGTCATCAAAGTCCATCGCACCGTTCTTAAAACAGCGGCTTACGTAGGCATCATAGATATGTCCAATCATGGGACGATTGGCACGCACATCTTCCTGCTGGATGTAGTAGTCGGTCATGTATTCTTTTGCATTGACCAATGCATTCTTGGCTCCTGAGATGCGATTGTACACTACGTTTGGTTTGTAGTGTTGCACATCGAGGTTCAATTCGTTGGTAACGGCTTTTACAACGCTCTTGGCATCATCGGTATCGTAAATGGTGAAGGAGTTGGGATAGCCAATGCGGTGTGCTTCGGCACGAAGTATCCTGGCAAATACGGAGTGGAAGGTGCCGATGTATAGGTTGCGAGCTTCTTTGTTGCCCAGGATATGCTCTACACGTTCCTTCATTTCGGCGGCAGCCTTGTTGGTAAACGTAAGCGCTAATGTATTGAATGCATCGACGCCCTTGGCTAGCAAGTGGGCAATGCGGGTGGTTAAAACTTTGGTTTTTCCGCTGCCAGCACCGGCAACGATCATTAGTGGTCCTTCGGTGGTAATTACTGCCTCACGCTGACGTTCGTTCAATCCCTTCAGGTAATCTTGCATAGCTGCGAAGGTAGGTTTTGTGGCCGTTTTTGCTAAAGATTTGAGTAGTTAAATTTTGGGGGGTATCAGAGAAAGAAGGGGGCGGTAGTAACTTGATGTATCCTTTAGCCATCCTTTGGTGAAAGTGGGGTGAACTTCAGTATAGCTTCAGTATAAGTGTAGTATAAGGGTCATTGACGCCGTAACAATTGACAATTGCAAGATCAATTGATTGAATATCAATGCTATAATTTTTAGTGGTACGGCGTATATTTATATTTTAACAGCAACTGTAAAGCGACAAACAGTCGACAACAAGTATAACATGGCAACATTTGGAGAAAGCATAAGAATATATCTGTCTGACGAAACAGTAACAGGCATAAAATTCGGAGAAATCGTTAACAAGACAATTCAATCCATCTCTTGCCCAAGACTCAGAACTTCTGAGTTGAACAATTATCCAGAATCCAAAAAGCCTGGTGTTTATTTTCTATTTGGCCAAGATGAAGAAACAGGCGACACAAAAACATATATTGGTGAAGCTGAAAATGTTTACAGCAGATTGCAAGACCATATTGTGAAAAAGGAATTTGGAATGAGTTAGTCTTTTTTGTTAGTAAAGATGAAAACCTAACCAAAGGACACGTGAGGTATTTAGAAAGTCGCTTGGTTGAGATTGCAAATTCTACTGGTCGTTACAAAATAGAAAATGGAACTCAACCCCAGTTATCTCCGTTGCCACGCCCAGATGTTGCAGCAATGGAAGAATTTTTGAATTATATAAAACTTCTTATTGGTGTATTAGGACATAAATTTCTTGAAGAGATTACTATAATAACGAAGAAAAATGCCCTTGAAAATATACCGCTCATTGATGCGACACAAGATAATAAAGTAGTTTTAATGACAAGTTCGCTGGAATTGTTTTTGAATGTAAACAATGTAAAAGCAAAAGCTATGCAGACAGACGAAGGAATTGTAGTGTTAGAAGGTTCAGAAGCCGTCAAAGACCTCAAGCCAAGTATGCCTAACGGTTATAAAGAACTTAGGGACAAATTAATCAATAATGGATATTTAGTTTCTAAGTTTAAAAAAACTGCAAACAAGTTGTCACTTTTTTAGCTTGCTATTTTTACTCCGTAAAGAT
>PSMG01000021.1:0-43169 GCA_040290035.1 Chitinophagaceae bacterium
CAAAAATCACTAACTTAAACAACAGAAATACTCTCTAAAGAAAAACCCACTTTGTTTTGACGATATACAATGTTTAAAAATGTTTGATGCTTCCCTTTTGTCATTACTTCCTGTAACAATGATCTCTTCGTCCTTCATAAAGTATTCCAACTTTTTTCCAGCATAGGCTTTATCAGGTATAATAGCTTCGAAACGTGTCAGCATGGAAGAAACTTTTCCTGCCTTTTTTCATCATAAGCTAAATCATTAATATAGGGCACTTCATAGTAGCCTTCGCTATAAAACGTGAAGTCTTTCAACACATCCTGATTGATCTCGCTGGTCTCAGCAATACCCGTTTGTCGTGGAATAAATGTAACCAGTAGGTTCTCTTCTTTTTGATAGCCTCCGGGCAATAATTTGCCGATAAAGCCCATGTCACCTCGTGCATAATCGGGATGCGAGACGAAATGGAAAACCCATTTAGACGAAGAAGGCTCAACCGTTTTAACTTCAGTGCGATATCTTTTCAGCGATATCTTTTCAGCATATTGTAAAACTCCTTCACTGTTTCCTGAACAATCAAACCAAAAATGCCTTTACGGTGATCCATGAATTGCTTATAATCTTCGGGGTGAAATGCAATAATATATTCATGATAAAACACCACTCTATTTGCAAAGGAAAGCTCTTCAGCAGACTCCTGAAATTTTTGTAAAATTTATTTATACACGTCGTCAGGCGTGAGTTGTTGCACGTCAAAGGAACTTTGTGTTTGCTTATTTAAAAACCAATCGTGCAAACCAATGCGTTGCCAAAAAGAAGGCTTTGATTTCATAGTTAGGGTTATTGATCGGTAAATTTAAATGAAAATAAGAGCAGTATATACCAACAAGAAAAGGCTTCAATTACTGAAGCCTTGTGATCCGGACTGGATTCAAACCAGTGACCTACTGCTTAGAAGGCAGTTGCTCTATTCAGCTGAGCTACCGGACCGTCCTCTACTGAGGGCTGCAAATATAAAAGAACCCAGCTTTGCAGCAAAATGCAAATGTGCAATTAATTTCACTGCCACTTTTTTAACCAATCAATCATTCGGCTGGTATACCCATACTCGTTATCAAAAAAGGCAAAAACTTTGACTTGATTGCCTATTACGGTCGTGAGTGAACCGTCTACAATTGCTGAGTGACTATTTTGTTTAATATCCAAGGAAACCAGAGGTTCTTCTGTATATTCTACTATCCCCCTTAGTTCGCCCAAACTTGCTTCCTTAAAAATTTCATTTACTTCTGCTTTATTCACTTCTCGTTTCAATTGAAACGTAAAATCACCAAAAGCTCCATTGGCTACAGGAACCCTAGTTGTAATAGTTGCAATTTTATTTTTTAACAAAGGGAACAATCGCTCGAGTGAATCCGCTAAATCCACAGGAACAGGAATAATTGATTCGGCAGCAGCCCTTCCTCTTCTAAAATCTCTGTGTGGCGCATCCACCAATTCTTGCCGTGAAGTGTAAGAATGGATAACATGTATTTGTACCGCTTCTATCCCAAAATTGTCCATTAGTTGAATAAGTTGCGTTGAGCAATTCGTCATACATCCACCGGGAGAAATGATATTAGTCTCGCTGATTGCAACAGTATAATTATAGCCATAGATCAGGAGCGGAATATCTTCAGAACCTGTGGTTGATAATAAAACTTTTTTGGCGCCAGCAACCAAATGTTTTGAGGCTAAATCTCTTGTTGTAAATCTTCCAGAACATTCCAATACCACATCAACGTCAAGTTCTTTCCAAGGCAATTGTTCCGGATTGGGTTGGGAATAAACAGGGATTTGTTGTCCGTTTATTTTTAATTTGTTCTCATCAAGCTCAACGGTAAAAGGCAATTTCCCATATACTGAATCATACTTCAACAAATAAGCAAGATTAGCAGTATCCATAATGTCGTTGACCGCCACAATTTGTACTTCAGGCTGCAGTACCAAACGCCTAAACAAAAGCCGCCCAATTCGTCCCATTCCATTAATAGCAATTCTCATAGTTTTATTTTGGACTGCAAACTTCCCGAATATTTTTGATGAAGACTTTAGAACTATTTTTTGAATCGTTCTTCTTTTTTAACACCAATTCCAATAATTCATCCGTAATTTACGATCAGATTAAAAACAAATATTCATCCTTAAATAATATTCTATGAGCTTAAGAGAGTTGCTTTCTATCTTGTTGGGCGAAAAAAAACCGGTGTTAGTACCGATTCCCAAAGACGTGAATAATCAACCAAAAAGATAAATGACCAAGCCTCCATTAGTGAGGCTTATTTTTTTTCAGCGTTTTTATATCCTTCTTTCAGATCATTACCCACTTCGTCATGCGCCAAATTTCCTTCCTTCTGATCTATTGCACTTATATCCTGATTTGATTCTTTGCCTTGATCATTTCTTTCATTGTTATATTCTCTTCCGCAATTATCGTCTTGTTTTTGATTTTCTTGCATAACATTATTTCTAATAATTGAAAGAACTATGCCATAGACGGAATTTTCTTTTTATAAATAACTTCAACTTAAAATTGTCAACAGATGAATGTAAAAATCGAGGAAAGCTGGAAGGAAGTGTTACAGGATGAATTTAAAAAGCCTTACTTTAAAAATATTACCGAGCATTTAAAAACCGAAAAAGCGCAAGGCAAAATCATTTATCCGCCAGGACCTTTTATTTTTAATGCATTTGAGCAAACAGCTTTTGACAATGTAAAAGTCGTCATCTTGGGCCAAGATCCTTATCATGGACCGAAACAAGCTATGGGCTTAAGTTTTTCGGTTCCCAAAGGTGTTCCACCCCCGCCATCTTTAGTAAATATTTTTAAAGAACTACATGAAGATGTAGGCATCCCCATTCCTAAAACCGGCGATTTGACACCATGGGCTCAGCAAGGTATTTTTTTATTGAATGCTTCATTAACAGTTCGTGCAGGAGAACCAATGAGTCATTCTAAAATTGGCTGGCATACATTTACAAACACTGTCATTCATACCTTATCGAATAAAAAAGAAAATATCGTATTTCTGCTTTGGGGTAAGTTTGCGCAGGAGAAACAAGAGTTGATTGATACAAAAAAACATCATATCCTGAAAGCTGCACACCCTTCACCACTAGCAGCATCGCATGGATTTTTTGGTTGTCGTCATTTCTCAAAGACGAATACTTATTTAATGAAACACAATATTGATCCGATAGACTGGGCTTTATAATATGGGTTTGTTTAAAAATATTTTCGGTCGCATTTATGCACTTTGGGTATTACTCATTTTTGTTTTTACTATTACGGTTACTTGCATTCCGGCAATGATCATTGGCCTTTGGAAAGAACCCAAGCGAAGCCACTTGATGCATGAAATCTATATCGGCTGGATGAATTTGTTTTTCTTTCTGGCAGGCATCAAACGTATTATTAGGGGTAAAGAACATTTTAAAAAGGGAGAAAACTATATAGTGGTATGCAATCATAATTCATTCATGGATGTTCCTCTGTCTGTGACCGCTATTCCAACCGCTAACAAAACGATTGCAAAGGTTGAAATGTCCCGCATTCCTGTCTTTGGATACATTTATAAACGCGGGAGTGTTTTAGTAGATCGCAAAAGCGATGAAAGTAGAAAACGTAGTTACCTGCAAATGCGTAAAGTATTAGATATGGGTTTAAATATGTGCATTTATCCTGAAGGCACCCGCAATAAAACCAAAGAGCCCTTGCAACGATTTCATGATGGTGCTTTTCGTTTAGCAACTGAAAGTGGTAAAAGCATCATACCTACCGTCATTTTTGATACCACTAAAGTGTTGCCCCGAAAAGTCTTTTATGCATGGCCACATAAAGTGCGTATGGATTTTTTGCATCCCATATCTCCGCAGGGCAAAACAACACAACAGCTAAAAGAAGAAGCTTTTGCTATTATGAAAGACTATTATTTAGCAAATCGCTAAAAGTTTTGGAACGATCTTGTTCTATTGATGCGCAAGTCTTGCAGAATAGAGGCTTTAGGATTAATAGTGATATTGAAGTAGCGATAAGGCCCAATCGGTGTTACACCAATAGACATTTGCCAGCAGTGCATATCACGTGATATGGACAAACTGAATTGATCCAAGAAATTAGGACTTTCAAAATTGAAGTAGCCATTTGCACTTACATTCCATTTTGGTGTGAGGTTGAAACTTCCCTGGAAGGAGCCACTTGAATGCACTGTGTTTTTCAAGCCACTATAATCTGGCTTTAATTCTTTTTGGAAATACAAGGCATATGATAAACTAAGTTGCCAGTTTACATTAAAATCAACAAACTCACCTGGATTGCGGCGCATATAATCCATTAAACGCTGCTGATCGCCCAACACCGTAGGATCTGTAATGTTTTGCGCATTGTTACGAAACTGGGGTAGTTTATTTGGATCCTTGGGCTTACTACTAAATTGTGTAGACATCGATATGCTTCCTCCCAAAAACCTTCCCGGAGAAAAATGACCATTGTTCCAGATAAATCTCCGAATGCGGTTGCCAACACTATCTGCCGCATACGGACTTAATTGCGCTGTGCCTGTAATATTGATTTTTTCAAACAACGTACTACGCAAGCTCACCAGGAAGTCTTGCAGTTTGTAATAAGATGTATCTAAAAAATTATAGCCGCTGTTAATGCTCAATCCATCAATAAGATGAATAATCTTTGGCTTCGCATCGCTACTTGTATCTTTTTTTGATCGCACCTTGCCTTCTAACACGTTGTCAATGCCAAAGCTCATCCCACCAAATCTTCCAGCAGAATATCCCTGGAAAACATTACCAGACATCTGGAACTCAGAGAAAGTTTCTTTACGTTGTGAAGTGTCTACCTGTACCATGTAATAATGGTTCTTAGAAAGATCAGGACGATAGTTCATGCTAAACTGCGGACGTATGGTATGACGCAATGCAATTAAGCCGGTTTGCTTTTTAAAGTTAAATGTCCCGTAAATAGAAGTATTAAAACCAATACCCATTGACACTTGGCGATCGGTATAAAAGCCTTTTGTAACAACCGTATCTACTTTCTTTTCATTGTCATTCCAAACTCTCCTGAATTTATTAGCAATCCATTGTTCTTCATAAGAAATAAATGGAGAAACATTTAATGGACCTAACGAAGGCAACGATAACGTAATGGGCAAACGATGATTTGCACCCCATTGCAAGGTGTCTAATAAACGTTTTATATTAACTGCGCTGTCGTAAAAAGAAATACGGTTTTGGAAGGATCCTGAATAGCCAATACCCAGTTTCTCATACCATTTTGGTGCACCAATTGACTCTTTTTTCTGGAACGGATAAAGTGTAGTGACTGTAAACGTTCCATTAGGCAAAATCAAATCTACCACTCTCGTTTGCGCATTCTGGCTGTGATTGGCATTCAACGTAAGATTGTATGGCTTGCCAATCCAGGTTTTGGAATATGAAATAGATGAATTTACCTGGTTTTGAAAATTTCTTCTTGGATCATTCGGCACATAGCGATTGAATTGTGTAGAACCAAAATTGACATTAGCCGAGAAGTTTACACCCGGTCTTGCACGTTGGTCAATGCTATGATTCCAGGAAACATTGAATGTTTTGAAGACAGCATAATCAGGATCACCTACAAAAGCAGTCTTTGTATGTTGCATAGTAAGAGTAATGCCGCCGTTATAACGATATCGCTTACGATAGGTTGGCGAAAAGGTAGCTTGCCATGACCCGTATGAATAAATATTAGTTCTGATGATCGCATCAAAATTATCGTTCAACACTTTATAATAGCCGATACCTTCCAAGCCTAAACCTAATTGCTCATTCACTACAAATTGTGGCGGTAAAAAACCAGAGTGACGACCTTGGCTTAATGGAAAAAAACCAAACGGCAAATAAATGGGAATAGGCACGCCTTCAAACTCAGGATGTGTTGGTCCAGAGACAGCTAACTTGTTATTGATCACTTTTATTCGATTGGAAACAAAAGCAAAATGTGGTTCATCTAAATTACACGTAGTAAAGCGGCCACGCTTCACGTACATGGTCACGATGTCTACTTTTTTCACAACCGCGCCTTGTACAAAGAATTCGCTTTGCTTGGTGAATGTGTTTATAGTTAATCCTTTTTGCGTTTTAAAATTGAAGCGAAAGGTATCACCCTCAAACTCATTTTCATTCTGTGCAAATTTGGCACGGGTAATTTTATTTCCTGTACTGTCGGTTGCACCGTAAGCCGTGATGATGTTTGTTTGTTGATCTAATTGAACCTTAGGCGCAGTCAAGGTGATGTCTTTAAAGGTTGTTTTTGTCTTACCATACAATACTATCTTTTTCTCGGGCACCAATACTACAGCACTATCTTCTGCCTCATAATTCACCGGTCCGTCCAATGTATCTTTTGCTGTTTTGATAGAAAACGAATCTACATTATTGATCGTTGTATCTCTTGTAGTACCAGGTATTGTATCTATCGTTTGTGAAGTGTCACCGATGCTATTTATCAAACTATCCGTCTTAACTTTTTTTAGAGGAACAGGCTTTTTATTTTTAGTTGGTGGAACAGTATCGCTTGTTAAAGTGCTGTAAATATTAGTAACATAAGTGCTGTTAGCATTGCTTTTCCACGTTATTGCACAAAACAATGCAAAAGTGCAAGCGACAGTGAAAAATCTTTTTAAACTAAATTTGTGCAACGCCATCATAAGCTATGAACAAAAATAGCTGTTTGCATATGAAACAATTTGTGAAGATTGTTTTAAACAATTAAACAGTAAAATCTGATATGCTGAAAAAAACATCCATCATTCTGTCTGCCATTTTCCTTGTTGGTTTATTGACTTCATTTACCACTGAGCCAAAGCAAAAATCGGTTCGGACCATCATTATTGACGCCGGTCATGGTAAGATGGCAGGTGGTGGCTATAATGGCGCAAAAGGTAGCTACTCGTACGAGGATCAAATCTGTTTGGCTATTTCCAAAAAGTTAGTGGCAATGATGAACCGGGAATTGCCTGATATACGTGTGATTGAAACAAGGCCTACAGAAAACATAATCGGTTTACACGAACGTGCCGATATAGCGAATCAATACAAAGGCGACTTATTCATTTCTATTCATGTGAACGCTATGCCTGAAATAAGACATAAGCGACTGACGGGCTATGAAACTGAGACCTATTATGTGAAAAAAGGGAAAAAGAAAGTAAAGAGAACAAAGAAGATTCCTCAGTATCATTATTACACAACGGTAGACCAGGCGAAAGGAACACAAACATATATATGGGGAGCTCACAAGGCTGATGATAAAGAAGTTGCCATTCGTGAAAATGCACCGATGTTTTCAGAAGAAAATTACCAACAGAAATATGGCAGCATCGATCCAAACTCGCCAGAGTTTGTTGCATTGTCCTTATTGAAAACAAAACAGTTTCAAACAAAAAGTATCACACTGGCTGACTTTATTGAAGAGGAGTTTGCAAAAGCTGGAAGAATTAGCCAAGGTGCTTATCAACGTCAGAAGGGTATTTGGGTATTACAGGCTACAGCCATGCCTAGCGTACTAGTTGAAACAGGTTTCATTACTAACAAAAGTGAAGAAGATTATTTAAATAGCGAAAGTGGTCAAAACGAAACAGCAAGAGCTATCATCAATGCTGTAAAAAAATACATAGCCTGGCTTGATAAGAAAGGCAACAAGCCGCAAGCAGTTACCAATACACCCTCAACCAATTCATCAAAAGCTGATTACTCATTCCTGGATGCAATTGAAAATAGAGAGAAAACAATAAGAACAAAGTAACTCCATCATTGAACTTCATAAGCCCTGAACTAATTGTTCTGGGCTTTTTGTTACTGGATAAAATATAGTTTAGCTTGTGGTATGGTTTTTTACCCAACTCAGGCATTGTGCAACAGTCATTGGTTGAGGAAAGATTTTGTTGTTATTTTTACCTCAGTTATTGCATAGTCACTGAAAAAATATTTGCATGAAGCTTAGTAATGAAACAAAGGTTGGTTTTCTTGCGATTGTTTCCATATTAGCACTGGTGTTAGGATTTAATTTTTTAAAGGGCAAAAGTCTGTTTACTAAAACTCCTATCTTTTATGCCGTATTCAACAATTTGGGTGGGTTAGAAAAATCGAACCAGGTAAAAATAAAAGGACTTGCGGTTGGTACGGTATACGATATACGTCCCATGAATAAGCGTGTAGATTCAGTAGTAGTAGAAATTCACATGGACCGTGATGTAAACATTCCTGCAGATTCAAAAGCATTTATCAGTGCTTCTTTAGTTGGCGCTTCCGGAATTGTGATTGAACAAGGAAACTCAGGACATTATTATAATTATGGAGATACACTTTCAACTCGATTTGACGAAGGATTGGTCGGCGATTTAAAATCGCAGATCTCTCCTACTATCACACGTGTAAATACAGCCATTGACTCCCTGACCAAAGTGTTAGGCTCTATCAATGCCATCTTTGATCCAAACACCAACAATAATCTTAGAACATTAATTGCACATCTTACTGTAACTTCTGCTGAATTACAAACTTTATTGAATGCACAAAGCGGCGCCTTAGCTAAGACATTAAATAACATGAACGAGGTTACAGGAAACTTGGCAGCTAACAACCCTGCTATTACACGCTCTATTCAAAACATTGAAACCACTACCTCTAATCTTGCAAAAGCTAATATTCCTGCTACGGTTGAACAACTACGTGGTACTATTGGTGAAATGCGAGGCACGGTGGAACAACTGAAAACTTCTGTACAGAAAATCAATTCGACCGATGGATCGTTAGGTGCTTTATTAAACGATCGGAAGTTGTACGATCAATTGAATCGTGTGGGATTAAGCCTAGAAATATTGTCGGATGATATTCGCATTCATCCAAAACGATACGTTAATATTTCCCTGTTCGGTGGCAAAAACAAAGGTGAGCCGTTAACTTCACCTACACCGAAAGATACTGTCTCGGATAAGAAATAATGAAGCGACTTCTCTTATTTTCTTTAATACTAATTACTGCTGTTACAAGCTATTCGCAAACAACAATTGCCGTTGACAACACACGTCCTGTTGAAATTATTAGGGCAAGAAAATTAGAAGTACGAAAAATTGATTCGGTAACGACACTGCAAATTCTTGCGGGTAACGTTCAGTTACGCCAAGGCACCACTCGTTTTTATTGCGACAGCTGTATCATCAATCAACAGTCGAAAATATTTGAAGCTTTCGGACATGTGCATATCAACGAAAGTGATACAACACATGTTTACTCAAATTATCTACGTTATCTGACTGATACAAGAATGGCTTTTTTAAAAGGTGGTGTAAAACTTACGGATCCACATTCGACACTTACGACCAATGAACTGCAATATGATGTTGGTAGAAAGATCGGTACTTATACTAATGGAGGTAAAGTAGTAAGCAAGAAATCTGTTTTAACCAGCAAGGAAGGTGTTTATTATGCTGATGTAAAGGATGTTTATTTCAGGAATAATGTGGTCTTGAAAGATCCTGCCTATACACTCAAAAGCGATTCGCTTTTATACAATACGGAAACGCAAGTAGCCCGATTCATTTCTGAAACTTTTATAAAAGACAGTAGCGGCCGAACCATTCGAACAAAAGAAGGTTATTATGATACCAGGGCTAGCCATGCAGAATTCACCTCACGCACAACCATACAAGACAAGTCATTAACGGTAACAGGTGACCAAATTGCAAGCGATGATCTAACAGGCATTGTGCAAATTCAAGGTAGAGGTGTGATGATTGATACAGCGCAAGGTGTTTCAATCTTAGCTAATACAATCTATGTTGACAAAAAGAAAAACGCCATCCTTGCTACGCAAAAGCCGCTGATGATTTTAAAGCAACAGAAGGATTCAATCTACATCACAGCAGATACCTTCTTTACTGCTAAACTTTCTGATCGCTTTAAATTGGTGGATATGGTTACCAACAAAGTGATCAAGCCGAAGAAAAATGCAAAGGCATCCAACGATAGTACCGATCGTTATTTTGAAGCTTTTCATAATGTGCGTATCTTTTCCGATTCAGTGCAGGCAGTAAGTGATAGCTTATTTTATTCGTACAGGGACTCTGTTTTTCGGCTGTATCAAAATCCGGTGGTTTGGGGTAATAAAAGCCAGATCACGGGTGATACTATTTTCTTATACACAAGAAATAAAAAAGCAGATCGTTTAGAAGTTTTTGAGAATAGTTTCATGGTGAATAGTATTGATCCGGGAGTATATAACCAAATCAAGTCGACGAGAATGGATGGCTGGTTTAAAGAAGGATCTTTAGACTCGCTGCTGGCCCGAGGCATGGCAGAAACAGTTTATTTTTTGAAAAACGAAGACAGTGCTTATACTGGTGCCAATCAAACGACCTCGGATTTAATGAATGCTTATTTCAAAAAAAGCGAATTGAACAAAGTTGTTTTCAGAAGCAATGTAAAGGGGACACTTTGGCCCATCAAGCAAAAGCCTCCAAGCCAGTTACATTTACAAGGGTTTATTTGGTTAGAAGAAAGAAGACCGAAAACCAAGTATGAAATGTTTGAGTAATTCTTACCAAACGCCCTGCTTTATCAAGTACACTACAGCTCCGGCTAAGTAGCCAATAATTGCCAGCCATGAGATTCTTTTCAGATACCAAAAAAAATTAATTTTTTCAATACCCATCGCAGCAACGCCAGCAGCAGAGCCGATGATTAAAGCACTACCACCTGTGCCGGTACAGTAAGCCAGAAATTCCCAGAAGTAATGATCGGCAGGATAATCATTAATGGAATACATGCCCATAGCGGCAGCTACTAAAGGCACGTTATCTACGATAGAAGAAACCAAACCGAAGATGAGAACGATCAGCGGTAGGTTGCCGATTTTGTTGGTCACGCCATCTGCAAAGGTTTGCAATTGACCAGTAGATTGTAATGCAGATATTGCAAGCAAAATCCCAAGGAAGAACAAAATGCTCGGTGTATCAATTCTGCGCAATGCACGGGCTACAGTGAGTTTTTCATGATATTCTTCGCTTTTGTCTTTATGGATGATTTCTACCATGATCCATAAAATGCCCAGCCCTATTAAAATACCCATCACCGGCGGTAAATGTGTTATGGTTTTAAATGCCGGCACAAGAACTAAAACAAGAATACCTGTGATCATTACTAGTCTTCTTTCGAATAAAGGAAGCTTACATTCATCGTCGCCTGGGTTTGGATCTGCCAGTACATTTCCTTTTAGTTGAAAATTTAGAATAATCAAAGGCAATAGCAAACAAACGAAACTTGGCAGGATCAACACCTTAATAATATTCATTGCCGTTATCTGTCCGCCAATCCAGAGCATCGTTGTGGTGACATCACCAATGGGTGACCAAGCCCCTCCTGCATTAGCAGCAATTACAATGGCACCGCAAAAAAGCAGCCGGTCATTTTTATCAAACAAAATTTTTCGAATCAGCGAAACCATAACAATCGTCGTGGTGAGATTATCCAAAATAGCAGAAAGGAAGAACGTAATACCGCAAATGATCCAGATAAGTTTGCGCTTGCTACGGGTGCTTATTTTCTTTGTTATTAACTCAAATCCCGCGTGGACATCAATCAACTCCACGATTGTCATTGCTCCTAATAAAAAAAACAAAATTTCAGATACATCTCCGAGATGGTATGTTAGCGAGTCGGCAACGGATTCCTTGTTTGATTGATTGATTATATAAATGGTCCAGCAGAGCACACCTGTGACTAAAGCCGAAGCGGCCTTGTTAATATTCAACTTGTGTTCCAACGCTATTGCAACATATCCAATTATAAAAACAAGAATCATCAATACAGCCATAGGCTAAAAATAAATGACTTTCATTAATCCAATTTCAGACATATGCAGAAACACTCCCATATTTACCGCATTTAACCACAATTTTTCCACCTTTGTGCGGTAATTGCATAAATAAATCTTAAAAATTTGCGGATTTTTGCAGGATATTCTCTTATTTTGCCCTTGCACACAGAAAAGAATGCTTAAGAAAGAAAGACAAGCTTATATACTGCATCAAGTAAACCTGCATAACAAGGTTTTGCTTACTGATTTATGTGAGCACATAAAGGTTTCTGACGATACCATCAGAAGAGACCTTCAAGAACTTGCGGAAGAAGGCAAGCTAATTAAAGTTCACGGCGGTGCACTCTCCCCTTCTTTCCATAAGACGGACCATTCCTCCGAACCGGTTTATTCGTATACACAGAAAAGAATCATTGCTCAGAAAGCCGTGTCTTTAATAAAGAACGGCATGTTTGTATTAAGCGGAGGTGGCACTACCATTATTGAAATGGCAAGAACTTTACCTCCGCAACTTAAAGCCACTTTCGTGTCTTGTAG
This sequence comes from Chitinophagaceae bacterium, assembly GCA_040290035.1. GTDB lineage: Bacteria > Bacteroidota > Bacteroidia > Chitinophagales > Chitinophagaceae > Flavisolibacter. The sequence goes on from PSMG01000021.1 coordinate 12,434, forward strand.
TCTGCCTGCGGTTCAGGAATATGCAAATCATCCAAACAGCGAAGTAATTATTATTGGAGATAAGGTTTCAAAGAACTCTAAATTCAGTGTAGGCTCCGAAGCCATTGCTAAAATCAAGCAAATCAAAAGTGATATATGTTTTCTAGGCATTAATTCGATCGATATTAATCATGGGGTTTCAGATAATGACTGGGATGTAGTGCAGGTTAAGAAAGCAATGATTGAATCAACAAGGAAATTGGTTTGCTTAACTATTGCTGAAAAGATTAATTCTTTACAACCTATTCAGGTTTGCGATATAAATGATATTGATATTTTGATTACAGAACTACCACCTGATGATCCATGTCTGCAACCATATGTGCAAGCGGGAATTCATGTCCTCTAAATAATTCCATCCAATCCTATTTAAACCAAACAAAAATTAGCTATTGTCAATTAAACAAGTAAAAATGGCTGCTATGTCAAGAATTCTACAATCATTAGTTCTCACAATGTTTGGACTAATTATGTCTCTTTCATTGTTTGCACAGGAAAGAACAGTTACAGGTACAGTTACTGGAGAAGGTAATGCTCCAGTGGTTGGCGCTACCGTTCGGGTAAAAGGCACCAATCGATTTACACAGACAGATGCAAATGGCCGGTTTAGTATCACTACTAGTCCAGGTCAAACATTGCAGATTTCCTACGTTGGTTATGAGCAATCTGAGGTTAAGGTTGGAAATAATCCAATAAGTGTGGGTTTGAAAAGTTCAAATTCAACGCTTGGGGAAGTAGTTGTTACAGCAATGGACATTAAACGTAACCCTAAGGAATTAGGGTATTCCGTTCAAACAGTTAAGGGTTCGGAAATTGCTGAAACGCAACGTGAGAACTTCATTAACAGCTTGCAAGGACGTGTAGCTGGATTGACTGTCAATCCAACAAGCGGTTTAGCTGGAGGGAGTTCACAAATTGTGCTACGCGGTTTTAACTCGCTCTCATTAGACAATCAACCATTGTTTATCATCGATGGCGTTATTGCTGACAACTCAACGCTAAATGAAACCAGCAACGGGCGCACCGGTCTAGGATTAGCTTCTGACAGGGCAAATAGAGGAAATGATTACAGCAATCGTATGTCAGACCTCAATCCGAATGATATTGAATCAATCACAGTGTTGAAAGGCCCTGAAGCAACAGCCCTTTATGGTAGCCAGGCAAGTTCTGGAGCTATTGTAATTACTACTAAAAAAGGTAGTGGAAACGGAAGAGTGAATATTAATTATGACAACAGTTTCCGCTGGTCATTTTTAAATCGTTTTCCTCGTTTTATAAATGGCTTTAGCAGTGGAACAAACGGTGTTCCAGATAATATTTTTTCTTACTTTGGGCCTGCATATGACGATATCGGCAGAGGCGGTCCTGGCGGCTTGTATGATAACTTACATAATTTCTTCCGTACAGGATTTTCGCAAACACACAATTTAGCTGTGGATTTTGGTAAGAAAACCTCAACCTTCAGATTTTCAGGTTCATTTTTAAACCAACAATCGCCTGTTCCAACAAATGATTATAAAAGATATAATGCAAGATTGTCGAACAATACCAAGATTGGTAAATTTTTAGAAATCACACCTGCAATATCTTTTATTAGAAGTGAAAACGATAAACCTTTAAGAGGAGCAAATGGTTATTTGTTGAATTTGCTTGCATGGCCTGATAATAATGATATCCGCAATTGGCAAGATGCAAATGGTTTGAAATTACCGCTTTTCGCAGTTAACCCTAACGCTGAAATTGATAATCCATTTTATAATGTTTATAAAAACAGAAGTGCAGACCAAACAAATAGATTAATTGGAACATTAGGTGTGAATGTTACTCCATTTAGCTGGTTAACAGTCCAAGGTCGTTTTGGATATGACTACTATAATACTGAAGGTTATACCCGATTTGATTCCATGTCCTTTTACACCACAAGGGCACAAAAAGGTTATCAAGATAATTATTATCGACACTATTATGGTTATAATCACACCATTAATGCAATTGCAAAGAAAAACTTCGGTGACTTCAGTGCACGTCTGATGATTGGTAACATGTGGCAGGACTACGAAACGCGACAATGGGCTGTTTCAGGTAATAATTTGAAAGACATTAACGCCACCGATAGCAATAATACCGATCCTACTACCCGTCTTCGCTTATCAAATGCTATTAATGGCTTACCAAATTATAATATAAGTAGGCAATCTGCTTATTTCGGCGAAGTATCAGTAGGATGGAAAAGCTCAATATTTGTTACTTATTCTCATCGTTTTGAAGAGTCCTCTATTTTTCCAAAAGACTTTAGAAGTTACAATTACCCTGCAGGAAGTGTAAGTATTATTCTTTCAGACTTAGTTTCAGGATTAAAGGGAAATACATTGAGCTTTTGGAAAATCAGGGGTTCGTTGGCTAATACTGCACGTTCAAGTGCACCATATGCTAACCAATCGGTATTTAACCAAAACACCGGCAGCGGCGGAGGTTACTATTATGGTTTCACAAACAATAACCCATTGTTAAGACCTGAGAAACAACAGACATATGAAGTGGGTACAGAGATCAGATTTTTAAGGGATCGTTTTTCTATTGACGCTTCTTATTACAACACAAAAAATAAAGATCTCATTGTTGAGCAATTTAGAGCTAGCTATGGAACAGGTTTCGTGTTAAATACCTTAAATGTTGGGGCTAACCAAAACCAAGGTGTAGAAGTAGCTATAGATGCAAACTGGATGCAGCATAAAAAGTTTAAATGGACAAGTCGTTTTAACTTCAACAAAATGTGGAACAAGGTAACAGAACTACCGGCAAATGTTCCTGAATTTTATCAATCAGACACTTGGCTGTATGGAAATGCTCGTGGAGGCTTGGTAGTAGGCGGTCCTACTACAACAATTACTTCTTATGGCTATGCCAGAAATAACAATGGAGATATTTTAATCAGCCCTACAACAGGCTTACCTATTATCGATCGAAACTTTAGAGTACATGGAGATAGAAATCCTGACTTTACCTTAGGTATTTTAAATAACATGTCATGGGGTAATTTACGCCTAAGTTTCCTTTGGGATTTGAAAGTTGGTGGAGACATATTTAATGCTACAGATCGTTATTTAACCACCATTGGTAAAAGCGCAAGAACGCTTGATAGAACAACGCCTCGTGTGATCCAAGGTGTACTTCAGGATGGCTTAGAAAACACAGCTACTCCTACCAGAAATACTATCTCTATAACGCCTTATTACAATCAGTCATATTATACTACCATGCCTGAAGAAGAATTCATTGAAAAGGATGTAAATTGGTTCAGACTTAGAGACGTGAGCCTAAATTATACATTCCCACAAAGATGGATCAACAGATGGAAGTCTTTCCGTTCTCTTGGCGCATTCGTTACAATCAATGATCTGATTCTTATTACCAATTATAACGGAGCTGATCCACAAGTAAATGGAAACACTGCCGGTAGCCGTGGTGTTGGTGGTTTTGGTTTTGATTATGGTAACGTAGGCTCCCCTATCAGTGTAAATATTGGTATCAGAGCTGGTTTCTAACTTTTAAAAAAGAAGACATGAAAAAAATAATAATAAAATTTTCACTGTTGAGCTTATTAGTCTCAGTAAGTTTCTCATGCTCTAAAAAAATTGATGAAGCATATGCTAACCCGAACGCTCCGGTTCGGGTACCTGTAGAACAATTGTTACCTCAAATTATTCAAGCAATGGCTGCTAACTATGCAGGCCATGGTACCATGAACGATGCGAGATACGTCGGCGCTTACATACAAAATTGGCAATACTATTCTACCGGAAGTGTGTACGATCAAATGGGTTATACCAATAGTTCTGGCGACGTGTCCCAATCTACCTGGCGTATGCATTACTACGACATTGGTCAAAATAATATGCGAATGATCCAATGGGCTACTGAGGAGAAAAAATGGGATTATGCTGGTGTAGGCAAAGCCATATTCGCATGGAGTTGGTTAACCATCGTTGACTACTATGGTGAGGTAATTTTAAAAGAAGCGTTCAATACGGAATTGATTACTTTTCACTACGATCAGCCTCAAGAAGTTTATGACTATGTAAGGCAATTATGCTTTGAGTCATTAGATAACCTTAATAAAACAGGTGACGGTGTAAGCCAGGCAAATTTGGCCTTAGGTGATGCATACATGTATAATGGCGATGTAAACAAATGGAAAAAGTTTGTTTATGGCATACTTGCCAGATATTACAATCATCAAAGCAATAAGCCAAATTACAAACCTGACTCTGTAATTTACTATGCCAATCTGGCTATTAATAGTAACGCAGATAATGCAATGGTGAAGTTCCAGCAGTCGAATATTAGTGCTACAAAAAACTTTTATGGCCCTTATCGCGGTAACCTTGCCGGAGCTTCTACTGTGTCACCAACTGCAATCAGACAAGGCGCTTATATTGCCAACTTAATGAATGGTACTAATACTGCTTTCTCTGGTGTCAACGATCCAAGAGCATGGTACATGCTTCGTGGAAACGCAAACGGAACAATTGTAGGGGTACAGCCAAACAAAGGACAAACAGTACTTGCTACTAATGATCGTCCCCAAAACTTTTGGGGAATGCCACAAATTAGTGCAAGCAATGCTGCTCCTGGTATAGATACAAGCAGGTATATATTTATGGATTATGCACCCTTTCCTATTATGACTGCATCAGAGATCAAGTTCATGAAGGCCGAAGCAGCATTTAAGAAAGGCGATAAAGCAACAGCATTAACAGCCTATAGAGAAGGGATTGACTTAGATTTTGATTTGCTTACTGGCACATATAGTACAAATGTGCAGCCCTCAAAAGTTATAACTCCCGCTGTAAAGGCTGCGTTCTTAGCAGATACTCGTGTAGTTCCGACAGATCCTAATTTGCTAACATTAAATAAAATAATGTTACAAAAATATATTGCAATGTTTGGATATGGTGTGTTGGAAACATGGGTAGATATGAGACGTTATCATTATATCGATCCTGATCCGAGCGGAACGGGACAAGTATATACAGATTTTACACCGCCAAGCGGAGGCGACCTGTATCCAGATAATGCAGCAAGTCCATTCGGCCCATATGTATATAGGGTTAGACCACGTTTTAATTCCGAATACGTTTGGAACATTAATGAGCTAAACAGAATTGGAGCAACTTCTCCGTATTACCATACGAAGAAGATTTGGATTGCAGAATAATTAAAACAATTAAAATGAAAAAATTACTTATAAAAATATTACCTCTTATAGTGCTGATTGCTACTATAAGCAGCTGTAAAAAAGAAACAACATATACTGCGCAACCATCAGGAGTGACGCCACAACAAACATTTTTAAAAATCAATTTTGTTTCAACTTATGCTGCAAATCCTAGCGTACAGCTTGAAGTGAACAAAACTAGAGTGAGTGGTTTAATTACAGCACGTACTCCTTTTCCGGGTGGTGGATACAACACAGGTGGCGGTAACTATCCCGACTATTTAGCAATTGATCCGGGTAGCGTTCAAGTGACTGCTGCCATTCCTAAAAAAGGAACCAATGTTGATTCCGTTGTTTTAGCAAATACAACCGTGACTTTAGCTGCAGATAAACATTATACATTGCATATTACCGACACAGCTGCAAATACAAAATATCTATTGTTAGAAGATAATGTCACAATAACGCCTGATGATGGCACTTCACTATATAGATTTGTAAATTTAATACCTAATACAACTGCAGTTGATTTGTATTACGGCAGTACATTGGTAGTATCAGGTATACAATATCTCACCGCCAGCAATTATTTTGTAATGCCGATTACTGGCACAGCTCAAACCTGGACAATAAGAGAAACCGGTACCCCAGCCACCGGTCCAGCGTTAGCAATATATAATAGTGCCAATACTATTCTCAATAAAAGAGTTTATACTGTTTTTGGTTTGGGATATAAAGGTGCTACTGACGCTACAAGAAAACCTTACGTTTCTTTCTTCTTAAACAAATAAGGAATAATTAGACAATTAAAAAAGCCTCACTTGTGTGAGGCTTTTTTAATTACAAGCTCGTTCCAAAAAACAAATAACATAGCACTACAGAAGTAATGATGCCTACCAAATCTGCTAATAGCATGGCACCAACAGCATAACGCGTATTCTTAACATTTACAGCACCAAAATAAACAGCTATCACATAAAAAGTTGTGTCAGAAGAACCTTGCAAAATACTGGCTAGTCTTCCTGCAAAAGAATCAGCTCCATGTGCTTGCATTGTGGCAACCATCATTCCCCTTGCACCTCCTCCACTTAATGGTCTTATTAAAGCAGTCGGCAAACCATCAACAAATCTTGTATCTGCACCAACAGCGGCAAAAAAGTTTTTCATTCCATTAATTAGAAAGTCAAACGCTCCGCTTGTCCGCAGCATGCTAATAGCCACTAGCATACCCACCAGGTAAGGAATAATTTTCACCGCAACGTCAAATCCGCCAATTGCTCCATCAATAAAAGCATCAAAAACATTAATCTTTTTATATAAAGCGCCAAGTATAATAGCCAGAAAAATAAATAAAATGATCGCATTACTCCAAAGTGCCGAGAAATTTTGTACCTCATCTGCCTTTAGCCGTGTAAGATAAAAAACCAATAAAGCAATTAAAGCAGATATACTTCCAATCCAAGCTAAAAAGACGGGTTGAAAAATATTGATCTTTTGCTTAAAAGAAACAATCAACATTGCGGCCACTGTTGCCACGAATGTGACGATCATGCAAGGAATAAAAATATCTGTGGGGTTGGAAGCATGTAATGCTGGAGTAGCTCTGATTGCAATTATACTTACTGGTATCAATGTAAGGCCCGCTGCATGTAAACACAAGAACATTATCTGCGAGTTTGATGCTGTTTCTTTTGATGGATTTAACTCTTGCAAACTTTGCATGGCTTTGATACCGAAAGGCGTCGCTGCATTATCTAAACCTAAAAGGTTGGCAGAAAAATTCATCATCATATGGCCGTAAGCCGGATGATCTTTGGGTAATTCAGGAAAGAGTTTCGAAAAAAACGGGCTGATTATTCTTGATAATAACCTAATTCCTCCTGCTCTTTCAGCAATGCTCATGAATCCCATGAATAGTGCCATGATGCCAATCAAACCAATGGCAATAGTGACTGCACTTTTACAAGTTTCTATTATACCATCAGCACTTTGCACCTGGTAGTATTGCAACCTTTTATCTGCACTGCGAATGATTGATTGATCATTTATCGTCAATGTTTTTGCAGAGTCGAAGGTGTGTAATTGAGTTGCTGAAAGTATAGCCGTGTCGGCTTTCTTTAGCTTAATAGTATCGCCACTTTTACCTGTGACCATCGAACTAAAAATGGTTTTATTGTCCGTTGCTACAACCCGAATCAATCCAACCAAAACTGCAATAATGATAAAAGCCGACCAAATTCTGCTTAACGCCATAGAGAACTAAGGTTTGAGCTTTGAAGTTAAACGTTTCGTTTGGAAATTGCGAAGCACAACTTCTTATCTTTGCCGCCGCAAAAATGGTTTGTGATTTTGGTTCTATTTACAGAAACAGCACAAACTTTAAACTATAAATTAATTATGGCTTTACAAGCAGGTATTGTAGGACTAGCCAACGTTGGCAAATCAACTTTGTTCAATGCAGTAAGTAATAGTGCCAAGGCACAAGCAAGCAACTATCGTTTCTGTACAATTGATCCTAACGTTGGATTGGTTGACGTACCAGATGAACGTCTGAATAAATTGGCAGAGTTGGTAAAACCAAACAGAGTGGTGCCAACGCAAATCGAGATTGTAGATATTGCGGGGCTTGTTCGGGGGGCAAGCAAAGGTGAAGGCTTGGGTAACAAATTCTTAGGAAATATCCGCGAAGTGGATGCTATTATTCATGTGATCCGCTGCTTCGAAGATGAAAATATTTTACGTGAAGAAGGGGCTATTAATCCTGTAAGCGACAAAGAAATTATTGATACTGAACTTCAGCTAAAAGATTTAGAAAGCGTTGAAAAGAAATTGCAGCGTATAGAGAAAATGGCTAAAACAGATCCAAAAGCAAAAGCAGAATTGGAGGTATTACAACGCTGTAAAGAACATTTGGAAAAGGGAAAAAACATTCGCGAACTAAGCATAACCAAAGAAGAATTGTCTGCCATTGCTGATTTGTTCTTACTTACCGCAAAATCAGTTTTGTATGTAGCCAATGTTGATGAAGCATCAATGCACACAGGCAACAAATATTCTGAAGCTTTGAAGGAAGCTGTGAAAGGAGAAGATGCAGAAGTAATTATAATGAACAACAACATTGAAGCACAGATTGCTGAAATGGAACATGGTGAAGATCAGCAAATGTTCATGGAAGAATATGGCATGAAAGAGCCTGCATTAAATCGCCTCATTCGTTCTGCATATCGATTATTACAACTGCAAACCTATTTCACCGCAGGGGTACAAGAGGTGCGTGCCTGGACGATACATAAAGGCTGGAAAGCGCCACAAGCTGCTAGCGTTATTCATACTGATTTTGAAAAAGGTTTTATTAAAGCAGAAGTCATCTCATATGATGACTTTGTAAAGTATGGTTCAGAGGCTGCGGCTCGTGATGCCGGTAGATTGCGTATTGAAGGAAAAGAATACATCGTAAAAGATGGGGATGTAATGCACTTCCGATTTAATGTATAACATTATTTTTTAGGAATTGAGGAATTGGTATATAGATGACATTAATAAAAGACGTTTTGGTAAACGTCTTTTATTTTGCCTTCAGCATTAAGTGTATTGAGCTTTTGATCTAGATAGATGTACCAAATAAACATTGCAGCAATTAACTAGCTACTTATCAAAATGCTTTTTTGTAAAGTAATATTTCTCTCCTCTATTTCTTACAATAAAAAAATCACCATAACTACTATCAGGTAAGTCTGTTGGAATTATTTTCTGTTTCATTAATCCATTGACTAAATCATCAACCGTATTGGAATGCCCAATAATTAGTACGTTTCCTTATAAACGTCGAATACTGTCAATAAATCTTGTATTCTTTGGATCATAAGTTTGGATTGGTACCCGAATAGAATCACTTAAAGGTTGACCTGTCGCTTTCGATCTTACATAATTAGTAGCATAAATGTGCTTGATCCTTTTATCAATTAAGCTATCTTTTAATGCTATAGCTCTTTATTGCCTTCACCAGACAAGGATACATCACCAATCATGGTATTTACAGCCTTTTCAGCATGACGAACAATGTAAAAGCTTGTTGAACAGGATGTAAAAAACAAAACTAAAAAGAGACGGCAAACCTTAAAAATGTCGTCCATCTTTAACAGTTTAAAGATAATTGGGTATAACTTTTGAATTAGCTATTTTGTAAATTAGGAAAGTAAAATTGATAGACTATGAATCGATTGTCCGAAACCTGGTTTGCTGAAGGTTATATCGACTTTGAATTAAAAAAATATACTTTACTTGCTTATCTGCAGGAGATCGATAAATATTTTAATGAAAACAAATTGTACCCGCAATTAGCAGATGTTGTTTTTCATTATAACAACATCATTGCCTTTAGAGAAAACAAAAAATACTTGCAGGAACATTTTCCCCAAAAGCTTACCGGCCTGCAAATAGAAAAATTGCAAACGCTTTACGAGCAAATGATTGCGGATGATGATTTGATGCAAGAATTAGAAGAGATCATCAATTATTCTGCAGACGAATTGAAAACAACTATTAGTAACGGTGCAGAGATTTATGAGTTTGTTGAGGGCAACCTTACAATTTCGCCGATAGGTATCATGCCCTTAGATGCACAAGAAGGCTATTTCTTTTTAAGTACAGGAAACCTCAAATCCACTTATGTATATCAATATCGCTTGTCTATTTTCGAAAAGCACGACGAACGATTCAGGAGCATGAAAACCTCATATGTAGATTTAATGCGTAGAAGTTTTGTTTATACCTATGAAAATATAAAAGCTGATTTAATAAAAAACCGAAGCGATCTTCCGAACCCTGCGGTGTATAGTATTGAAAGCGGTTTAAGTTTTCCTGTTGAAGAAACTTTACTACCTATAGCTAAGAGATCCCTTGTAAAATTTATCTCGGCACAATCAACTTAAACTAAAGTTGCTTTCTTCACTTTAGGATTTATTGAATTTTTATGGAGTTGAAGAATTACTCACAGTCAGCACTTTTCGTTTTATCGCCAGCAATTATGTAAGACAAGCTATACACTTTTGTGCCAATAAAATACTTCTTACTATAGTAGGTAATCAGCGTATTGCTTGGGTTCATTGAAAATTTATACTCTGTGACAGGATGACCTTTAAACGTTGAATTAGTTTCATATATCAATTTTCCTTCTGGCAATTTTCCCTTAATACCCTCTCTGTATTGGTCAAAAAATTCCGGTAGTGCAATCTCTTGGTTAATGGTTGCAGTATCCAATCCAAGCTTTGCAAAATCTACAGTCATAACCAAAAACACAGCGTTTTCAGGTGTACGATACTGCCAAAGTTGATTACCACCGGATTCTTGTGGTGTTGACTCGGATGGAAAGGAAAAAGAAATTTTGTCATCAATCTTCACATCGCCATTGGTAAGCTGCAAAAGCAAAGACAGGCACAAAGAGCAAAACAAACAGGTGTCTTTTCATTTAGTGGTGGTTTTATTGATTAAAATTTTATTGTAGATCTATATTCAAGCCCCAATCCTTTCCTTTTTTTACAGCCGGTACACCCTCTGTAATCCATTTTGGTGGCTTCTCTCCTTTCAAGAGCCAATCGAAATATTGCTGCTCACGAATTTGGATGTCCTTGCGATTTTTCCTTTCAACTAAATTATGGGCTTCACCATTATAGTTAAGTAGCCAAACAGGCTTGCCTAATCTCCGCATAGCAGTAAACATTTCAATGCCCTGGTACCAAGGCACTGCACCATCTGCATCATTGGACATAATCACTAATGGCGTTTTTACTTTTTGTAAATTAAAGAAGGGCGAATTCTCGATGTATAGATCAGGACGCTGCCATGGTGTTGCGCCTATACGGCTCTGCGTTCTTTCATATTGAAATTGACGGTTGATACCACCTTCCCAACGAATGCCGCCATAAGCGGAAAACATATTAACTACTGGCGCACCAGCCCACGCTGCTTTAAACATTGGCGTAGCGGTAATTAAATAAGCAACCTGGTAACCGCCCCAACTTTGTCCTTGTATGCCAATGTTCTTTGCATCTACCCAACTGTTTTTTGACAAGGCTTGCGCACCACTTACAATATAGTTGAAAGCACTCTTACCGGGATGCCCTTTTTCATAACTGATATCTGGTGCAAACACCAAGTAACCACGGCTCACAAAAAAAGGAATGTTTAATCGGCTTGGTGTTGGTGACGGTGCCTGGTAATTATACAAGCCATCAGAAAGTTTCTCGTAGAAGTAAATAATCATTGGATATTTCTTCTTTGAATCAAAATTTTCCGGTTTGTATAAAATTCCGGTTGCATCCTTTCCATTAAAGGTTTTCCATTTATAGAGTTCTGCGATAAGCCAGTTGTATTGAGATTGTTGAGGATTGGTTGATGCAAGGCTTTTTGATTGAACGACATCATTTGAAACAACATTAGTAACATCTAATTCTGGTGACGTTCCGAATGATTCAATAGTGTAAAGAAATATATGTTTGTTCTTAGCCATTATTGGCTGGCCTAAAGTATACGCTCCTTCTTTTTTTATAGGTGCCGTTTTTTCGAAAGTATTATTTATATATGCACTCGAAATTAAACCTGAATATTTGGTTGTGTTGTTGAATTTTCGGAAGACCAGCATTTGTTCTGGTTTGATGAACTTTTCCTCTGCATCAACCTGAATATACCTGTACGTCTCTTTATTATTTCTACCACTGATCATTAGTTCAGGGGCTGCAATAGCTTTTGGATCAACTCTCCAGATTCCATACCTGTCGTAAATAAATACAGCATCGTCATTCTGCTGCCACTTCATTATACCATATGGATTCGGATCATCCGGAACATCATTCTCTTCGTCATAAAGAGGCACTTTAATTTTTGAAGTGATGTTCTTTAAACTGCTTCCATCCCAAGCAAGATAATTTTTGATTTTATTATCATAGAGCAAAATGTATTTACCTGTGGAGGAAGGATAAACTTCACCTTCTAAATTTTTCTTTACTAATGTTTTCTTTCCATTAGTCACATTTACCGCATACACATCCAATTGACGAACGCCCCACTGCTGTTGCACTCGCCTGCCGGTATCAGTCACAGCGATAAATGTGCTTCCGTCACCTTCAGCTGTTTGAATGATATTTGAGAAATGCTCAGAACCAAGTTGCTGTAAATTCTGCGCATCAAAATCATACATTGCCAAAAAGCTTTTCTTCAGGTCACGCTGCAGGTTGAATAATTGTTGCGTTTGCAGATAATCATCTTTATAGTTCCAGATATCTACCTTCACTAAATCAATGTCGATTAAAGAAGTATCTTTCAAAGGGGGTACAGGAATAGTTCCAAAGAACAAACGTTTACCACTTTTGCTGAAACTTACAGCCCCATTTTCGCTAATCGTCATTCCTTCGACCATTCCGGCCGAATGTTTATCTATCATTAAATGCGCACTATCATCGCCTGTTGTATATAAATACAGCCCGTAAGTTTTTGAAAGCACTTTGCTTGTAGTGGTGTCTCTATCTCCTACAAAAGCCAGTTTGTTACCATCTTCAGTGAAAGCAAAATTTCTAAAATCATTTCCGCCTAAGAGAATCGTGTCTAGTTTTTGTTTTACCAAATCAAAAAGCAGCACTCCGTTTTTACTGTTTGAATCCTTTGATGATTTAGTAATCTCTATCGCAAGTTTTTGTCCGTACGTATTGAAATAATATTCAGAAACATTTTTGAACACTCTCTCTTTTCCGCTCAATAAATTGCGCAACACTAAGTCGCTTCCTTCACTTGCTGCAGCAGCACCAGAAGGATCGTCATCTGCATCTGTGACATCTTTGCTGCCGGCTTTTATATTTTTCAATTCTGTTACTAACATTGCCAACGAGTCGATAGTTCTCTTTAAACTGTCAACTGTTTTCTGCGTGGACAGATTAGCAGGTTTTATGGTAGCCGGATCTTTTTCTTTTTGATAAGCAATCCAATCAAAACCTTTTAATGGTGTTTTGTAACCTTTTATATTCGGCCGTTTATAAATAGAATCTTTACCTAATTCTATTATTGCAATAGAATCTTTGGGCATGTCTTCCTGCTTCTTCTTTTTAATTTGGGCATCACGGGTCTGCTTATAGGTAGGTTTTATTTTAAAAACTGCATAACGACTATCTTCTGTAATTACAGCATTGTAACCACGAGGAATTTGCCTTTTATAATTACTCTCAGTTGATTGAATGAATATATCGGCATCTCCTTCTTGTGGTGTTATTGTATAAACTACCCATTTACCATCATTGGAAATCATGCGTTCACCGATGCTTTGCCAGCTATCGTAAACAGTATGATCTAAAGGCTTTTTTTGTGCTAATAAATAAACAGGTGTCAAGAGCAAAAGAGTGAAAATCTTTTTCATAAATGGTGACTAAACTTGAGTGCTAAAGTTAAGTGTTGGAACGCAGATTCATTGCAGGTTTCAACAACCGCCATGTGTGCAATGCAACAGCTAAAACAATCAGGGCAAAACCCAAATAAAACCAACTGCTTAAGAATTTATTTTCCTTAAAAATGACAAAGGCTAAAATAATTCCGTAAATAGGCTCCAACGTAAGCGTCAGATTCATTGTAAAAGCGGAAATCTTTTTAAGTGAATGAATGTATAAAAAGAACGTTAGAATAGTACATACCCAACTTAAGATCAGCAGCCATATCCAATCATGTGTAGTTGGAAATTTTTGTACTGGCGGAAAGAAGTAATTATAAAATGGCAATAAAATGCTTAAACCCAGAAAGCCCCCAGTTAATTGATACAGTGTAATGGTTTCTGGTTGGTAACGATCAATGATTTTCTTATTTAACACAGAAACAAAAACAGTGAGTAAAGCTGAAATCAAACCAATAACAATGCCTGCAGAAAATTGCAGGTGTGTATTGTAAATAATCAAAATACCTACAAAAGCAAAAAGACCTAATAAGATTTCTGTAGCATCGAACCTTTTGCGCATAACTAACGGCTCCACAATTGAAGCCAACAAAGCAGTCATGGAAAGACAAGTAAGGGCAATGGTGACATTAGCATATTTAATGCTTGCATAGAAACTTATCCAATGTAAAGCTTGAATAGTGCCAATCATGAAAATGATGGCCGCAGAACGTAATGGCAAACGCTGCAATTTTTTAAAAAAAACATAACCAATCCATAAACTGATAACCGTAATTAATAGTCGCCACCAAACCAACAATGTACTTTCTAAAGTGATGGCTCTGCCTAACACACCGGTGAAGCCCCAAAGAAACACAGCCGCGTTCAACTGAATCAATGCTTTTCGCATGGTGGCAAAGATAATTGTTGCACTATGGCAAATTAAAAATGATAAACAAGACCCGGCTGAATGCCCGCACCATCAACATATTTCAGATTCCATTGCAGGCTTGTTTTCTTGGCTGGTGATTTTACTTTGGCGTAACGATGGTAATTATTAACCACCTGTCGGCCACAAAAATATCCTAAAGCAGCTCCAGCTATCACGTCAGTCAACCAGTGTTTGTTTTCAGTAATTCTGCTTAAACCAATTAACGACGCAGCACTATAGGCAATGATTGGCACCAAAGGTCGATCTCTATATTCCATAGCATACACTGTAGCTGCGGAAAACGCTGCCGCTGTATGACCTGAAGGAAAGGAGCTGTTTAACTTATTACCAAACGCATCTTTTCCCGTTTGAAAAGGTCCATGGAACTTAGGCTCAGGCTCTGTTGCATTAGGGTCATAATAAGTTGGACGTTGCCTTCCTGAAAGTGTCTTGAACACGTACATCCACACGCCAGCGGTAATGTATGATTGAGTGGCTAAGTAAGTGGTTGTTTTAACTTTTTCATTCTTAAATAAAAAACCATACGCTCCTAACCCAGCTAGTGTATACACTTCGTACATGGCGCCAAAATCTGTTACGTAGCCACTTAAATTGGCAAGCCCTGGATTGGCATTACGAATGCTCAGTGCATTTCGTTGAATGGGCTCATCCACTGTGGTTAATGCAGCAATACCGCCAGCAAACAATCCTAAATACAACCACTCCTTCTTTTTTAAATGAAAAGGTGATGTGACTTGTTGCTTAAAATCATCTGCTAAAAGAACAAAATAATTTTTGAGTGTTATTTTGGTAGAATCATTATATCGTGTTTGCTTAATGTTGTTGGTTTGCTTTGTGGTGTCGTTTCGTTTTTCAAGACTATCCAGTTTTTTTACCAGCGTATCCGTTTGCTGCGCCTTTGTTGTAACACAAAAACCCATCAATAGAATAAATAGCCAAATCCTTCCTTTCATAGCTGTGACAGTTATAACGTTTAAAGCTATCCAATTTTTATACCCGATCACATAGTTAAGGCATCATCTTTGGTTTTAGCAATAAAAACGTAAACTATGGAAGTAACGGCAGTTGTGTTGTATGATGGTGCCTTAGCACAATATGATGTAGAGATTAAGGAAGATGGAAACTGCTCTGCGTATTTAACTAACTATAAAGGAAATCAAAGGCCTCCAGAACAAATTAACCTGCGCAAAGAAGGTAGGTCATGGGTTTCCGATGTAAGCGAAAAAAACTTATTGGATGATTTGACTTACTCAATAGAGCTTAAGGCAAAGTCCTTGTTGGAGCGCAAAAGAAGCAGTGAACACCCTGCAGCATAGGGAGTAACGTAGTTTTACGAACACTAAACTCGTAATGCTTCGAAGCGTCTATTTTTATTTTAAGTAAAAACCATAATAAAAAAATAGGGCAAAAATGCCATTGTCCAGCATTTTGCGTCGGCGTACTTTTGTATCAGAAGTTGATTGATCAAACATCAATCCGATCCAATACCTGAAAAACAAAAGTCGTCCTAAGGTCATTATCCAATACTTGAAAAACCAAACGGATAAAATCCATTATCAGTCAACTTCTTTAAAATAGTATCCAATACCTAAGAAGAATATAAGGCGTCCGTACAAAAACAAAGAATTGTCAAACGCCTGATAAAAAAAATCCTCCCGCTGACGGAGGATTTTTCTTGCCCTTATTCTTAACAATTTTTGAACGATAGTTCTACCCTTTTCGTCGATACAAAAAAGTCTGCAGCCAGCTTCTGTGCTACATTTGCAGCTGTTGATAAGCCCCGTGTAAAATCCTCTGTCATGAAAAAGTATTTATCTGAGAAGAATGCATTAACAGTAATGGTGAGTTTGTTTTGCCTGGTGATGATGATTATGTCGTGTGTGAGCAAGCAATCCATTTGGGAAACCATCGCCTTTGCATTAGCATTTAGCTTTTCTGTGGAAATTATTTGCCATAAAACCAAGGAAAACAATCGTTAATCCACTTACCTTATAAGTGCTGGCTTTTGTTATAGTACTGCTATAGCAAAAGCCCCTTTTGTTTTTACACCTTGCTGGCATTGTATTTTTTTCATTACTGAAAACTCGGTTATGAAAACAATCACAGCAATAGAAGGTGGTGTTGCAGGTGCATTAGTCCTAACACTCATTCACGAAACAATAAAAAGAATAGATCCCGATGCCCACCCCCCGCATGGACCTACTGGGAATGAATGCACTTTCGAAGCTGTTAAAAAGGGTAGCTAACGAAAGATTGAGCACTGAAAATTTATTTAAATGGACAATGGCAGGAGACATTTTGGCCAATTCGGTTTATTATAGTTTAAGTGGCATTGGTTCAAAGAAAAATGTTTGGACAAGAGGCATCGCCTTGGGCCTGGCAGCCGGGGCAGGCGCTATTTTTTTACCAAAACCTCTTGATTGCGTTCTGCTGAAAGCGCCGTTCACTATATAGTTGACAGTGCTTGCAAATGCCGATTCTGATAAATCGCCCCAGTTTTTATCCAATCCATCTGCCACCTGGTTATTGATTGCAAGACCATTGAAGTAATTGCCTTCGT
Source organism: Chitinophagaceae bacterium (assembly GCA_040290035.1). GTDB lineage: Bacteria > Bacteroidota > Bacteroidia > Chitinophagales > Chitinophagaceae > Flavisolibacter. The sequence goes on from PSMG01000021.1 coordinate 29,610, forward strand.
TATTCTTATTGGTTGTTCGGAACGAAACCGGAAAAATATACCAATCACCTACCGGTATTGGGAAGCAACCAACCGGCTTGCCATACGTTTTTGATGGGCCAACCAATTCTACATGCATATACGGACGAAGATTGTTGATCAACAGTTCGCTGGCTGATGCAGTACTGTTGCTTACGATAAAGAAAATTCGACTCAAATTCAAAAAACCTAATTTCCTAAAGTAAGAAACAGAGTTATACTGCGTGTATTTGTCATTATATTTCTGAGCCATCATTAAGCCGCCATTAGCAGATGAAGACGCTAAGTAGTTCGCCAGTTTCTCAGACACAGAAACGTAACCACCGCCATTGTAACGAAGATCAACTACGACGTCATCGATATTAGCTGCAGCAAAGCGATTAAAGATGCGTGAGAATTCATTATAGATTTCCGTTGTATCACCTAAAAACGAATTGAACGAAAAATAACCAAACTTTTTTCCACCTACCGAATAAACAGAATCCAGGATCACCGGATACGATTGATAGCTTGCTGCATTTAGATTTATAGTGGTTGCGCTATTATCTGGTTTTAGAAAAATGAAACTGGTATTAGCGCTTTGATAAAAACTTTGCACAATTGAATTGGCATTGCTGGTAGTGATATTATCGTTGCCATTGATTTTTATAATACGCTATCCACGTTTAATGCCGGCTCTGCCTGCAGCCGAGTCACGTTCCACCAACTTTACACGTAAATCTCCTTCTGCTTTGAAGAATACTTCCAAACCAAAATCGCCGCTAACACCAGAACTAACATTATCCCATTCCTGTTGTTTGATAGCAAAGCTCCAACGATCAACAGGCTGCGTAAATCCTTGCTCTGAGCTATACTGGCGAATGCCAGTCATGATACCACTTAAATGGGAATAACTCTGTGCATTAAACGTAGCAGGAATTTGATTGTACCACAAGTAAATATCACGGGAATAAGCCAGGACAGAATCTTTTAAATTAGGTGTTACGGTTCCTGTACCGGTACTTGGCGGCGTAATGTTGCCAGTAGATGTATCTGCTTTTTTACACGATGCAAAACACACCAAACCCACAAAAGAAGCTAACAAAAAGCGTTGCTTCATAGATCGCATAAAGAATGTTTGTTGTTGAAATAAAATGAAGATTGAAACAACCTAAACTGCAAATGGCTGGTTGAAATTGTTGCTGGACAAGGATTTAAGAAAGTTTTGAGAAGCAATAACATTAAGGGAATTAGCTAAAATTTAGAAAGAATAATTACTAAAACAGAAGTTATAACTTGCAGCAAATTTTCTGCATGAGCACTAATACAATTGACGCCAAAAGAATAACCACGAACACGCTGCAAAAAATGAAAGCATCGGGTCAAAAGATTTCAATGCTCACCGCTTATGATTTTTCTTTTGCTGGCATTTTTGATGCGGCTGGTATTGATGTGCTTTTGGTTGGCGATTCTGCATCAAATGTAATGGCTGGTCATGAAACAACTTTGCCTATCACTCTTGATCAAATGATCTATCATGCAACGTCTGTTATTCGTGGTGTGAAAAGATGTTTGGTCGTAGTTGATATGCCTTTTGGTTCTTATCAATCCAACGGAGATATAGCATTGGCTTCAGCTATACGCATCATGAAAGAAACCGGTGCGCATGCTGTAAAAATGGAAGGCGGCGAAGAAATTATTGATTCGGTAAAACGTATTATTTCGGCCGGCATTCCAGTAATGGCACATCTGGGTCTAACGCCTCAATCTATTTATAAATTCGGAACTTATAATGTTCGTGCAAAGGAAGAAGCAGAAGCAGCTAAATTAAAACGTGATGCGAAGCTGATAGAAGAAGTTGGCTGTTTTGCTTTGGTGTTGGAAAAAATTCCTGCGGTGCTAGCAAAAGAAGTTTCAGAAAGTTTACACATACCGACCATTGGCATTGGCGCCGGAAAACATTGCGATGGACAAGTATTGGTGATGCATGATATGTTGGGCATCAATACTGAATTCAAGCCACGTTTTTTACGTCAATATTTAAACTTGCACGAACAAATTACCGGTGCAGTAAAGAATTACATCGATGATGTAAAGAACAAATCTTTCCCAACTGACAATGAATCCTATTAATAGCACTAATGTTTATTCGGGTGTAAATAATTTTACAAATAGGCTACATAAAACTCAACACCCAAAACACCAAACAACTATTCTTCTATATTTGCGGCAAATTTGAAACGATGAGCCTTAAACGATTGCTTTTGTGCGGAGTAATATTCAGTACTACTATTGCACAAGCCCAGGAAAAAGAAGTTTCGTTAGACCCCGTAACTGTTACATCAACTCTTAACCCAATCAACGCCTCAAAGACCGGTAGAAATATTTTAGTGATTGAAGGAAAGCAGATGCAAAACCTGCCGGTAAATTCTATAGACGAACTGTTGCGTTACCTGCCTGGATTAGAAGTTCAAGCTCGTGGACCTATGGGGTCACAAAGTGATTTTGTTATTCGAGGCGGCACCTTTCAGCAAGTTTTAGTCATTATGGATGGCATCAGAATCAATGATCCATTGACAGGCCATTTTAATAGTTATATTCCTATCGCACCTGCTGAAATTGATCGCATTGAAGTATTAAAAGGCTCTGCCTCTGCTGTGTATGGCACGGAAGCAGTTGGAGGTGTCATCAATATAGTTACCAAATCATTCGCTACTAAAAAAGACATTTCAGTAAAAAATTTACTAGCACAAGTATCTGCCGGAGAATTTGGTTTGTTTAATTTGAATACAGGTGGTTTTTATTGCAACGGCAAAACTGCTGTTAGTGCTGGTGTTTTATCCAACAATGCAGATGGTCAACTACAAAGAGGTACACGTGGCTTTTTTCATTTGCACACCGGCTCCGCCTCTATTAGCCATTGGCTAAATAACAATTGGCAGCTTGCTTTTCGTACGTCTTATGATGATCGCAAATTTTCAGCACAAAATTATTACACAACGTTTGTTTCGGATACAGCATGGGAACAAGTGAAAACATTTTGGAATCAATTGCAGCTCTCTTATCAAAAAGATAAAAATAAATTCTCCTTTAGTGTTGGTTACAAAGCTGCAGAAGATTATTATTTGTACAACAATCTTTCCTTACCCAACGATAATAAGAGCAAGTTGGTGCAGACGTTGGCAGTTTATGATCACCAGTTTAGCACTTCTACATCACTCACCAGCGGTTTGCAATTTCAAAACCGTTCGATTACTTCGAATGATCGTGGCGACCACAGCATAGCACAAGCTGCAGCATTTATGATCTTAAACCAAGCAATTGGAACAAACTTTTTTATCAATCCTGCATTGCGAATTGACTGGAATGAAAGAGGTGGAACAGAGTTAGTACCTCAACTGAATCTTTCTTACAAAACAACAGCACTGCAATTAAGAGCAAGTGCTGGCAAAACTATTCGAGAAGCCGACTTCACAGAACGATTCAATAATTATAACAAACCGATTGTGGCAAGTGGCGGCCGCATCGGGAACCCAGATCTTACAGCGGAACGTTCTTTTAGTTATGAAGCAGGCGTTGATTATTTTTTGAACCGATCACTAAAAATTTCGATTACCGGTTTCCAGCGTAATCATCATGAATTGATTGATTATGTAATTACCTCTTATAATGCAATGCCACGCAAAGACAATCTGATTCCTACAGGCAGGTATGCATTGGCAAAAAATATTTCCAGCGTAACAACAAGCGGTCTGGAAACCGATATTCAATACAGCAAAAAGCTTTCACCAAATGCAAACCTGTATTCGTCTCTTGGTTTTTTATGGTTAGATACAAAAAGCAGTGAACCTAATCCATCATTCTACATTTTATCACATGCCAAACTCCTGACTAATTTTTCTATGAATTATGCTTCTTCAAGATTCAATGTTAGCGTTAATGGTTTGTATAAATTAAGAGGATATCAAGCCTCGAGTACCATTAAAACGGAAGTAACGCAAGACTATTTTGTATTAAATGCTAAAGCAGAATACAATATCATTAAAAATAAATTCGGCATTTTTACACAGGTTGATAATCTATTCAACCGCAATTACAGCGATCTATTAGGTACGCCAATGCCAATGCGTTGGTGGCAATGGGGTGCTCGTGTAACTTTATAAAAAATTCATCATGCAAGATGTACTAAAGCAATTAGGCATTGAACAAATAAATGGGGGCGCATCTACAGGAAAGAATTGGATCAAAACTACCGGGAATCAAATAGATTCTTTCACTCCGGTCGACGGAACTAAAATTGCATCTGTTACAGCATGCAATGAAGCTGCATATGAAGAAGTGATTAAAAAAGCAGAGACTGCTTTTTTAGAATGGCGCATGTGGCCTTCGCCAAAACGCGGTGATGTAGTACGTCAGGTAGGCGAAGAACTGCGCAAATACAAAGAGCCACTAGGCAAATTGGTTTCTTATGAGATGGGCAAGAGCTTGCAGGAAGGCTACGGCGAAGTTCAGGAGATGATTGACATTGCTGATTTTGCTGTTGGTCTTTCCCGACAACTGTATGGCTTAACCATGCACAGCGAACGGCCCGGCCATCGCATGTATGAACAATGGCATCCGTTGGGAATTGTCGGCATTATTTCGGCCTTTAATTTTCCGGTGGCCGTATGGAGCTGGAACACATTACTGGCCTGGGTTTGTGGTGATGTTTGCGTTTGGAAACCTTCTGAGAAAACACCACTTTGTGCCATTGCTTGTCAAAAAATAATTGCTGAAGTGTTTGCAAAGAATGGTGTACCCGAAGGTGTTAGTGGCTTACTGATTGGCGAACGTGATTTAGGCGAACGAATGTCGAACGATACGCGTATTCCGCTTGTTTCTGCGACGGGATCAACACGCATGGGTAAAGCAGTTAGTGCGGCTGTTGGTGCACGGTTAGGAAGATCATTGTTAGAGTTAGGTGGCAATAATGCCATTATCATTTCAAAAGATGCAGACTTGGAAGTGGCAATTGTAGGATCTGTATTTGGTGCGGTGGGAACAGCCGGACAACGTTGCACAACTACCCGTCGTCTGATCATTCATGAAGATATTTACGAAGAATTCAAAAACCGATTAGTAAGTGCTTATAAGCAATTGCTTATTGGCAATCCATTAGACGAAAAAAATCATGTTGGGCCGTTGATTGATAAAGGCGCTGTAGAAATGTATTTGCAAGCCATTGAAAAATGCAAACAAGAAGGTGGAAACTTTGTAGTAGAGGGTGGGCTATTGGAAGGCGCAGGTTATGAAAGCGGTTGCTATGTAAAACCTTGCGTTGCTGAAGCACAACCTCATTTTGAAATAGTACAACACGAAACATTTGCACCCATCTTATATTTACTTAAGTACAAAACGTTAGAAGAAGCCATTGCTATTCAAAATCGCGTGCCGCAAGGCTTGTCTTCTTCAATCATGACCTTGAATCTGCGTGAAGCTGAAACATTCCTTTCATCTGCAGGCTCTGATTGTGGTATTGCCAATGTAAACATTGGAACATCTGGCGCCGAAATTGGCGGTGCTTTTGGTGGTGAAAAAGAAACAGGCGGTGGTAGAGAAAGTGGCAGCGATGCATGGCGTATTTATATGCGTCGTCAAACTAATACCATTAACTATAGCACCAAGCTTCCATTAGCACAAGGCATTAAGTTTGATTTGTAAAATATTTTTACGTAATCATCTGCATTGCTACTATTAAGCTTCTGTTGCGTCGCACTCTTGTACGTTCGGCAATGCTATTGGGCAATGTGCAGAATTACACAGTTGGATCAAGCGTCGCAAGGAAGATGAGATGATTAGCTAGCAAAAGCTCACGCTAATCAATTTACAAAACTCCAGTAAATACTCAACCGAAGAACCATACCCGGATAAGGATAATCCGGTGCAGCAAGGTTATTTTTAGTAAATCCGAAACCGTTGGCAAAGTCAATCGAGTTTAAATTTTCTGCCCGCAAGAAAAAACGGAAGCCCTGGATACGGAAATTAATGAACGCATCTACTTGTGAACGATTGGCTATGGTTGTATCATTTTGATAGGCAAACTGCCCTAATACAGGTGAGTAATTATCAGGTTTATACGGTGTATGATACCTGATCTCAGAGCCAAAGGCAATATTCAAATTTTTGAAGCCTAATTTACCTTCGTACATGATCCTGTTACGTGTGTACAACAATGGAATATTCAGTTGAGCACCACCAGTTTTTTGTTGCAGGTAACCTTCGGCATACCAGTTCAAATATTTACCTAAACGAATAGTTTTTAAAGCACCCACACGTAGTACGTTAAATAAAGCTGCCTCTTGTTGCAGTATAAAATACTTGTTGATATATGTATAATTGCTTATCAAATAATAATCGCCTGTTAATTGCAGACGCAAAGCCGGATTAGCAATAGCGGCAAATATGTGTGCCGTATTTTCTTTGGTAAATGATTTTGGATTATCTAAATAAAATGCACTACCCGTATTGTAAATAAACGAAGGCGTACGATTAACATTTTCAAAACCTACTTTCAGGCTGCCTGACTTACTTCCGATTAGTCGCTGCAAACTACCATAAGCATGATAGTCGCCAGCATTATAACCTGTGAAGTAAAGTTTACCAAAAGCAAGAATATCCCACTTCTGATTTTTGGAACGATTTCGATATTCTGCATGACCCATAGTGTTGTGCTCAGAGATTTCACCTTTATAACGGCCTTGCGTTCGATAAAAAGTTCCGTTTAGTAATTGAAGGCTTGCACCCAGCTTTATAAACTGCTGCAAATTGTTAGCATCGGGAAATTGATAAATAGAAAAATCGTTTGTTACTTCTTTCCATTCATCCCTGAAGATCAACTGTGTTGTATTAGGTTTAAAATTGTAGGTCTTTCTATAAAAGCTGGTATCGACTCCTGTTGTATCTGCCAAAACATCTCTGTACTCATAACTATATTTTCCGTAATTGAAAGTATGTTCAAAACGGACACGTGGGTAGAACAAAGGAATGACGGTTGAGTCTGTTACAATCGAATCTTTTCTTCCGAAATCATATTGCTGACGAAGCAGCATATTAAATTCCCGATATAGGTTACCAATATCCAACTTTGTATTGAAGAAGTCACGGCTCCTTCCTGATTGCTCTCCTAGTTTTGTAGGCACGCCAAAGCGATCGCTATAGATTGGATTATTGAGATAATCCTGATCAGTTCGTATGCCTCCGTTCTCACTCGCCTGTAATTTATTTTGCAACACCACAAAATAATTGTTGTACCGCTTGTTAGGTGATTCATACCACGAAGTGAGCAAATAATTATTGTGATTGGTTTTTTGATTCTTAAAAAACCCCGGTGCATTGATCAGGCGATATTGAAATGCAAAATTCCAATAAGGCTTGATATTTTGCGTATGCGTGATTTCAATGATCTGTTGTGATTGACTACCTAATGTATAGGAGAGCTCCGAATAAGGCCGTGTTGTATTAAAAAAACGTACTCGGTCTAATCGCCATTTATAAATATCAAATGCATGAAAGCCTGGATCGAAACCAACGTTCGTGGATGGCGCAAATAAAATAGACTTTGCAGCCGTTCCCACATTACCTAAATAGAGATATTTAGAAGGTATGGGAAAACGAATGGTGTATTCATTAATTGATGAATCGATTTTATAGCGCCGTGCAGAATCTAAGAATCGATAACTGATAGTAATGCTATCTTCTAAGCCTGTTCGGTGTTTTAAACTATCATTACCTGTTGGACTTCCACTTCTGCCCTGCCCTAACCCCGGCAAATTGCCATTGGCCGCATTGGTCAATATGCGTTGAGCGGACAGCGATTTGCCAATAGAAAACAGGAGCAGTAAAAGGAAAATTTTTCGCAACACCATTCAATTTAGATAGCAATCACCATTTCACGGAACATAGCAGAAAACTTAGGCTCGGCTTCTTTAGCAGCCTGAAGTACTTCGTCGTGTGTAATCACATTTTCTTCATCACGAATGCCGATGTCGGTAATCACGCTCATGGCAAACACATTCATGCCCATATGCACTGCAGCAATTACTTCCTGCACCGTGCTCATGCCTACTGCATCGCCGCCTAACACATGCACCATTTTATATTCGGCACGGGTCTCAAAAGTAGGACCTGTAACACCGAAATATACGCCTTCCCGCAAATTGATGGATAAACGTTGTGCAATTTCTTTTGCTTTATTGATCAACTCTTTTTTATAGGGTTCGCTCATATCCGGAAAGCGTGGCCCTAGCTGATCGTCGTTTTTACCCAGCAATGGATTTTTGGTGGCAAACGAAATGTGATCATTGATGATCATTAGATCACCTACTTTAAATGATGGATTAACACCACCTGCGGCATTTGAAATCAACACAGTTTCAACTCCTAAAAACTTCATCACACGAATAGGGAAAATCACTTCTTCAGGTGTGTAGCCTTCGTAAAAATGAAAACGACCGGCCATCGCAATGATAGGCTTGTCACCTATGCTTCCAAAAAGCAGCTTGCCCGAATGGCCTTGCACAGTTGAAACCGAAAAATGCGGAATGTCTTTGTACGATACTTCTTTGTGTATGACAATTTCATTCACAAAATTGCCCAGGCCACTACCTAGTATAACTCCAATCTTAGGTGATTGATCAGCATACGGTTTCAAAAACTCCGTAGCTTCTGTTAGTTTCTCAAACGTATTCATCGAGGCAAAGATAGGTTTGTGACCAATGTGCAAATGTGAAAATAATCGCAGATTGCAATGATTATTGCTGATTTCGCAGATGCTTGCTTTAACAGTCACTGGTTAGTAACTGTAGCGGTAGCAATCGCAATATTCTTCATTGCACAGTAAGCGCTTTAACACAGGATCTTTCAACACATCAACATAATACATCCAATTCCCCTTCACTTTTATTTTTTCATACACCAGCCGAATGCCTTGACTATAATCTACCCACCAGAAAATATGACCGGTGTATAATGGCTGAATAGATTTGCCATCTGGTAGATGCCAGCCATAAATAGCTACCCTATCTGGCTTTCCATCATGAACTAATTTACCACTAATGACGACATCTTTTTTAATACCGGCAATCAATCCTTTTCTTCCTTTTCGTTGTCCTTCTATAATTAAATGATGCTGGTACATGGTTGGGGTGCTGTCGCGAAAAGCATACATGGGCACCGGTTCCAATTTCACTGTTGCAGCTGCATAAATATCATCAACCATTTTTTTGGTAGGTAAAAAGCAATGAAAACCATCAGCAATTTTCTGCGCAGCTTTAGGGGTAATGTTGATGCGAGCCCAATCATCATCTGTTCCAACACTTAAATAATCGGGTGCAACGTAATAAGTTGCTTTAATGATTTTACTTGTTGCTGAATCTGTGATTTGCACATCAATGGGAACAAATCTTTTTAGAAAAGAAGGGATATTGCCTTGAAAAACTTCTGTTAATACGGCTGAATCTCTCTGTTGCCATCTAAACGGAAAGGCTGTTTTATAAAAGTTAGTTCCAGTGGTAAAAGAGGTTCGTGGTGGGGCAGTAACTTTAACTGTAGTACACGAAATAAGTGCAAATAGGATGAAAACAAAATACTTCATGATCACTCTCCCGGATGATAAGTTCGCTCCACATGCTTCAGCACATCTTCTTTGTAGAAATAAATGTTTTTAAACTTGCCTTCTATATAACCTTCGGCCTGGTCATTAAAATGTTTATTACCCGGATCGAATGATTCGCCACTCACTAAAATAGTTTTTGCTTTCAAACGTTTTCCAAACTCAACTGCAGCAATAAAGCTGTTTCCTGAAACACCGTAACGTTTTTTTGTACCTATTCTTCTACTGGCAAAAGACGGAATAGAACCCCAGGTGCCCGGCCCTAAGCTTACAGGCAAACTTGGTTTACTATCATCAAACACGCCATCCGTAGTACGTTGATAACGATTCATATCGCCCCAAGCTACCTGCCATGTTCCAAAATTCTTTTCCAAATCTTTTAGCACATCTGCAAGTGCATTCAGTTTTTCGGCAGCGGGTGTCTTAGTCATAGATTCAAATTGTGCCACAGCATTACTGGCTGCTTCCTGTGTTTGCGCTGGTGGAATTTTCGCTACTAATTTTTGCGCCCATTCAATCGCTAATGTAGTGGCAACCGATGACGATGCTGCATTCTTATCCCAAACGTGAAGAAAGTGTATAGGCGTTTGCAAAGATTGTTTGAGAGCATCGTTTGTCTGCAATGCATTATACGCTTCAAACAACGGCGGCAGTAAAAATTCGAAAGCAGACAGGTAGCGATTGTAGCCAATGTTTGCGATCATTTTATCAATTGTCACATCCTTTGCTGCATTTAACAGTCGCACAGCATTTATAGCACGGCCATTCTGGCCATCTGGTGCCATGTAATAAGGATAATTCTTTTTCTTCGGAGATGCGTCACCTGAAACAGTAAACGGTGTGGAATTACAGTTTTCAATAAATCCTGTTTTTGGGTTGTACACATGCACCATTTCGTCCAACGTATGCAGGCCCTTCCAATCGGTTGCCGAAGTGCTACCATCCAATGGTTGGGTATAATTTAAATCCTTGTTGCGCTTAGGAATAAAATTGCCATGCCAGTAGGCTATATTTCCCTTATCGTCTGCAAACACGGTGTTATCCGAACTGTTCGAACGAATGTCCATTACTTTTCTAAAATCTTCGAAACCTTTCGCCTTTGTACGCAACCAGGATTGCATCAAAGCATTTAAGGAACGGTTGTTCTCACGCAAGCTCAACCACTCGCCGTTGCGCATACCCATCACAGGTCCATGATTGGTATAATAAGTAGTGAAATTTTGGTTCCGCAATTCATTGTCTGCTTTGTAACTAATTGCAATTTGTTTCGATTGAATTGGTAGCCGCTTTCCGTCATACACAGAAAAAATGTTGTTGCCACTTTTTTCAATTTTCTCCCGATATAAATCAGCTACATCTGCATAGCTCGTTGTATGCACCCATCCACAGTGTTCATTAAAGCCCTGGAACACAAAAAAAGTTCCCCAGGTAACGGCACCATAAGTATTGAGGCCTTCATCGCTTACCATTTGCACTTCGGTGCGATAGAAAAAAGTTGTATGCGGATTGATATAGATGATACTGTTTCTGTTTTTTGTTTTTGAAGGTGCCAGCGCAAAACCATTAGAGCCTATTGGATCTAATTCGTAAGAGGGAATTGCTGGTTTTGCGTATGATGTGGGCACACCTTCTGCCTTGTATAAATTCATCAAGTCGTTGATGGTAGCACCGCCGGTTTGTGTAGAAGAAATACTTCCGTTGGTACGCATCAGCGCAAACCATGGTTCAAAACGTGTCAGTGCTAACGTCTTTACTTTGGGATGTTTGTACAAGTAATAGTTAATGCCATCTGCATAAGCATTCATCAATTTTTTAAACCATTCGGGGCTTTTGGCATAATCCTTTTTTGCGGCACTGGTATCATAGATCAATCGCATTTGTAAGTCTTCATACAGCCTTTCTTTTCCATACACTTCTGATAAGCGGCCAAACAGTTCGAGGTGATTCTCTTCGACCCTCAGAAAGTTTTGCTCACACTGCACATACATTAATCCGAACACAGCATCGGCATCTGATTTTCCATAAATATGCGGAATGCCCCAATCGTCCTGTATAACGGTCACCCGCTGCGCTTGTTGGCTAAAACGGTTGATCTCTTCTGTTGAAAAGGTTTGAGCAGCGGAAAGCAGTGGTAGGGAAAATAAAAAGTAAAATAGTCTCATGAAAACAAAGATTGTTACTAAGGTAGTGAATAAAGGCGCATCGCTTTGTGCTTTTCTCTCCCTTATCTTTGCCGCAAATTTACCATCATGAATTTGCACGAATACCAGGCAAAAGAATTATTGAAAAAATATGGAGTACCTGTGCAGGAAGGATTTGCAGCAGCCACACCACATGAAGCAGAAGAAGCTTACCGCCAAATAAAAACAACCTATGGCAGCCCGTTCGCTGTGATCAAAGCACAGATACATGCAGGCGGTCGCGGTAAAGGCAAGGTTCGTGAGACTGGCATCAATGGAGTAAAAGTGGTGAAAAACATGGAAGAAGCCATGGATGTTTCGCAAAAGATCTTAGGCGGTACTTTGGTAACTATTCAAACTGGTGAAGCGGGTAAGGTTGTAAACAAGATTTTGATTGCGCAGGATATGTACTACGATGGCGCCAGCGACCGGAAAGAGTTTTACTTATCTATTTTACTTGATCGTGTAAAAAGCCAGAACGTAATCATGTACAGCACTGAAGGCGGTATGGATATTGAAGAAGTGGCACACAAAACGCCTGAGAAAATTTTCAAAGAATGGGTTTTCCCCGGCTGTAGCTTACAAGGCTACCAGGCAAGAAAAATCGCTTTCAATTTAGGTTTGAAAGGTGATGCTTTCAAGAATATGGTGAAGTTTGTTACCAATCTATACAATGCATACGTTGGCTTAGACGCTTCGATGCTGGAGATTAACCCGTTGTTCAAAGCTGCAGATGATAAAATTGTGGCTGTGGATTGCAAATTGAATTTGGATGACAATGCATTGATGCGCCATCCAGATTTACAAGTTTTACGTGATGTAAGCGAAGAAGATCCGACAGAAGTAGAAGCTGGTAAATATAATTTGAACTTTGTGAAATTGGATGGTAACGTAGGTTGCATGGTAAATGGTGCCGGCTTAGCCATGGCTACTATGGATATGATTAAATTAAGTGGCGGTGAACCTGCTAACTTTTTGGATGTTGGTGGTACTGCTAATGCACAAACAGTAGAAGCTGGTTTCCGAATTATTATGAAAGACCCGAAAGTAAAAGCCATATTGATCAATATTTTCGGTGGTATTGTTCGTTGCGACCGTGTGGCACAAGGTGTTATTGATGCGTACAAGAACATTGGTAATATTAATATACCAATCATCGTTCGTTTGCAGGGTACCAATGCAGAAGAAGCCAAAAAATTGATCGATGAAAGCGGGTTGAAAGTGCAGTCTGCTATTCTTCTAAGCGAAGCTGCTGAGTTAGTAAACAAAGCTGTTGCTAATAAGAACTAGGATTTACATAACATAAGAAGATTTAGAAGAACCTAAATACATTCATTATAGTAAACGAGTCTTCATTTTATGAAGACTCGTTTTATTTCCTGTCAATCATTAAATCTTGAAAATCTCAGTTCTAAAAACAAAACTCCCCCGCAAAGCGAGGGAGCGAAATCTGTTCAGGCGTATTTAGAGTAGTTAACCTCTCTTTTTGTTTTCTTCGGATCGGACTCCTGTCGGACTTTCATTAGATTGGATGTAGAGTTTGGTTTTACTTTGGATTTGGATTTTTGTTTTTCTGGATACTCGGATTTTTGTCTTGGTTCTTCGGATATTTTGATAGCTCAAAGATGCAGCGCTTGTGCTTGTAAAACAATTATTGAAGCAACAATCTTCCCCAAATCCTATGAATTTCTGTAACCAGAAATAAGCCCTTTGGGGAAATTCCCCGGTGTATTC
>PSMG01000022.1:0-43050 GCA_040290035.1 Chitinophagaceae bacterium
TGCTATACCATTGACATGTATAAAAAAGCAAGCCGATCAAATCGTTCCTTGACTTTTCGTTGTTCGTTACTTTTTTTCCGCATTTAGTAGCGGGTCCTATTGTGCGTCCGCCGCAAATGGCGACGCAATTCTTAGCACCTAAAGCTGCGAATAAAAATGAAATGATACAGGTTTTGTTCCTGTTGTCGCTTGGTTTGTTTATGAAAGTAGTATTGGCCGACGCCTCTTTGTCCGGTTCCGCCGATAGTGTTTTTAATAATCCTGTTTTTGTATCGAAGCTCGATTCCTGGATGGGTGTGCTTGCTTTTTCGGGACAAATCTTTTTTGACTTTGCAGGTTACTCCACCTGTGCGATTGGTGTAGCCATGTGTCTTGGTTTTTGGCTCCCGCAAAACTTTAAATTTCCGTATGCAGCTGTTGGCTTTTCCGACTTTTGGAGAAGATGGCATATTACGCTTTCGGCATGGCTGCGAGATTATTTATATATCCCGCTTGGGGGCAACCGAAAAGACGAACTAAGAACGCATGTGAACTTAATGATCACAATGCTGCTGGGTGGTTTGTGGCATGGCGCCAGTTGGACCTTTGTAGCATGGGGTGCTTTGCATGGTATTTATCTTTCTATTGAATGACTGTTTCGCAAGCGGCCCATTTCTGCTAACGAAACACCATCGCCAGAAGAACCAAGCCTGATGCCTGCGGTAGAAACGGTTCCTATTATACAACAATCTTTTGCTCCTGCTTTTTTACAAAACAAAGCGTTCAAAGAATTTTTGAATGCCCTGCTTACGTTCTTGCTAATCAATGTAACGTGGGTGTTCTTTCGTGCACAAGATTTTCATGCGGCGTGGCGCATGCTGCAATCGATGTTTGGACCCGTACGAAACGATGCGGCTGCTGTTTTACCAACGATCAACATCATTAAGGTAGCTGTTATTGTAAGCCTAATGTTTTTAACTCATTGGTTCATGCGCAACACATCGGCCTTTCAGGTAGCGCAAAAAATGAAGTGGTGGTTGTTTGGAAGTATCTGGGCTTTCATGCTCATTTTGCTCATCCTGAGCCAGGAGAGCAGCGGTTCTTTTATCTACTCCCAGTTTTAATTAAATAGATCGATCAATTAGTAAAGCACAAGAGTCCCTTGTGCTTTTTTATTGTACCCTGCTACAAGTTTGGTACATTTCGTTTTCAAATGCACACCTTTCACCCATATTCCATTTTCCCATTAGGCGATCGTGCATTGACTATAGAATTTGGACATGTGCTGAATGAAGAACTAAATGAAAAAGTGCTAAGGCTCTTCCGGCAACTAAAAAGCAAGGCGTATCCGTTTGTTGTCGATTTGCTTCCAGCTTATAGTTCGCTTACTGTGTATTATGATGTGCCTTATTTGCGGCAGCACTATCCATTGCAAACAGCTTTTGAAACCATGGTATTGGGCATTGAAAACCTGCGTATGGAAGAAGAGGCCCTGCAAACAGAAAAGCGTTTGATGAAAGTGCCTGTTTGTTATGAACGCAGTTTTGCACCAGATATTGAGGAACTCGCAAAGAGTAAAAACATTTCGGTTGAAGAAGTGATCCGGTTACATATGAGCAAGACATACCGTGTATACCTGATCGGCTTTTTACCAGGGTTTCCATACATGGGTGAAGTAGATGAAAGGATAGCAATGCCACGAAGAGAGCAACCCCGAACACATGTTGCAGCAGGATCTGTAGGCATTGCCGGAAAGCAAACAGGCATTTATCCAACAACTTCGCCGGGTGGTTGGCAGATCATTGGCAGAACACCACTAACATTATTTAATCAACACCAAACAGATCCGGTGCTTTTTAGCCCGGGTGATGAAGTACAGTTTTATTCAATAACAGAAGATGAGTTTGTGCATTATCAAAGCAGGACTGCTTGATACCATACAAGATGGTGGCAGATGGGGCTACCAACACCTTGGCATCAATACCAATGGTGCCATGGATGTGTATGCTGCAGGTCTTGCGAATGCTTTATTAGGAAAAGCATTGAGCGAAGCAGTAATTGAAATGCAATTTCCTGCAGCGCAAATTTGTTTTGAACAAGCAACGATCATTGCCATAACCGGTGCTGATTTTTCGCCCCGCATCAACGGCGTTGCTATTCCATTGAACCATCCGGTTGTGGTTGCAAAAGGAAGTATGCTGCAGTTTGTAAAGTTTTTGAAAGGCACCAGGTGTTATTTGTCACTGCTTCATTCATTACAAGTAGAAAGTTGGTTGAATAGCAGCAGTACGAATTTAAAAATAGCAGTTGGTGGTTTTGAAGGAAGGCGATTGCAGAAAGAGGATGTTATTCCCTTTATTAATCAATATAAAGTTGAGCATTTGTTACAGAACGTTGCGTTTGCTTTGTTGCCCTGGAAAGCAAATGATGCCCTTGAAAAAAGAAATAAATTACAGGTTGTTTACGGCAGCGAGTGGCATCTTTTAACTGAAGAAGCACAACATCAATTTCAACATTCTTTTTTTCAAATTACCAATGATGCCGATCGAATGGGCTACCGGTTGCAAGGTCCTGCGCTGGAATTTAAGCAACATTCATCTTTGCTTTCATCGGCTGTAAATTTTGGAACCATTCAAGCCTTACCAAACGGACAACTTATTATCCTCATGGCTGATCATCAAACGACGGGTGGTTATCCTAAAGTAGCACATGTTATTACTGCTGATCTTTCCTTACTCGCACAAAAAAATACGAACAATACCATTCAGTTTAAAGTAACGGATGGTGCAACAGCAGAAGAAAAATTAGTAGCGCAGCAAAAAAATTTACGCGGGTTACAAATTGCCTGTAAATTCAGACTTGAAGAATTGCTTTAGCGATTTGATTGATTATGAAACTACGAATTGACCTTAACTGTGATATGGGTGAAGGCATGCCGAACGATGCCCTGATCATGCCCTTTATTACATCGGCCAATATTGCCTGTGGTTTTCATGTGGGTAGCGGTGCTATCATCAGACATACTATGGCATTGGCCAAACAACACGGTGTGCTTGTAGGTGCCCACCCTTCTTTTCATGACCGTGAAAACTTTGGGAGAAAGGAAAAGCAATTACCACCAGATAAACTGTATGCGATTGTGCTGGAGCAAATTATTAAAGTAGATCTTGTTGCTAAGGAACTTGGTGTTCCGCTGCATCATGTAAAGCCACATGGCGCTTTATACAATATGGCTGCAAAGGATAAAGCCATGGCTGCTACTATAGCACAAAGCATCAAAGATTATAACGAAGCATTGGTGCTGTATGGGTTAAGCGGAAGTTATTTGATCTCCGAAGCAAAAGCAATTGGTTTGAAAACAATGAGTGAAGTGTTTGCAGACAGAACTTACCAGGATGACGGAAGCCTGACACCTCGTTCGCAACCCAATGCCCTGATCGAAGACGAGGACAAGGCCATTGCACAAGCGATGCAGATGATGGCAGGAACAGTAACGAGTGTAAATGGTACAACCATTCCAATTACTGCTCAAACTATTTGTCTGCATGGTGACGGGAAACATGCGGTGGCATTCGTCCAAAGAATTCATACAGCGCTTCAACAAAAAAACAGTGCACAAACTATTTAAATACTCTTCGTTCAATGCGGTTATAGGTGCGGCCTTTTTAATGGCCAATTCTTCTATTGGGCCAGGCTTTCTCACGCAAACATCCACATTCACACATCAACTGCTTACCTCGTTTGGCTTTGTGATTTTGGTTTCGGTGTTGTTGGATATAGGAGCACAGTTGAACACCTGGCGAGTGCTTACCATTTCTGAACTAAGAGCACAAGATCTTTCAAATAAACTGCTTCCTGGCCTTGGTTATTTTTTATCGGCGCTGGTAATACTTGGCGGGTTTGCTTTCAACATTGGCAACATAGCAGGTTGCGGATTAAGCGTGAATGTATTAACAGGTTTGTCATTTCAAACCGGAGCCATCATCAGTTGTCTTATTGCGTTGCTGCTTTTTTGGGTGCGAGAAATAGGCAATATGTTAGATACGCTTACACCGTTTTTAGGCATCCTTAAAATTGCATTGACCTTAATCATTGTGTTTTATGCGCATCCACCTTTGCTGCAAGCAGTGCAGCATACATTCACCCCCGAACAAATAAGCGCTGCAGCTATAGTAACCATTGTTGGCGGAACCGTTGGTGGCTATATCACTTTTTCTGGTGCCCATCGATTATTGGATGCAGGTATTAAGGGAAAAGAAAGTAGAGCCCAAGTAAACCGAAGTGCCATAAGTGGTATACTGATCTCTGCCTTCATGCGGTACATTTTGTTTTTAGCAGTAGTTGGTGTGGTAAGCAAAGGCGTAATGTTGGATGCTAATAATCCGGCAGGCACAGTGTTTCAAACAGCGGCCGGTCAAATAGGTTTTGCTTTGTTTGGTGTGGTGCTTTGGAGTGCTGCTATTTCTTCAGTGATTGGTGCAGCTTATACTTCTGTTTCATTTTTCAAAAGCTTTCACCCGCTGTTTGCAAAGTATGAGCGACTGTGTATTTCTATTTTTATCATACTGTCCACACTTATATTCGTAAGCATTGGTAAGCCAAAGCAATTGTTGATTTTTGCTGGTGCTATTAATGGATTGATCTTGCCTATTGCGCTAGCAATTATTTTGATTGCTGCCAACAAGCCTCGTTTGATGAAGGGCTATCTACATCCTTTGTGGATGCAGATGTCCGGTTGGGTTGTAGTTGCGGTCATGAGTTGGATGGGCTATTTAACGATCATTGAAACGATGCATAAATTATTCTGACGATGAGGTGGGAACGAGATAAATGGAAACATTTTTACGTGGGCATTGCAATGGGTGCTTTTCTTCAAGCTGCCGGATGGCGATTATTACCCATGCATCATGCATTAGCAACTGGTGCTGCTTTTATTACTGTGCTTGCCATTAGCTATGGGTTTGAATTATTCTCTCTCATTACAGGCAGGGGACATTACGAGGTGATGGATGCGATTGCTGCCATCATTGGTGGTGTGGCTGGAATGGTTGCAGTGTTGTTGGTGCAATTGTTCTGACTATATTTACGAAAAATATTCTATGGGCTTACTAACACCTAAAGGAAAGAAGGGCGACAAAAAAGGAAATAATGCAAAACCTGCTTCACAGTCGTCTAAGTTTATTTTAAAAGGCAACTCCAAGGCAGTCGGTAATGTAGGTAAGAAAGGAATGACCGGTGGCTCGCAAAGAGGCAGCTAACTTATGCTTTCCCTGTATATATCTTTTTGTAAATAGCGTACTACCGCTTCCCGGATACATTGTATTAATTGTTGTTTGGCGGAGGGTTGAAATGCTCTTTGTAAGCCATTGTGCAGGTGAAAAAACAATTCTCTTTCGGAAACTATTTCATCGAATACATTATTGAATAATTGTGCTGAAACAGTATAATCGGCACCTATTTTCTGCAAGATTACTATGGCAGAATAGGTGTGTAGTTTGTACCTGAAGTAAAGGGTAAAAAAAATTAGTCATAGTATGGTTGATTGGGGAAAGGAAAATAATTTCTTCTTTTAAGCAACCCAAAAGAAGTTATGCAAATGCTGTTTTATCGGGAAGTAAACGATCATTTAAAAAGCTTGTGCATAACTATACTACTCTGCTAGTGTTGCCGAAACTCTTTTCTTTGCATCGGCATGCATACTACAGAAGCAACTAATTATGGCAAACGAGTTGCCTGGCTCATCCTTATTTTTTTTGTTCTTCGTTTTATTTTGGGTTCTATTGCTGAACTAGGCAATGATGAATCGTACTATTGGCTATATGCCCAGCACTTGCAATGGAATTATTTTGATCACCCACCCTTGATTGGTTTGTGGATTCGTTTGTTCACATTCAATCTCTCCGTACAAAGCGAAGGCTTTGTACGGTTGAGCAGCATGGTCAGTTGTGCTGTGGCTACCTGGTTCATGTATCAGACAGGCAAAACATTGCATTCTGAAAAAGCAGGATGGTTAAATGCTCTGTTATACAACGCTTCTTTTTATGCAAGCGTAACAGCGGGTATTTATGCCATGCCCGACTCGCCACAAATGGTTTTCTGGACAGCGAGCTTGTGGATGCTTGCCTGCATTAGCAAGAATGAACGAAGCTGGAAGTATTGGCTGCTGTTTGGTGCTGCAGCAGGCTTGTGCATTATGAGTAAAATTCACGGTGTGTTTTTATGGAGTGGTGCAGGCTTGTTTATACTGTTTAAAAGAAGAAGTTGGTTGTTGCTTCCGCAAGTATATGTAGCTGCTTTGCTAACAGCTGTTATTATTAGTCCCATTTTATTTTGGAATATTCACTATGATTTTATCACGTATCGTTTTCACAGCGAACGTGTGGTAGTAAAAGGCTTTCCATTTCATGCAGATGAGTTCATCAGGGAAATATGGGGACAGTTCATTAACAATAATCCTATTTCCGTTTTACTGATTGTAGCAGCGCTATTCAAGTTTAAAGAGAAAAAGAACTATACTGCTTTATCTATTTACCAATGGATCGGAATTCCGTTTGCGCTGCTGCTCATTTTTATTTCTGCTTTCCGAAATACATTACCACACTGGAATGGCCCTGCTTATGTGGCTTTATTTCCACTGGCTGCTATTTGGTTGGCAGAACAAAAAGAGATTAGCTTTTATTTAAGGCTTCCTCGTTTTGTAATGCCATTATTCTTTGTGGTACTGATCGGAGCCTTATTGGTGATCCATTTCTTTCCGGGAACCTGGGGTAGTAAGGCGATAGACTATGGCAAAGGCGATGTAACGCTGGATATGTATGGCTGGCGTGACGCTTCGAAACAATTTGCATCTTTTCGACAAGGCGATATCAAAAACGGTATCATGCCCGACAATGCGCCTTTGATTTGTCATTATTGGTGGGGCTCACACATTGAATACTATTTTGCCCGGCCAAATGATATGTACATGATTGGATTGGGTTTCCCTTTTGGCTTGCATCATTATTTGTGGACCAACTATTGGCGAAAAGACAAGGTAAATATGAAAAAGGCGTATTGCATAGTGCCTTCAGATGAATATTATTTTGCGCCATGGCAATACCGTAATTACTATCAGCATATTGATTCGGTTGCCTCCTTTCAAACCTACAGAAGCGGAAAGCCTGCGCATACTTTTTATTTATACCGATTAAGCGGATGGAAAGGCGGTATGCAGTATATGCAATAAAAAAGCCTCACACTGTGAGGCTTACTATAATAATTTAGTTTCTTAGTCCACCACTTTCACTCCCTTTGCTGCAAACTGCACGTCCTTTTCAGAACCTTTGATCTTAGCGATTTCGTCTTTGGACTTGCCAGCGTCTTCTGCATAGTGCTTGCGCATTTCTTCAGAAATTTCTTTTACGGTTGCAACACCATCAATGACTACGGTTTTGCCAACAATATTTTCCGGCATTACAAACGCATGGTCTTTGGCACGTACCATCATTGGTGCACCATCTTTGCGTTCTACTCTTATCCAACAGCCTTCGGCTTTACATACTTCTACTACTTTACCGGTGATTTTGCCTTCAAACTGGTTTTTAACTAATTTGTTTTTTACATCGTCTGCTGCCACAGGACTACCGCCATCGGTAACAACGCCATATACCACACCTTTTTCAGCTGGTTTTATTTGGGCATTCACAGACAAAGTCATTAATGATACGGATAGAAAAAAGAAGATCTTTTGCATAAAAAACGGTTTGGTTTTCAATAGCTCAAAATGCTTTAAAATAAAAGCATTTGAGGATGTAAGATAATACGTTTTCTTTAACTATTTTTAAGCAATAAAAACCCCCTTTTTTTTCGCCGTTTTTGCTAAAACCATTAGCTTAGCCTGCAAACAAAATTTAAGAAAAGAAGCGCTTTAAAAGCGTTGTTTTAAGTCCTCTTTTCTAAAACCTTTTCAACAACTAAAAACATGTCAAACGCTGAAAAATTAAAGGCACTAAAACTTACGATGGACAAAATTGACAAAGACTTTGGTAAGGGTAGTGTAATGATGATGAATGAAAAAGGTGAGCAAGCTATAGATGTAGTATCTACCGGCTCTATTGGCTTAGACGCTGCGCTTGGCGTAGGCGGTCTGCCAAGAGGTCGTGTTATTGAGATCTATGGTCCTGAAAGTTCTGGTAAAACAACTGTGGCTACACACGTTATTGCAGAAGCACAAAAGAAAGGCGGCATGTGTGCTATTATCGATGCCGAGCATGCTTTTGACTCTGCTTATGCACAAAAGCTGGGTGTAGATATTGATAACTTATTGATCTCTCAACCAGACTATGGTGAGCAGGCTTTGGAAATTGCTGATCGTTTGATTCTTTCCGGGGCTTTGGATGTAGTGGTGATCGACTCAGTTGCTGCATTGGTTCCAAAAGGGGAATTAGAAGGTGAAATGGGTGATAGCAAAATGGGTCTACAGGCTCGTTTGATGTCACAAGCACTTCGTAAGTTGACGGCCACCATTTCTAAAACAAACACCATCTGTATTTTCATTAACCAATTGCGTGAAAAGATCGGTGTCATGTTCGGTAATCCCGAAACCACAACTGGTGGTAATGCCCTGAAGTTCTATGCTTCCGTACGTTTGGATATTCGTCGTATGACGCAAATCAAAGACGGTGATGAAGCTATTGGTAATCGTGTTAAAGTAAAAGTGGTTAAGAATAAAGTGGCTCCTCCTTTCCGTACTGCTGAATTTGACCTAGTGTTTGGAGAAGGAATATCTAAGATTGGTGAAATTTTAGATACCGGAGTTGAGATGGGCATTGTGCAAAAAAGCGGTAGCTGGTTTAGCTATAACAATGATAAGCTGGGTCAAGGTCGTGAGGGTGTGAAGTCTTTGTTGAAAGACAACCCTGCTTTGGCTGATGAGATCGAAGCAAAGATCCGTGAGAAGATCAAAGAAGTGCAGGCTAGTTAAAATTCTATTCAATAGTTATAAGTCCGCCCTTGAGCGGACTTTTTTGTCTCATTACTTTAGCACAACTCTTGCAATCGATTGTGCTGGTTAATTTTGTTTTGCAATGCCATTTAAACTCCAAGCTCCATATAAACCCGCCGGTGATCAGCCAACAGCTATTCAACAATTGACTGAAGGAATAGTACAAGGCGAAAAGCACCAAGTATTGTTAGGGGTAACCGGGTCCGGTAAAACATTTACGATGGCAAACGTCATCAACAATGTACAGCGGCCGACTCTGGTGCTCACGCATAACAAAACCCTAGTAGCGCAATTGTATGGAGAGTTCAAACAATTCTTCCCCGATAATGCAGTAGAGTATTTTGTTTCTTATTATGATTATTACCAGCCAGAGGCATATATGCCCACTACGGATACGTACATTGAGAAAGATCTGAATATTAACAAAGAGCTGGATAAGCTTCGATTACGTGCAACTACTTCTTTGCTTTCGGGCAGAAGAGACATTATTGTGGTTGCGAGTGTGAGCTGTATTTATGGTATGGGTAATCCTACCGATTATGAAAGCGGTATTATCCGTATTGGTAAAGGAGATAAGACTTCACGACAAGGCTTTCTGCATTCCTTGGTTAATTCTTTATACAACAGAACCTCGGTTGAATTCACCAGGGGAACTTTTCGTGTAAAAGGCGATACCGTAGATATTAATCTGCCTTATGTTGATTTTGGTTACCGCATCACCTTCTTTGGCGATGAGATTGAAGAAATAGAAAGCATTGATGTAGTGAACGGAAAGCGTATTGGCAAATTAGACAATGCCGCTATCTTTCCTGCTAATCTTTATGTAGCTCCAAAAGATGTCATTAATGATGTGATGTACGAGATACAAGACGAGATGAATGCGCAATGTGACTATTTTAAAAGTGTTGGAAAGTTTATTGAAGCGCAGCGTTTGAAAGAACGTGTAGAGTATGATTTGGAGATGATACGTGAATTGGGTTTTTGTAATGGTATTGAAAACTATTCACGTTTTTTCGATCGGCGAAGACCGGGCACACGTCCATTCTGTTTGCTGGATTATTTTCCAAAAGATTTTATTTGCATGATTGATGAAAGCCATCAAACGGTACCACAGGTAAGTGGTATGTATGGAGGCGATAGAAGTAGGAAACTAACCTTGGTTGATTATGGTTTCCGTTTGCCTTCTGCGTTAGACAATAGACCATTGAATTTTCACGAGTTTGAAAGCCTATTGAACCAGGTAGTGTATGTGAGTGCAACACCCGGTGATTACGAATTAGAGCAAACAGGTGGCGTAGTAGTAGAGCAGGTAGTGCGGCCAACGGGTTTGTTAGAGCCACCAATCGAAGTGCGGCCATCTGTCAACCAAATTGATGATCTGCTTGATGAAATTGATAAGCGTGTAAAGAAAGGTGATCGTGTATTGGTAACAACGCTTACCAAACGCATGGCGGAGGAAATGGATAAATATCTGAAGCGAATTGATATTAAATCACGTTATATACACAGCGATATTGATGCATTGGAACGTGTCGTGATCTTGCGTGATTTGCGCCTAGGAAAAATAGATGTTTTAGTGGGTGTAAATTTGTTGCGTGAAGGATTGGATCTTCCAGAGGTTTCCTTGGTTGCTATTTTAGATGCCGATAAAGAAGGTTTTTTGCGTAACGAACGTTCACTTACACAAACAGCTGGACGTGCCGCAAGAAATTCAGAAGGCCTGGTTATTTTTTATGCCGACCATGTTACGGAAAGCATGCAACGAACCATGGATGAAACGTCACGTCGTCGTGAGAAGCAAGTAGCGTACAATATTACTCATAACATTACACCAACTACGGTACGCAAATCCATACAGCAGGTAATGGCGCAAACTTCGGTGTTGGATATTAAAGGTTACGATCCTGATTCGCCTTATGCGGTGGAGGAAATTCCAGTGAGCAAAGCAGCAGAAGATGAAGGCGAATACACTACTATACCGCAGTTAGAAAAGGCAATTGACAAAACAAAAAAGGAAATGGAAAAAGCAGCAAGAGACATGGACTTTATGGAAGCGGCAAGATTGCGTGATGAAATGTTTGCCATGCAAAAGCGATTAGAGGGAATAAAAAAGTAATGCGTTTACAGCGTCTTTAAAATGCGTTCGTTATTCCACCAATAGGCAGCTCGTAATTCTACGTATAGTTGCTACGTGGTAATACTCAATTTTTTTAAAAGGCCGGAATAAAGCTTGACAATAAAAAAACAGCCTTTTAATTTAACTGTCAAATCAAAAAATCTTTTCTTATGAAAAAACGCGTTTCCAGAATCGTTAACTTCTTTGCAATTAATTTACTGTTCTTCGCTCTGTATTTAAACTTCGTTCACAAAGACACTAATACTATAACTACTACTGCTGCAACGCATCCAACTGTGTCGCCAAGTCAGACTGTTTTGGTAGACAATCCAGAGCAATATTTGAAGAAAGAGCATCAACAAGCAACCACAACCACTAACCAGTTAGCGAAAGCTACTGTGAACTAATGTTTACTAACCGTGCCTTAGCTATCAAGTAAACCCCGTCACAAGCGGGGTTTCGCTTTTTATTAGTGGTTTTCAGCCCATGCTTTTATTACCTTCGCCACTATGGACAAACGCTTGTTTTTGCTGGATGCGTATGCACTTATTTTCAGAGCGTATTATGCACTAATTCGCAACCCACGCATCACTTCGAAAGGAAAAAATACCAATGCACAATTCGGCTTTACCAATACCATCATTGATCTGATCAACAATCAAAGGCCAACGCACATGGCTGTGTGTTTCGATACCGGGGCACCCACAGAACGCCACACCGATTTTACCGAATACAAAGCAAACAGGCAGGACGCACCGGAAGATTTAACGGCTGCCATTCCCGAAATCAAACGCATTCTACAGGCACTCAATATTCCCATTATTGAAAGCGATGGTTTTGAAGCTGACGATGTGATTGGAACATTGAGTAAGCAGGCAGAAAAGTTAGGGTATGAAGTGTACATGGTTACTCCCGATAAAGATTATGGTCAATTGGTAAGCGATAAAGTAAAAATTTATAAACCGGGCTACCAAGGTGGCGAAGTGGAAATCATGGGGCCAAGAGAAGTGTGTGATAAGTGGTGTATTGACAGTGTTGACCAAGTGATTGATATGTTAGGATTAATGGGCGATGCGGTGGATAATATTCCAGGCATTGCAGGTGTAGGACAAAAGACAGCCTGCAAATTATTAACAGAATACAAAACACTGGAGAATGTGATTGCTAATGCGGAAAACATCAAAGGTGCTTTAGGAGAAAAGATTCGTGCAGGAAGAGATAATGCCATCATGTCTAAAAAATTAGCAATGATCATCACAAGTGTTCCAGTTGAATTTCACGAAGAAAATTTTTTAATTAAAGAGTGGAACAAAGAAGCATTGAAACAAATCTTTGAAGAGCTGGAATTTAAAACATTTATCAAAAGATTGTTGGGAGAAGAAACAACTACAGAACAAAGTGCTAAAAAATCATCTGTAGGTGTGCAAGCCGATTTGTTTGGTAGCTCTGTGGAGGAGGTTGATGAAGGCGCCACAACAATAAATGTGGTTCAGCCCGCAAAAAATATTCACAACACACCACATGAATATGAGTTAGTAGAGAGCGAAGGTGAGATGAAAGTATTGCTGGATGCGCTTGCTGCTGCAACTGAAATTTCTTTTGATACCGAAACCACCTCTATCGATGCAAACAATGCCGACCTCGTTGGCTTGAGCTTCAGTGTGCAACAAGGAAGCGGCTGGTATGTTCCCATTCCACCTAACCCCGCAGGTGCAAAGCAAGTGCTTGCCAATTTCGAAAACGTATTTGCCGATGAAAGCAAAACGTGGATTGGCCACAACATTAAGTACGATCTGCTGATGTTGAAGTGGTATGGCGTAACAGTAAAAGGGAAATTGTTTGATACCATGCTGGCGCATTACCTGATTGAGCCCGATGGCAAAAGCAACATGGATTGGTTAAGTGCAAAGTACCTGAACTATGAACCTATTCATATTGAAGAACTGATTGGTAAAAAAGGAAAGGGGCAAGGCAACATGCGTGATGTAGAAGCCGAAAAAATAAAAGAGTATGCGGTTGAAGATGCCGATGTAACGCTTCAATTCAAAAATGTTTTTACGCCGCTATTGAAAAAATATGATGTGCAAAATGTTTTTGATGAAGTAGAAAATCCATTGGTGCCTGTGCTTACTGATATGGAGTTTGAAGGTGTAAAAATTGATACTGATTTTTTGAATGAATACTCCCGTGTGCTGGAAATAGAAGCCAGGGTGCATGAAGAAAAAGTATATGAAGCAGCAGGTGTTCGTTTTAATTTAGGTTCGCCAAAGCAGTTGGGTGAAGTGTTGTTTGAACGCATGAAAATTGATCCGAAAGCAAAGAAAACCAAGACCGGCCAGTATGCGACGGGTGAAGAAGTGTTGATCAAGCTGGCCAATGAACATCCAATTGTTGGAGATATTTTGGCTTATCGCGAATACACCAAATTGAAGTCTACTTATGTGGATGCACTGCCTTTGCTGATCAACACCAAAACAGGAAGAGTGCACACGACATTTGCACAAGCCATTGCTGTTACCGGACGCTTGTCCAGCAATAATCCCAACCTGCAAAACATTCCGATCAAAACAGAACGAGGAAGGGAAATACGCAAAGCGTTTGTTCCAAGAGATGAAGGCCATGTGTTGGTAAGTGCTGATTATTCGCAAATCGAATTGCGCATTGTTGCCGCATTGAGTAATGATCCAAACATGTGTGATGCCTTTTTAAATAATAAAGATGTTCATACTATTACTGCTGCAAAAGTGTATGGTGTAGATGAAGATGCGGTGACCAAAGAAATGCGTCGCAAGGCAAAGAGTGTCAACTTTGGTATCATCTATGGACAAAGTTCTTTTGGCCTTGCAGAAAATTTAAACATTTCCCGTAGCGAAGCAAAGGCCATCATTGATGCGTATAAAAAAGAGTTTGAAGGCATCACCCGCTACATGGATGATATGGTGAACTTCTGCCGTGAGCACGGCTATGTACAAACGGTAATGGGACGAAAGCGCTGGTTGCGTGATATTAACTCGGCCAACTTTACCGTTCGTGGCTATGCAGAACGAAATGCCATCAACTCACCGATACAAGGCACGGCAGCGGATATGATCAAGCTGGCCATGGTGAAAATTCATCACGCCTTCAAAGAGCACGCTTTTAAATCGAAAATGGTTTTGCAAGTGCATGATGAATTGGTGTTTGATGTAACAAAAGACGAAGTAGATAAAGTACAGCCAGTGATTTTAGATTGCATGCAATCTGCAATGACATTGCCTAATGGCATTCCTATTGTTGCTGAAATTGGTGTAGGTACTAACTGGCTGGAAGCACATTAGAAATAACGTAATAAACAATAACCGTAAAAAAGTAAGTGAGTATGTGGGACAAATACTTCTTTTATGCCCGAACTATTGGTTGTCGGCATTTTATTATAGCTGGCATTTTCTTTTTGTTGTTTTACGTGTTCTTGCAAAAGAAAGTATGGTATAAAAAAATACAGCCGGGGTTGCCAAAGCAAAGTGATTACGTTCGTTAGGTTGGCTATTCGATCATAACTATTTTGATTTTTGCTTTTGTGCCATTAAGCATTTTACGTGTGCCATCCATTGCCCGAACAACTACTTTTTATAAAGATATTCATCAGCATAGCTTGGTGTATTTCTTTCTTGCATTTCCGTTGATGTTTCTTATTCATGATGCTTATTTCTATTGGACGCATAGAGCGATGCATCACAAAAAGCTGTTCAAATTTTTTCACTTAGTACATCATCAGTCTACTAATCCTTCACCTTGGGCTGCTTATGCTTTTCATCCGTTGGAAGCAATTGTAGAAGCAGGAATATTCGTGGTGTTTTTATTCGCTATTCCTGTTCTTTTTTTGCACTTGTTTATCTTTTTCTTTTTGATGATTGTGTATAATGTGTATGGGCATTTGGGTTATGAATTGTATCCAAAAGGCTTTAGTAAGCATTGGCTTGGCAAGTGGATCAATACATCGGTAAGCCATAATCAACACCATCAATATTTTAAAGGTAATTATGGTTTGTATTTTTTGATCTGGGATCGATTGATGGGAACAATTCGTACTGATTATGATTCGAGATTTGATCAGGTAACAGGTAACGAAAAACAAGCACCGAATTTGTAGGAATATCAGCCAGCTTAAAACAACATTATGAAACAACAACAGATACAACCGACGATCTATTATTGCTACGATGCGTATTGCGGATGGTGTTACGGGTTTAGTCCAGTGATCAAGCGTATTTGGGAAGAATTTAAAGACCGGCTTCCTTTTGATGTTCTTTCGGGTGGAATGATTTTGAACGATGAGCCAAAGCATTTTGCGCCTATAGCTGAATACATTCAAACAGCCTATAAACGAGTAGAAGAATTAACGGGTATTAAGTTCGGTGAAGATTTTTTGTGGCATGTATTTCATCCTGAGGATACAGACTGGTTTCCTGACTCAACCAAGTCTGCTGTAGCCATGTGTATTTTCAAAGAATACTATCCCGATAGAGCAGTAGAATTTGCCGCCGATCTGCAATACGCATTAAACTATGAAGGAAGAGATTTGACTGATAATGAAGCGTACCGACATCTGCTGCATAAATACAATATTCCGGAAGAAGATTTTTATACAAAGCTCAAAAGCGAAGTGTATTTAGATAAAGCCTATTATGAATTTGCATTAGTCAAGCAGTTGCAGGTAAATGGATTTCCCTGCGTGTTGCTGCAAGTAAGTGATGCAAAGTTTTATTTGCTGGCACAGGGCTATACTGATTACGAAACGCTCAGAAGCAGAATTGAAAAAGCATTGAGCGAATCAGCTACAGCATAAAGCACTATTTCTTGTTCGCAATAAAATTCAGATTATAGGTATCGCAGCCTAGTCCATTAATGTTCATTCTAAAGTTTCCTTCTGCTGTATTACCACTAATAATAGCATGAAGTTCGTAACGAATAGGTGATGCGCCGCCATTCTCCGGATCTACAATCACACCATCTACCTTGTTGCCATTAACCACTAAACTCCTTTCAGGACCCAAAATATCCTGGGTAAGTTTTCCTCCACAACGCCAATAACCTTTGAGCGTGAGGTTTTGTAACAGTTTACCGTCTTTCGAAATATCAAAGCTGATATATGTTCGTTTCATGCCGTTAGTGAAAGCTCCTTCATAATGTTTTTTGGGGCTATTAGCAGTTAATGAGTAGTGCTTTGAATCATTAATAAGGTAGCAGTAAAACCAACAATTTCATAAGTGCAGTTTGTTTTGATTGAAATTTACAATAATTGTTCGGCCCGTTCCAAATCTTCCGGTGTATCAATTTCAACACCCATAAAATCAGTTAACACCATCCTGATTGGAACGCCATTTTCTAAGTAACGAAGACACTCTACTTTTTCAGCATCTTCCAAAGGAGTTACGTCCCAGGAGGTAAAGTTTAACAGGGCTTGTTTGCGAAATGCATACACACCAATGTGTTCGTAGTAAGTGATTGCGATGTTTTTGTTGCGTGGATAAGGAATAACACTCCGGCTAAAGAAAAGCGCATTCATGTTTTTGTCTACACAGACCTTTACATAATTCTCGTCGTTGATCAATTCTTCATTGTTCAATACCTGCATGAGAGAACCCACCTGCACGGTTTCGTCATTAAATTGCTCCAACAGTTTTTGTAATGGTTCTTTTTTCACAAAAGGCGTATCACCTTGAACATTCACAATGATCGTTACATCTAACTGCGCTGCTGCCTCGGCAATTCGATCGCTGCCACTCTCATGTTCTTTCGTGCTCATCATTGCCTTACCACCATTATTTGCGATCTCATCACGAATAATTTCACTATCAGTCACCACAATTACTTCGTCAAACAAACCTGTAGCTACCGTTGCATCATACGTGTGACGAATAACAGACTTGCCTTTTAGCTCTGCTAACAATTTTCCCTTGAATCGAGTAGCACCAAATCGTGCAGGGATAAGCGCAATGGTTTTCATGTGTTAAAAGTAACTATTAAGAGTTTTGTTTGAACCACGAAGCCATCAAGACACGAGGAACGCGAAGGAAACTCTTTGTGCAACTTAGCGTCTCCGTGTCTTGGAGGCTATTTTCATTGCTGAATAGAATTGCGGAACGTACAAGTGTGCGACGCAACAGAAGTTGATAGTGGGAATGAAGCCTGGTACATAATTACTCCATACTTCCAAATGGCTTGCGCATCAACATGCCTAAGTTCTCGTCATGTTCATTTGGATAATAACGATCCAGGCCATATTTGATCTGTGAAGGTTCTAGATATTGATAGGTGCCAAGCAAGCGGTCCCAGATAGAGAGCACTGCACCATAATTGTTATCCGTGTAAGGCTGTTGCCAGTGGTGATGCACTTTGTGCATACCCGGTGTAACAATGAAATAACTCAATGTTTTGTCTAACGCTTTGGGCAAATGAATATTAGCATGGGTGAACTGTGTAGATAACACTAGTAGTGTTTGAAAGATCATTACCGCATACATGGGGGCGCCAGTTATCAGTACACCCATCAAAAAGAAAACACCACGCAAAACGCTTTCGATGGGATGGTGACGGAGTCCCGTGGTAACATCCACGTTATTATCCGAGTGATGCACTACATGAAAACGCCAGAGCGAATAAGTTTTATGCTGCACAAAATGGACCAGCCATCCACCAAAGAAGTCGAGCACAAAAAAGGAGATAACAATAGTTGACAGCACATTTGCGCCTAACCATTGCGAAAGTCCAAAACCATTTCGTTTGCACCAATCAGCGATCAAAACAATGAATACAGCAAAGCCCGTATGAATAATGAGATGAATGATGGTAAAGGAAAAGTTTACCGATGCGTGACGCCACTTTGTTCTTTTATACTGAAGCGAAATAAATGGAATGGTGCTTTCAATCAGCCAAAGCAATAACATGCCGCCTACCAAAAGAATAAGGCGTTCAACAGGATGTTTTTCCAAATGTTGGAAGTGTTCGATAATGCGATCCCACATGTATTAAAGTTAATAAGAAGTTTGAGGCAAACAAATCTTAGCAATTGGTCTCCGGAAGCTCTTTAAAATCGTAACCGCAGGCTTTGCATTTGTACATTTTGGTTACCTCTACGGATTGACCTTGGAGCAGCATACTTGCAAATGCACCCAGCTTGCATTTGTGTTGTTTGGTAATGCTTATCGTGGTTAAAGCATGCTTTTTACAAACGGGACAAGGAATGTCTCGCAAATAATTTTCTTCAACGGCACTCATTAAGTCCCAGGCACGTTCGAGTTGTGTATGATGTACCATGAGCTTCATGCCGCCTAAGGCCGGGCTCAGCAGCGGATCGATGGTGATAATATTTTCATCTTTCAAATGACAATTAATGCCTTCGTTCTGCAGCATTTGCATCACTATGTTAGCTTCAATATAATTGTCAAATGAACGAATAGGTACATAATCCATAGACCTCTATTACACGGTGAGCAGAACTTTTTTACAGCAAAAAAATTGCCGGCTAAGCCCTGAAACAAAAATACTTTGCTTTTTCTATTATTGATTTAACATCAACGGCATTACCAGCATCAACACATCTTCGTTATCATCTACTTCGGTTGGTTTTAAAATACCTGCTTTGGTTGGTGTGGAAAGCTCAATACGCACCTCGCTGCTATCGGCAGCGTTTAACATTTCAATTAAAAAACGGGCATTGAAAGCGATTGTTAGATCTTCACCATCGTAACTACACTTCATGCGTTCGGCTCCTTCAAAAGAGAAATCGATATCCTGAGCTTGCAATTGCAACTCACTTCCACTAATGTTTAAAGCAACCTGGTTGGTACTTTTATTACTGAATACACTTACACGACGCAAGGCGCTTTGAAACTGTCCTTTGTTCACGACTAATTTGTATGGATTGTCTGCAGGAATGACCACTTTATAATCAGGAAAACGAGCATCGATGAGGCGACAACTCATTTGCGTAGTGCCATGTTTTACAAACAGGTGATTACTGTTGTATGAAACTGTGATCTCGTCTTCATTGTTGGGCAGCGCTGATTTTAATAAGTTCAATGGTTTTTTGGGAACAATGAAAGAATCAGCTTTCGGACAGTTCACATCGGTTCTTTTATAACGAACCAAACGGTGAGCATCCGTAGCTACAAACTGGATGTAGTCTTTATTCAGTTCAAAGAAAACACCTGTCATTGCCGGACGCAGATCATCATTGCTTACTGCAAACAAGGTTTTATTGATTGCTGTAACTAAGCCTATTGCTGTCATAGTAAACGATGTAGTTTCATCAGCAGTAGGTTCTTTTGGAAAATTATCCGGGTTTTCACCCATCACCTTGTACTTACCATTGTCGCTGGTGATTTCTATAGCGTAATTTTTATCAATATTGAAGGTCAGCGGCTGATCAGGGATGTTCTTCAGTGAATCCATCAGGATCTTTGCAGGAATACAAACCTTGCCGCTGTCCTTAGCTTCAATATCCATTTGTATGCGCATCACCGTTTCCAAATCGGTAGCCACCACAGTAAGCTTGTTCTTGTCTACTTCAAATAAAAAATCTTCCAAAATAGGCAGTACGGTATTGGCATTGATTACCCCGGAAATATGTTGCAGTTGTTTAAGTAACTGTGAGGAAGATGCGATGAATTTCATGAAACACAATTTGTTTTAAGCGTGTGGCGAAACTAAGAATTTTTAACCACGATTACCGAAACGAGCAACACTTAGTTTAACGGTGTGAAAAACTAAAGGGATAGCGAGGTTTAAAGTTTAGCTAACAGCCCTTTACCCTATTTTTATCAAAAATTAAGGGTGAGCACTTCTATACATACCACTGATTTGGTGAAACGATATGGCCAACGTACAGTTGTGAACCATGTATCCATTGAAGTAAAGCAGGGAGAGATTGTAGGTTTGTTGGGTCCAAATGGTGCCGGCAAAACTACTACCTTCTATATGTGTGTGGGTTTGATCAAACCAGACGAAGGCAATGTGTATTTAGATGAAACAGTGATTACACCATTGGCCATGTACAAAAGGGCCCAATTGGGTATTGGTTATTTGCCACAGGAAGCTTCTATTTTTAGAAAGCTTTCAGTTGAAGATAACATCAATGCCGTATTGGAAATGACTAAGCTTTCGAAAAGAGAACAAAAAGAAAAATTAGAGTCGTTGTTAGACGAATTTCGCTTACACCATGTACGTAAAAGTCCGGGTGATGTATTGAGCGGCGGTGAAAGAAGACGTACGGAAATTGCAAGGGCTTTAGCGGTTAATCCAAAATTTATTTTGTTAGATGAACCCTTTGCGGGGATTGATCCTATTGCGGTAGAAGATATTCAAGCTATTGTAGCTAAGCTGAAATATAAAAACATCGGCATTCTGATTACCGATCACAACGTTACGGAAACACTTTCTATTTGCGACAGGGCTTACTTATTGATCGAGGGAAAAATTTTCAAGCATGGCACTGCCGAAGAACTGGCAAATGACGAAAAAGTGCGTAATCTTTACCTGGGTAGAAACTTCGAATTAAAACGAAAGGATTATTTGATGCAGGACTTCGATCCTAATTCTTTGCCCGATAGTTTGTAATAAATTTTATTTTCGGGCTGCACATGAAGATTCTCAGCCCCGCCATATCCCGCTTAGCCCGGTTTCGCCAATCTGCTATTGAGCAGTGGATGAACGATGCAGTAGCAGCTCAGTTCATTGTGTGGCAGGATCTGTTAGCTGCAGGTCAGTATACTGAGTTTGGAAGAAAATTCAGTTTCAACGAGATACAAACGCTGCAACAATTCAAGCAGAAAGTTCCTATTCAGGACTACGATACACTGAAGCCTTTCATCGAACGCATGATGCAAGGAGAGGAGCATGTATTGTGGAACACACCTGTCACCTGGTTCGCAAAGAGCAGCGGAACCACAAGTGATAAAAGCAAATTCATTCCCGTAAGCGAAGAGAGTTTGCAAGACAATCATTATAGAGCATCAAAAGATGTACTAACACTTTACTACGCTTCGCATCCTAATAGTGATTTGCTCACAGGTAAAGGGTTAGTGATCGGTGGAAGCCACCAGATCAACCAATTAAACGAAACTATTCAATATGGTGATTTAAGTGCTGTGGTATTACAGAACTCACCTTTTTGGAGCAACTGGATCCGCACTCCCGATCTTTCCATTGCCTTGATGGATGAATGGGAAAGCAAGATTGAAAAGCTGGCACAATCTACACTTACAGAAAATGTAACCTCTATGGCCGGTGTGCCTACTTGGTTGATTGTTCTATTGAAACGCATTTTAGAAATATCCGGTAAGCAAAACATCAAAGAAGTTTGGCCAAGCTTAGAGTTATACATGCACGGCGGTGTAAGCTTTGTTCCCTATAAACAACAGTTCGAAAAGCTCATTGGTGCCCCCATCAATTACCTCGAAATGTATAATGCATCAGAAGGTTTTTTTGCAGCACAAGATGATATTGATAAAGAAGGCATGTTGCTGATGTGTGAACATGGTATTTTTTACGAGTTCATGC
Source organism: Chitinophagaceae bacterium (assembly GCA_040290035.1). Classification (GTDB taxonomy): domain Bacteria; phylum Bacteroidota; class Bacteroidia; order Chitinophagales; family Chitinophagaceae; genus Flavisolibacter. The sequence goes on from PSMG01000022.1 coordinate 21,618, forward strand.
CGGCAACAGAATATGGCAACGAGCAACCGCAAACCGTACAATTAAATGAAGTAGAAGTTGGTAAAAATTATGCGCCGGTCATTACTACCAATGGCGGCTTGTGGCGTTATTTAATTGGTGATACGATTCAATTCACTTCTTTAAGGCCTTATCGCATCAAGGTTTCTGGCAGATTGAAGCATTACATCAATGCTTTTGGTGAAGAAATAATTGTAGATAACAGCGATCAAGCTATTGCTGTAGCTAGCGATAAGACGGGAGCTATTGTATCTGACTACACAGCAGCTCCTGTTTATTTTTCAGATAACGGTAATGGGGCCCATCAGTGGTTGATTGAGTTTGACAAGGAGCCGGAAAATTTTCAGGAATTTATTTACGAGTTAGACGCTGCTCTAAAAAACATCAATGGTGATTATGAAGCAAAGCGTACAAAAGATATTGCCTTGCGTATGCCTTTAGTACAAGCAGTACCCAAACATACATTTGCTGCCTGGCTTTACAGCAAAGGCAAATTGGGCGGTCAACACAAGGTCCCTCGTTTAAGCAACGACCGTAAATTCCTTGAAGAAATTCTTACATTTATTGCCTAAGCAATGGAAACCACACTAAGTACTTGTAATAATTGCGGCAATGTTTTTTCGGGAAGATATTGCAACAATTGCGGCGAGAAAGTATATACCGATCATGATCGCACTCTTGTGCATTTTTTTGAAGAAGGCATTCATTTTTTACTCATTTCGAAGGCAGTTTTTTTACAACACTTAAATATATTTTCACTCGTCCGGGCAAATTGTCGGAAGACTACTGTTACGGACGACGAAAGTCTTTATTCAAACCACTGTCCCTGTTTTTTTTATTGGTAGTTATCTATTGTTTCCTTTGTTCGAAGGATTAAACATGAAACTATACTATCATGTAAATGGTAGTGTTTATCATAATTATGCTGTGGCTCAAATTTCCAAAGTAATGCAAGCACATCATTGGAGTTAAGACCAAACGGCAGAAGCCTTTCATAAAACATCTGAAAAGGTTTCTAAGTTTTTACTCATCGTTATTTTGCCTTTTACAGCTCTGTTCTTTTGGACATTTACTTTTAAAAAGCGCAGGTACTTTTTTGACCAAATGGTGTTTGGCACAGAGGTCAACTGTGTATATCTCATTTGGTGGTTCATGCTATTGCCTTTAGTGCTTACTGTTTTCGAATTTTTGTTCAAGTTAATTGCAGGAAGACGATTTTATACAATAAGTACCATCAAAGCAATTGGCTTAGCTCTTTTATTCTACTTCGTTCACAATATTATTGTCCAACTGATCTATAAATTTTTGCTGTTTTATGTCTCCATCAGGTTGGTGCATTAATAATAAGGAATACTAAATTTGCCAACACTAAAATTCAACAATGAAACTGTTAGAAAATAAAGTAGCAATTATAACCGGCGCTGCCCGGGGTATTGGCGAAGGTATTGCATTAAAGTTTGCAGAACAAGGTGCACATATTGCATTTACTTATGTAAGTGAAAGCAGTGCCGAAAAAGCAAAAGCATTAGAAGAAAAATTAGTGAGCTTAGGGGTAAAAGCAAAAGCCTATCGTAGTAATGCCGGTGAGTTTAGCGAGTGCGAAACATTTGTGAACGATGTAGTGAAAGAGTTTGGAACAGTGGATGTGTGTGTGAACAATGCAGGTATTTCAAAAGATAATTTGTTGCTGCGCATGACGCCGGATCAATGGGATGATGTGATTAAAGTGAATTTGAACAGCATCTTTTACATGACCAAACAGGTGATTCGTCCGATGATGAAGGCGAAGAGCGGCAGCATCATCAACATGAGCTCGGTAATTGGTTTAATGGGCAATGCGGGACAGGGAAGTTATGCAGCAAGTAAGGCGGGCATCCTTGGCTTTACAAAATCGGTTGCCAAAGAATTAGGAAGTCGTAATGTTCGTTGCAATGCCATTGCGCCGGGCTTTGTTGAAACAGACATGACCTCATATTTAAAAGATGGGGAGCAGGCAGATAAATATAAGGCTGGTATTCCACTTGGAAAATTTGGAACAGCAGAAGATATTGCGAATGTTAGTTTGTTTTTAGCATCTGAATTGAGTTCTTATGTAACAGGGCAGGTGATTAGTGTAGATGGCGGATTGTATATGTGATCAGAACTATGATTTAGTGGATTTGTAAAGATTAGAAGGAAATTAAAACATTACTTATAAAAAAGAGCCTTCGACTATCGAAGGCTCTTTTTTATTTCCATTTAATCGGTTTCAATCAAATTAATACTAATTCTTCAATGTAACAGCCTGATGTTTTTCTTCTTGATATAATAGTGCCAGAAGATCATTGTTGCAATAGAGCGATAAGGTTTCCATTTATTGGATAAAGCAAATAAATCTTCTTTTGTTGCATCAGGTATATTGTATGCCATTCTGATACCATTCACCAAAGCCAAATCACCCAGCGGAAAAATATCTGTTCTTTTCAAAGCATGAATAAGATAAATATCAACAGTCCAGTCGCCAATGCCCTTTCGGTTTTTTAATTCAGTTCTCACGACATCATCTTCCTGGTAATAAAATTTTTTGAGATTGATTTGACGGGACAAAATAGCATTGGCTAATTCTCTTACATAAACTGTTTTCTGCCTGCTGAGATAACAACTGCGTAAGTCTTCATCATTTAACACTAAAATATTTTCCGGCGTGATTTTTCCGATTCGTTCTTTTAGTTTTTTATATGCCGCATACGCCGATGCAAGCGACACTTGTTGTTCCAAGATCGTCAACACTAATGTTTCAAAACTGTTAGGTCTTGTCCAGAAAGGAGGGTAACTATAGTCAGTAATGATCGCCTTAAACACTTTATCTGTTGATGCTAGTTTATTACAAAGCGTATAAAAACTTTCTTTCGTAAATCGTTCAATCATAAAATAAAAAAGCTGGTCTTGTAACCAGCTTTCCCATTATTGGGAACAACTATTAAGCTGTTTTTGTTTTGAATTTAGCAATCGCTTCTTTAGTGAACTTGTTTAGTACCAAGCGACCACTGATCTCGGCACGCTGAGCAAGTAGATGATCCCAATCATCAGCACCTTGCCAGAATACTTTTTTCATTTCGGCCATTGCATCCGGGCTGCTGTGCATCAATTGATGCGATAAACGACGGATGGATTCATCCATGCAGTCAGATGTTGGATGCAGTTCTGCATACAGTCCTTTGCGTCTTGCCCAATCAGCATTACGCCACATAGTAGCGTCAATAGACAATTGCATAAAAGAAGAAAGACCTACCTTGCGTTGCACAGCAGGCCCAACTACAAAAGGTCCGATGCCAACGGCTAATTCGCTTAATTTAATATCAGCACCATCAACTGCAATGGCATAATCTACTGCTGCTGCAAGACCTACACCGCCGCCAACGCATTTACCATGTATACGACCAATAATAAACTTCGGACACTTGCGCATGGCATTAATTACATTGGCAAAGCCACTGAAAAAGGTAAAGCCTTGCTTTTCATTTTCAATCTGTGTGAGTTCATCAAATGAAGCGCCGGCACAAAAAGCTCTATCGCCAGCTGAACGAAGTATAATTACTTTGGTGTTGTTATCATTTCCTGCATCGTGTATTTCGCTTGCCAAATCTTCCAAAATGCGGTGTGGTAACGAATTGCTTTGCGGATGAAAAAACTCAATCGTTGTAATGCCATTGTGTGTTTCTACATCAACATATCCATTTATTAAATCCTTACTCATACTCTTTATTTTGTTTCTGAATATTTCTTTTTAACCATTGTCAAAATTGTTGCCACACCTACATGCTCGTCTTTTTCATCTAACATTTCTACCAACCATTTTACAATGCCTTTTGGTATATCGTTTTCATCTTTGGGATCTTGCGGCAGTTTTTCTTTACACGTAAAACGGATATAAAGTTCTGCACCTGGATAAACTGGTTTGGTGAAACGCAATTCATCAATACCATAATTCAATAACACAGGGCCTAATTCACTTCCATCAACAAACAAACCTGCTGAAAGACTCATTACAAAATAACCATGGGCCACTTGTTGTTCAAACATGGTGCCTGCAAAGTTCGTATCTTTTTTATGAGCATAAAAGTGATCGCCGCTAAGCTCAGCAAAGGCATCTATATCTTCAGACGTGATCTTTCTTTTTTCAGTGATGATCTGATCGCCAACCTGTAATTCTTCAAAATATTTTCGGAAGGGGTGTACATCGCCTTGAATGCCTTTTGCGTTAGGTTGGTATTGTTGTGTGATAGCAGTGATGGTTGTTGGCGAACCTTGAATGGCTACCCGCTGCATATAATGTTTTACACCACGAACACCGCCCATTTCTTCACCACCACCAGCACGACCGGGGCCGCCATGAATCAACATGGGTAATGGCGAACCGTGACCCGTGCTTTCTTTAGCGTCTTCTCTGTTCAATACCAAAATTCTTCCGTGATGCGTAGCGGCACCAACTACAAAATCGGTTGCCAGTTTATTGTCATTGGTAACAATAGAACAGCACAAAGAACCCTTGCCTTTTTTAACAAGCAACACAGCATCGCTGATGTTCTTGTATGGCATAATGGTGCTGGCAGGACCAAAGGCTTCAATGTTGTGGACTTCTTCTGTGTTAAATGGATTTTCATTAAGCAAAAGAATAGGCGATAAGAATGCGCCTTTGGCTGCATCGGCATCAATTACTTCCACGCTGTCCAACGAACCATAAACAATTTGTGAAGAAGCCAGCAGCTTTTGAATATTTTGTCGCACTTCATCACGCTGACCCACACTTGCCAGAGAACCCATGCGCACTTTATCGTTGATAGGGTTACCAATGAAAGTTTGTGCTAATGATTTTCCAATGGCGATATATGCATCTTGCAACAAATGCTCGGGAACAAATATTCTACGAACAGCCGTACATTTTTGTCCAGCTTTAACAGTCATCTCCTTGCGTATTTCTTTAATGAAAATGTCCCACTCAGACGAATCAGGTGTAACATCAGTTCCTAACACTAACGCATTTAAAGAGTCAGCTTCCATATTAAACGGAACGCTTTCTTCCAAAATGGTTTTATGTCCTTTCAACATCAGCCCCGTTGATTTAGAACCGGTGAAGGTCACCACATCTTGTGCTGTTACGTGATCGAGCATATCGCCTGCGCTGCCACAAAGCAGTTGCAAAGCGCCTTCGGGCAGAATGCCGGACGCAATGATTTCTTTTACCACTGCTTCGGTCAGATAGGAAGTTATAGATGCGGGCTTAACAACTGCAGGCACACCTGCTAACCAGTTAACAGCACATTTTTCCAACATGCCCCAAACAGGAAAATTGTAAGCGTTGATGTGAACAGCAACCCCTTCTTTTGGAACCAATAGGTGATGCCCCATGAAGGTGCCGCCTTTACTTAAGCCAATAGGATCGCCATCGGTGCAATATGGAAGATCAGGAAATTTTCTGCGAAGCGATGCATTAGCAAACAGGTTTCCGATGCCACCTTCAATATCAATCCAGCTATCTGCTTTTGTAGCTCCAGTATGGTAACTGACTTTATAGAACTGTTCTTTTCGTTCCATTAAATACATAGCCAATGCCTTTAACATGCGGCCACGTTCGTGAAAGGTGAGCTTGCGCAAATTGGTGTTTCCTACTTCACGTCCGTATTGAAGTATAGAATGAAAATCTAAACCTTTTGTTGTTGCTGCAGCAATAGTTTCGCCTGTTACTGCATCATAAAGTGCCTGTCCATCACCATCGCCGGCGATCCATCTACCGGTAATGTAGTTTTCGAGTTTTCGCATAGAAAAGTTATCGTCTTGTAGTTTAAAATTTATCGTTGAATGGTATTTACTTCCACCCCGAATTGCTTTAAGTGATGTAGTGCATGTTTGTATAACAAGTGCACATTTTCGTCAAAGCTTAGGTCGCCAAAGAAAGGATTGCGGGAAGATTGCTGTCTTCTTTCTTCAAATACCTCAAAGAAATAATCGATCTCTTTTTGTAGTTCGGAAAATGAGTCTGCAATGGATTTATTACGAACCGGTGCCGGTGTTTCAGACATAAGGGGATTGGGTGTGTTTTCCTTAAATGGTTTTTCACTCAACATGAAATCACGCATACGCTGGAGGTTTTCCGAGGGTGTAACAATCTTTTCGTGCGGTGCAGCTCCCGATGCAATACGCATACTATCCGAAAAATGTTCGGTCATTTGCTGCAAGGACATTTTGCCCCATTTGGGAGGTGTGTCGGAAGCTATCGTTTTAAGCAGGGGAACAAAGTCGCTTTTGAGAAATTCCGCTTTTGCATTCATAGCTATTCGTTAAGAATGCAAGTTTACCAACTATTGTGCAGATACAGTGGCTTGCTTGTCCATTTCTGATTGAATACAACCTCTAAGCTTTTCAAATATATCATCCACAGAACCTTCGCCGGCAATGCGTTCCAACTTGCTTTGATTCTGGTAATAAACGGCTACCGGTTCGGTTTCGTTTTTATACACATTGAAACGGTTGCGAATAATGGCTTCATCGGTATCGTCGCTTCTACCCGATGTTTCGCCACGTTTGATCAAACGTTTTACTAATTCGTCTTCAGAAACTTCTAAGGCTAATACCTTGCAGATGTTTGTTTTCTTCAGTGCCAGCAATTTGTCTAAGGCTTCTGCCTGGGCGATAGTGCGGGGGAAACCATCAAATAAAAAACCCTTTGCTTCATGGTTTGCATCAATACTGCTATCAATCATGCCGATCACTACATCATCAGGCACTAATTGGCCTTTATCCATGAAGTTTTTTGCCTCCATACCCAATGGGGTTTTGGTGGCTATTTCGTGACGAAGCAGATTTCCGGTGGAGAGATGAATCAAACCAAACCTTTCAACTATTCTTTCCGACTGTGTTCCTTTTCCACTCCCAGGAGGGCCAAACAAGATCAAATTAAACATGGGCTTACTAACCTTAAGCAACAAATATAAGGGGAAAGCGGCATGCCACAAGTGATGAGCGTCAGGTTGTAAAAACTTCCTCTTTCACATTTGTTTAGAATCCATAGTCTACAGTCCTTCGTACCTTTAGAACAATGAAACCATTTGTATTGTTAACCGTATTGGCATTTAGCTTGATCAGTTGTTATTCACAAAATTCTAAAACAGTAAAGATGAGCAAAGATAATAAGACTAACCCCGTATACAACAATAATGACAGTACTAAGGTAACTATGAGTGACGAGGAATGGAAAAAGATACTACCTGCCGATGTGTACCATGTAGCCCGACAGAAAGGAACAGAACGTCCGTGGAGTTCGCCGCTGGAAAGCATAAAAGATAAGGGCACTTACTACTGCGCTGCCTGTGGCAATGCTTTATTTGTAAGCGATACCAAATTTGAAAGTGGTTGCGGCTGGGCCAGCTTTTACCAACCGATTAGCAAGGGATCGGTGATTTATGCTCCGGATCATACGTATGGCATGAACCGCACGGAAGTAATGTGCGGACGTTGTAAAGCTCATTTGGGACATGTGTTTGAGGATGGCCCACCACCAACAGGATTGCGTTATTGCATCAATGGTGTGGTACTTGATTTTAAGAAGGCCAAAAAGGCAGAAGAAAAGTACAATGAACAAAAGAGCAATCAATAACTAGTTATAGGTGTGTTGAAAACAGAGCTGGCTTCGGCCAGAAGCTAGCTTTTGTCTTGTAGAATTTTTGGCAAGCATTACCATGATCTAAATGACAGCACAATGATTGCTTTGTTTTAGCTAAACAAATACTCCACATCTTCTCTTGACAATGACTTAACAAAGGCACTGTCGTCTGCAATAAGCTCTTTTGCCAGTAAGCGTTTCTTTTCCTGCAATTGCATGATTTTGTCTTCGATGGTGTCTTTACAAATCATGCGGTAGGCAAAAATGTTTTTGGTTTGACCGATACGGTGCGTACGGTCAATGGCTTGTTGCTCTACAGCCGGATTCCACCAAGGATCAACAATGTACACATAATCTGCAGCGGTTAAGTTCAAACCCACGCCACCCGCTTTTAACGAGATTAGGAACACACGCACTTCGTCATTGTTCTGGAAACTTTGAATGGCTTTCTCCCGATCAGGCGCAGAAGTGCTACCGTCAAAATATTCGTATTTGATACCAAGCTCCGTTAGTTTCTCACGAATCAATCCCAACATGCCGAGGAACTGCGAGAAAACAAGTGCTTTGTGATTACCGATATTCTCTGTAATCTCTCTTCCTAATTCTTCGAGCTTAATGGAAACATTTGGCATTTTTTCCTGCTCGTTTAAGATGGCTGGCGAGTCACAGATCTGTCGCAGCTTCATTAAGCCTTGCAGGATGGTCAATTGCGAACGTTGAATACCTTGTTCTTCAATAGTGCCCATAATTTTTGCACGAAAATCATTGCGATAGGCATCATAAATTCGGCGTTGTTCATCTTCCATCTCGCAGAAAAGAACGGTTTCTGTTTTATCGGGAAGGTCTTTGGCTACTTGTTCTTTTGTTCTTCTTAAAATGAATGGGTATAGTACTTTTTTGAGGTGTTCTTTTTGTTCGGGCTCACCAAATTTATCAATAGGAATAGCAAACTCCTGGCGGAAGAATTCTACACTGCCCAGCATCCCAGGGTTTAAGAAGTTCATCTGCGCATAAATATCAAACGTGTTATTCTGCAGCGGCGTACCACTCATACAAATACGGTTCTTTGCCTGAAGCAACGATGCAGCCTTAGTGACTTTACTAGCCGGGTTTTTGATGGCTTGAGATTCATCCAGAATAACATAGTCCAGGGGGATCTGCAATAATAACTTTATGTCGCTGCGTAAGGTGCCATAAGTGGTGATGATCACATGATGTTTCATTAATTCTTCTACAGACCGAACACGAGCCGAACCATGATGTATATGGTATTCAAGCGAAGGCGTGAATTTTTTGATTTCGTTCTCCCAGTTGTAAATAAGCGTGGTGGGACAAACTACAAGTGCTTTTAGATTACCGTCTACCTGTTCGCAATAGTGTTGCAGCATAGACAATGCTTGCACTGTTTTACCCAAACCCATATCATCGGCAAGAATACCGCCCCAGCCAACTTCTTGTAAATAATTCAGCCATTGAAAACCCGATGCCTGGTAAGGACGCAGGATGGGTTGCAGGTTTTGCGGGGGATCAATTTCTTTTACCTGGTGATTGTCTTTGATGCGTTCGTATTTTTCTTCCAGTTGAATGGATAGCTCACGTTCATCACGGTTCTCATACAAATCATCAATCACACTTAAATGATAACGGGATAATTTAAGCTTATCTGATTTGCCTTCGCCAACACGGAAAAGCAGGGTATATTTTTTCAGCCAATCTTCAGGAAGAATTCCTAAGGTGCCATCATTCAACTGCACAAACTGTTGCTTGTTGGCAATAGCTTTCTTTACTTCTGCAACGGTTACTTTTTGATCTCCAAACGTGATGTCCACTTTGGCATCAAACCAATCGGTATTGGTGGAGATGAAAATGTGTGTTTGTGGTTTGGCAGTGTTAAAGCGAAAATTCTTCAACGATTCAAAACCATAAACGGGCACTTTCATTTCGTTCATCGCATCTACAAACAAAAAGAACCAGTTATTCTTCAACACATCATCACCTTTCAGTGCTAATGCAGAACCATCATCGAAAGACACAAAACTTGAGTGCAGCGTTTGCAAGCGGTGTAAAAAGTTTTGTTCTACATCACGATTGCGATACACTACCACTACGTTGTCGCCATGCGGTAAAATAAGTTTGTCTTTATCTTTTGCTTTTGTGTCAAAGCCTTTGTAATTGAAGATTGGCTGAAACACAAGATAATCGCCTTTCTCCTGCAAGAACAAACGCACTTCAGGTTCGCCATCTTTTACCTCGCTAACTAAGCTATTATCGAAGTCAACAGTGTATTCTTTGGTAAGCGGGAGGATAAAATCTTTTAATTGCTGCGACCACTCGCTGTCTTTTATTTTCAGCTCGCCGCTGGGCAAAAACTTATATGCTAACGTTGCCACTTCTGCATTTTGCCATAAAAACAATTGATGATTATACACGAAGAACAGCGATGACTGCACTTCATTTTCGTTCAGGGTATAAGCAACTGCATCGAGTTTTACATAACATTCTACTTTATAGTCTTTTTCTAATTTTTCAACAGAAAAACGAGGAACTAAAAGTGTATCGTTTAATTCAATTTTTTCCAGATTCGCTGTTTTAAATGCTTTTGCTTGCGGTAAAATGAATGAAGGTGTAGCTGTATTTTCGGTTACAAGTTTTTTCAACTTTGGCAACACGTATTCTGTCATCAACACTTTGGTTTCTTCGGGCAGGTCGTCATCTTCGTGATGAATGATGTTTTCCCAAATACCCGAGAACGGTGAGTTGCGGCTGATGTATTTATTGATTTCAGTATCCTGTAATTTTCTTACTAATGATAACACCTGCTTGCCTTCTTCGTCGTATTCATCCACGTTGATGTATTTCGAAAGCTCCAGCTTTTGTGCATTGCCAATAATGTTGTTCTGCTCGTCGGTTTCTACATCAATACCGTCAATGGTGAAGAAGGGAAAACCTTTTTTATTGAAGTTGAAAACAATGCCTAACTTTTTGGTAGGTATAGCAGGCACTTGTTCTGCAGGCTCTTCTTCCACTACCACTTTTTCCACTTTGCGTTGCGGTTGTGGCGCTACATTAATTCGCTTGATGGAAGGATCCAGCACACGCAAAAAAGGTTTGCCTTCTTTATACGTGAATTCAAACTTTCCTTTCAGATCATCGTTCAATGAATACCCATAAAGCTCTAATAATTTATTCTTCTCCTTATCCCAATTGCGAATGCTATCAAAATAATTCGGCCCGTGTTTTTTCAACAGATGCAGGAATACAATCACTTTCGGCAAGCAAAGCAAATGCGCCGTATCTACATAATCTGAACTTGTATCAAAATTTCGTTCTTCGTTGCGACGAAGGATGACCGAATAATCTACGCCATCGATCTTGACAGTTGCCTTTACAATATCATCTTCGGCACTGAGAATTTTCGGCGACTGCTTTTGTAAATAATCATCTGCCGCTTCATATATTTCCTGTGAAGACAACATTTTGATTGTTTTCAAATCAATGGTCTTCATCTTGGCAACGGTGTGGCGTTGGTCGTATTCACGGTTGTCAGTTACCAATTGTCCTTTATCCATCATCTCCTGCAAACGCAGCAGGGATGCCACTTCATGGCGACAGATATCGCCTAAGTTGTAGGGACAAGCACAGCGAAGCGAAAGTGCTTTTGGATCTTTATAATTTTGTATGTAAACCTTGTAAAACGTGGTGTAGTTATCATCCTTTACACGAAATGTGGCAGTGCCAAAAAGGTCATCTAATTCTACTAATTCAATAAAGCCAATTGCATGAATTTTCTTTCCCCGACGAATGACTTCATCAGTGCCATGCGTGTAAATATGTTTGAGTAAATGTGGTAAAGCCAATGGATTTCAAATTTGCGTTTCGGATTTCGTCATGCCTTTCGTTCACAAAAGGGCAATCTACAAAAGTAACCGAAACATTTTCGGAAAACCTGAGGAGAAAGAATATTTCTGCGTTAAAAATTCTTTCTGCCAAAGCGCAGGAATTATCTTGTACCATCGTCTAACTTCTAAACGGACCCACTGATTGCACGAACTGGAATTGATACAAGGTCTTCAAAGGGGCAACGAGCAAGCTTTTGAAGAGTTGGTGGAGGTATTTAAGGACCGTGTTTATAATACTGCCTTGGGTTTGTTGCAAAGTGCTGAAGATGCAGAAGACATAAGTCAGGAAGTGTTTATTAAAATATTTCAAACCATTGAAAGCTTTAAAGGGGACTCGCAGTTAAGTACCTGGATCTTTCGGATAACCGTAACGCAATCGCTTGATTATTTGCGCAGGAAGGGAAGGAAAAAGCGAAGCGGTTTTTTGGTTAGTCTCTTTTGAAAGGAAAGCAGTAGATGTTCCCGAGTTTCATCACTCCGGTATGGCAGCAGAACAAAAAGAGAACGCAGTGCTTTTGTTTAAAGCTATTCGTGAGTTACCAGAGCAACAAAGAGCTGCTTTTTTACTACAGAAAATGGAGGGCTTAAGCCAGCCGGAGATTGCGAGTGTGTTGAATGTATCGGAAGGGGCTGTAGAATCCCTGTTACAAAGAGCGAAAGCAGCTTTGAAAAAAAGAGTAGCAGCACATTTTAAAATGTAAAACGGAGCATTGAAAATGGAAAATGAAAAATGTATTGAGCAAATTTTGAACAGCTTAGACGGTATGCAACGGGCAGAAGCAAATCCATTCCTGTTTCAGAAAATAAAGAACCGAATGCAGCAGAAAGACGAGCCGATTATTTCTCTGCAAATGGGTTGGCGATTGGCCTTGGCATTAGCAACAGTTATTGCGTTGAATATGTTCACGTTTCAACACTTCAAGAATGAGCATAATTCGAATAGAGCTTCGGTAATTAATAGCGAGTATTCCATTTCCTTACCTGATACTTATTGATATGCCTACAACGACAAAAAATAACTGGTTGGTAATTGCCCTTATTGCTTTGGTACTTATCAACATTGCTACACTTGCCTTTGTTTGGTTAGGCAAACCGAAAGATGGTGTTCCTCCCAAAGGACAAGGTGGAGGCAATGCAAAGAATTATTTGATTGAACAATTAAAATTAACGACACAACAACAGCAACAATTTGACAGCTTACGCACTGTTCATTTTAACGAGATGAACGATTATCGGGAACAAATGCGGCAACAAAAAGATGCTTTGTTTGAAAAGCTGAAGCTGCCTACTGATTCTTCTTACAATAGTACCGCACAACAGATAGGCATGTTGCAAAGCGAAATTGATCTGTCTACGTTTCATCACTTTCAAAGCTTGCGCAGCATCTTGAACGATGAACAAAAGAAAAAATTTGACAACATCATCCAGGATGTATTACACAACTTAGGCAGGCTGCAAGGTAGACCGGGCATGCAGGAAGGACGGCCCGAAGGCCCACCAAACGGAGGCCCTCCTGATGATCGTCCAGACGGTCCACCACCCGGTGATGAGCCACCACAACATTAATCAAACTCAAAAATTGTTTGTATGAAAAGAATACTATTTGGTAGCGCAATGCTACTTATGACAACCGCTTTGTTTGCACAACAACCGCAAGCATAAAAAGAAGGTCCGCACAAACCGCCGCCGGTTGAAGAACGCTGGAAGCATGATGGTGAAAACTTAAAAGCTCTTTCGCTTTCTGCACAACAGACCGCACAAGCTAAAAATGTGTTTATGGATTTTTACAAGAACATGGATGCTTTGTTGGAGAAATGCAAAGACAAGCGACCGCAACGTGAAGATGTAGACAAGCTGATCTCTCAACGCAATGAGGCTTTGAAGAAAATGTTGAACAAAGACCAGGTAGAAAAATTCAAAAGTATTGAGCGAAACTTAATGCCTCCTCCACCGGGTGGTAAAAAAGGTAATCAGCCTCCGCCAAATGTGTAAGCGAAGGAAAAGGAACTAAATAACATCTAACCAATCAAAGCTTGTTATGAAACGAACAACCATATTTGCCACTGTGTCTTTGCTCATTGTTGTGTTATCATTCAGTTGTAAAAAGAATAGTGTTGATAGTTCCTCTACCTCTGGGGGAACAACTATTGGCCCTAATGTGCCAATGATCTATACAAAAATTTATGGCGCTACCAGCATTACTACGGATGGCTCCTATGTATATATCAAAAGCACCGGCACACCAGATCATAAAAGTGCATACTATCCAACATCAAATAGTTTGTACGAAAACTATTCGGGCACTACGTTCGGCGGTTATCAATTCAATAAAAACCCAAACACTATTGCATCGCAGAGTTATACATTTAAGATACCCATCAACCCACAAGTAAACGCTGCACACAGTGCAACACCGCTGGGACCAATTGGCGTATATTTGAACGGCGTTCCTTTTTTTAATCAATATGCAGAACCTAACCAGCCATTGACGAATGAAGTAGTAAGCTTTGACCAGTGGTGGGGACACCCTGCGCAAAGCGGCGATTATCATTACCACGTAGAACCGAAATATTTGACAACAGTAAAGGCGAGTAAATCTGCTTTGCTTGGATTCTTATTAGACGGTTTCCCTGTATATGGTCCGGAGGAAAATGGTACTACTGTTACCAATGCGATGCTGGATGCTTACCATGGTCATACGTCTGTGACAGCAGATTATACGGCCGGCATTTATCATTATCACATCACCAGCACAGATCCTTATATCAACGGAAGCGGATTTTATGGTACACCGGGCACTGTTACTCGTTAGTATTTTCTTGTTCAGTTGTTCATCGCAAATCAAACCAAAATGGTTTAATGCATCTGCCATCCAATTGCAGAATAGAGCAGACATAGTGTATGAAGGAGACCAACCATTTACTGGTGCAGTGTATTATTTAGCAGAGAATGGAAAGGATACTATCGCCGTTGGCGAATTTTTGAACGGTAAAGAAAACGGTGCATGGCGGAAGTTTTATAGCAATGGGAAAATAGCGGAACAACGTTTTTATGATAGAGGTATTAAGACAGGCATATTAACAGAATGGTGGGACAACGGCAATAAAAAGATCGAGTATCATTTTGCCAATGGCGAGTATGAAGGAGTTTGTAAACAATGGAATAGAAAAGGAGCATTGGTAAGTGACATGCATTACAGCAAAGGATACGAGGCCGGTGTGCAGGCAAAATATTACGACAATGGGAAGACGAAGTCGAATTATGTGATGAAAGATGGAAGACGTTATGGTTTATTAGGTACTAAAAACTGCGTGAATGTTTCAGACAGTATTTTTAAAAATTAGTGTTGGCTTATCGATAGCGATATTGTTCGCTTGCAAGCAAAAGCAGGAGGCTGTTATCAATTTGCCGTATTACAATACACCAGATTTCACACCCTTATTTCTCTCTGCTAACGAATCATCCAAAAAGGTCAATCATACCATTGATGCCTTTTCATTTGAAGACCAGGATGGAAACATGATCAGCAATAAAACCGTTCAGGGAAAAATTCATATTGCCAATTTTATGTTCACTTCCTGCGGTAGCATTTGTCCAACAATGACAGAGAACTTGTCTAAAGTGAGCAAAGCGTTTTTAAAAGATAGCGGCGTGGTGTTGCTATCGTACAGCGTAACGCCTTGGATCGATACTAAAGAGCGATTAAAAAATTACCGCATTAAAAGAGGTGTGGCTGATAACCCAAACTGGCACTTTCTGACCGGTGATAAAGGAACAATTTATCAACTGGCTCGTCGCTATTATTTCGCGGAAGAAGATTTAGGCTTTACCAAAGACAGCACAGAGTTCTTGCATACAGAACATGTGTTACTTATTGATGGCACGGGACACATACGCGGTATTTACAACGGCACCTTGACCTTAGAAATGAAACAACTCATAAAAGATATTCAGGCTTTGAAAAAAGAAAGCTGATACCGATTTTGCTCGGACGTTTGAACTATAAAGTCACTTTTCTAAGTGCCTTTATTTTTGTTAGATGGTCAGTTTGCCATCATTATACTGAGGCAAAATATTGGCTTCATCCGGCGTTAGGCAATAACGAATATCCTTCTCTAATCCAAAATTGGTTAGACGATGATAATGTGATGCGTCATTTTTTTTCATGAACTCATACATATCATCTTTTGCCAGGTTGTATAGGTTCTCCGCAATATGGGATGCATCGCAGTTAACGGCAAAATGTTCTTTGATGCGGGAAACAACTGCACCTGCAAACAAAGTGTCTTCAATATTTACTTTGTCTTTCCAGGCAGCGCAGGCAAGCATCACATCCAGCTTCTTTTCTACTAAATGATTACACACCGCAGATAAGTTTACGAATGCACCAGTCACAATTTCTTTAGCATTCTTTGCCAATGCCATGTGCAACAAGCGTGTGCCGTTGGTGGTAGTTAATACCAATGTTTTGCCCTGAATGAACTCTCTTGGGTATTCAAACGATGAATTGCCGTATTGCAATCCTTCTGCAATTTGTCCATCGCGTTCGCCGGCAGTGATGCACTCCATTTGTCGGCCCATTTCAATACACTTGGCAACGCTGTCAACAGGTATTACACTTTTTGCACCGTTGTTTAATGCTGTTGCAATGGTTGATGTGGCACGAAGAATGTCAATGATCACCACCACGCTATTTGATAGATCGTACAAATGCAGGAGTGCCGGCGAAAGACAGGTATATAATGAAGGTTTGTCGCTTTTTAATTTTTTAGCCATAGAATTAATTTGCAAAAATGCAGATGTGCGAATAGGAAAATGATTCGGAAAAATCTAAATAATTATAATTACAAATGATTGTTCAATTGGGGCTTATTTCATTTGCCTGTCTGCTTATCTTCTATTTGCACATTAGGCAAAAGGTATCTTTACCACTTTTGCCTGTAATAGTTTATCACGCACCTTGATATAAATAGTCGAATCAGTGGTCGCATATTCATTCGCCACATAACCCATTCCAATCGCTTTATTAAGACTTGGTGATTGCGTACCAGATGTTACATAGCCAATCTGAGTACCCTCTTTATCGCAGATCTCGTAGTTGTGACGGGGAATGCCTTTGTCCACCATTTCAAAACCCACCAACTTGCGTTTGATGCCTTCTTCTTTTTGCTTTTGTAGAATATCTTTTGCAGTAAAATCTTTACTGAATTTAGTGATCCAACCTAAACCTGCTTCCAGTGGTGAAGTAGTATCATCAATATCATTGCCATACAAAGCAAAACCCATTTCCAAACGCAGTGTATCTCTTGCGCCCAGACCAATTGGCTTTAATCCCTGTGGTGTGCCTGCTTCGAATATTGCGTTCCATATTTTATCTGCATTATCTTCTTTGTCTTCGAAATAAATCTCCACACCACCAGCTCCGGTATAACCCGTTGCACTCACAATCACATTATCAACACCAGCAAACTTTCCTTTTACAAAAGTGTAATATTTCAGGTTCAGAATATCCATGTCGGTAAGTGGTTGCAAGATCTTTGTAGCGTTTGGACCTTGCACTGCCAGCAACCCCGTTTTCTCCGAAATGTTATGCATCTCCACACCATTGCTGTTGTGTTGACTGATCCAGTTCCAATCTTTTTCTACGTTGCTTGCATTTACCACCAGCATATAAGCTTTGTTCTCTTCAATGCAATACACCAGCAAATCATCAATAATGCCGCCATTGTCGTTAGGCAGGCAACTGTATTGTGCCTTACCTGCTGTGAGCTTTGACGCATCGTTAGAGGTTACCCGTTGAATCAGATCCAAAGCACCTTCACCTTTCAGCATAAACTCGCCCATATGACTTACGTCAAATACGCCGGCATTTTTGCGAACGGTTGCGTGTTCATCGTTGATGCCAGTGTAACTAATGGGCATGTTGTAGCCGGCAAACTCGGCCATCTTTGCACCCAGCGCAATATGTTTATCGGTAAATGGAGTATTCTTCATTGGAAAAATTTAGAGGTGCAAAAATAAAGGTTGCCAGTGGGGCAACCAATAAAGAGTTAGCGACTCTAACTATTATTATTGAATAGGCCAATGGATGAGCTTTAATAAGAGCTGTTTGTTATCGGAATGACCGTAGTTCATACCAAATACGTCTGTCTTCTTTCTATCTCTTTGTGCTGATAACATGGCAGCTTCGCCACAAACGATCACTCTATCTGTATCACTCTTAAATGCAATTGCCTGCGAACAGCCGTAAGCAGAAACGGGTTTCAGGGATTTTACTTTTACGTGCAATTCCTCTCCTTTCCGCTCTTGGAACAACTGCTGCGGTTGATAATAGCCATATTTAGAAAACGGAAGAATGTTAATTGTTCCGGCTGGCCCCTTGAGACCCTCTCCCGTAAACGAGAGTACTTTCGTTACGTTTTGCATGAATTGGTTCTTTGGCAGCAAACCATTTTGTATCGAAAATACTAGTCGGGGATCTTGGGCTATGGTTTTATCAGCAGTAACAGAATCTTCAACTGTACCAACGGTTGAACTAACACCTAACCTCGTTAGCAAGGCTTCAGACACTTTGCTTATAGGAAAATGATCGGTTATCACCAACAGCGATCCTCCACTATACACTATATACATAATATACATAGTCATAAATCGCATTTATTTCAGTAATGGAAAATGTGGAAGTGTTTTTGGATGGGTAGGGTTGGCAATGACAACCAAGTTGTAATTAGTAAGATCAATACTTTCAAACGGCTTTTTATTTACATCGAATCGTAATCCATCATTCTTCAACACGTTGACAAATGGCGCATACGTAGTGTTGCTTCGATGAAAATTGCGATGAGCTTCATCAAAAAGGAATTTTTTGTTTTCTGTAAAGTGTGGTTTTGTAACCGATACATCAAATGATGTGTATGAAACTTGCTGTTCAATTGATTTGATACCAGATAGAATAACGAAGATCAGAAAGGCTTTTTTATAAATGTTGTTTATAGTGTGTGATGGATAAAAAGGCTCCTTCGGGAGCCTTTAAGTCATCTCGTAGAAACGAGACCAACTTCAACCAAAAGTTTACTTAACCAAGCGAGAAAATATAAGGACGTATAAAGGAGATAGTTTCATCTTTCGAAACACTGCCTGTTGTTTTGTCCTTGTTCTGATTCATACGGTTTTCCAAATCTTTTAAGCGCCGTTGCTCTTCCTCTGACTTGCGGCGTTGATTGTCTATATCTCTTTGCAATTGCTCACTATCACGCTGATAACGGTAATTGTTATTGGTGCTCTGATCAATTGTGGTTTTCGTTTCACCTGCTGCACTTAGCTCACCGGTGGCAGTCATGGTATATTCTATGTCAGGTCTCCAGTTGAAGTAGATATCATCATCCCAATCATAAATTCTATCTCTGTGTCTGGTCACCCCAAAGCGAACATTCACATCATTGAATTTATCTACTACAGATTCGTCAAACTGTATCTTTTTGCCTACCGGAACTTTTATTTCAACTACTACTTTTTGTCCACGGAACTTACTGCTCTTGTCAATACCAAAACCGCTTCCTAAATGCAATACACTATCTGTATAGGTAGCGTGGTATCCTATTTTTTCAGCACGGTTTAAAGCAGAGGTCTTGTTAATTCCTCTTCCATATTTCCATACGGTTACACTATAGCTGCTGTCTTCGCTTTTCGTAATGCGTACTTTAATAGTGGAAAGCTTCAGGGTGTCTTCTGTTAAGTCCCAGCCTGTGTTCTCATCCATCCACCATCCATCGCCACCAAAGTTTACTCTTGGTTCATCTACACGTACATATAGTTTTCCATTTGTTGGCTGCGCAATATTCATTGCCTGTGCCACTTTTTCTAAACGGCGGGTATCATTAACAATGCTGGCGATCAAGGTCATAAGACAGAAGAAGCCAATCACCCAAAGCCCTGCGAAGATCCAACCGAGATAATGCCTGCGGGTTTTAACCTTCATTATTCTACGTACCAACCAGGTAATGAATGCAACTAATGGAACCACGAAGAAAAAAATAACTGTACCCCAAAAAGCAACGTATTGGCCGGGGCTGTTTAACATGAAGTTGAGAATGTTCTGTTTCATAGGCCACAGAGCTAAACCACCACCAAATATTAGCGCTATCAATCCTACAAACAGCCCAAATGCAATGCTACCGGCAATGAAAATGAAAAAAGCTTTAATAATAACACCTAGCACATGTCCTACACGGCTGCCTACAGGTCGTACTGTTTGGCCTACCTCGGCAGCAAAGGTCTTTCCCCTGGTGTTGGCAAATTCTTTTGCTTCAGCGGTCCATGTTTGAGCAGTTTCCTTTACTTCAGCAGTCCATTGTTTTGCCTGCGTCTTAAAATTTTGCATCTCTTCTTGTACATTCTGGCGAATACGATTTACATCTACTTTTTCACCACGCATTTCCATTTTCTCATACGTTGTTCTTGCTTCAGGCAATACAATCCAAAGGATAATGTAGGCCAAAGTAAATGTGCCCGTAAACGAACCAATAAAGAAATTAGGGAATACGTCTCTATGAAAAGCAAAGAAGATTCCGTTTAGCATAGCAATGAAAACGTTCAGTACCAAGGGTGCTAAAAAGATGAGACGAATGTTCCAGGGCTTTACATTGAAATAAGCGCCTAAGCCTCCAGCTACACCACCAATAATGCGGTCATCGGGATTGCGAAAAAAGCGCTTGCCCATATAGTTTTCCAAAGGACGCTTTGGTAATATGATCCAGAGCAGGATGTATGCTAAGAAGCCAAAGCCGCCACCAAAGATCAGTACTGCAAAAATGAGCCGGATAATGGTTGGATCCATATCTACATAATTGGCAATACCGGCACACACACCACCTAAAATCTTATCGTTGCTATCGCGGTACAAACGGCCTCTGAATCTTTTTTGAGAGGTTGTATTGGTAAAAGAAGTATTGGCTTCAGTGGTGCTGGTAGTTTCAGCAGCATCTGCCGCTTCAAAGTCTTCAATACGGCCCATAGCGTTGATGATCTCGGCTACATCTTCTTCCGTAACAGCTGCAGCCCCTTTTCTTACCTTATCGTTCATCAACTCGGCAATGCGGCTTTCAATGTCATTAATAATTTCATCACGACCTTCTTCCGCAGCAAAATAGCGGCGAAGACTTTCTATATATCGTTGCAAACTTTCGTAAGCAGTATCCTCGATAGGGGTTACTCTTCCGGACAAGTTTATGTTGATAATTTTTTTCATTGTTTCTAGTTTGGTTGAAGTTTAGAGATTGTTGTGTGTGTTGTTGGTTAAAGCATTTACTCCGTTCGATAACTCCTGCCAGGTTTGTTCTAATTCTTTATAGAACGCTTCGCCTTTTTCTGTCAGCGAAAAATATTTTCGTGGCGGGCCGGAAGTGCTTTCCTGCCAGCGGTAGGTGAGCATATCGGCATTCTTTAAGCGGGTTAAAAGGGGGTACAGTGTACCCTCCAGAATGTGCAGGTTGGCAGCC
The DNA here is from genome assembly GCA_040290035.1 of Chitinophagaceae bacterium. GTDB lineage: Bacteria > Bacteroidota > Bacteroidia > Chitinophagales > Chitinophagaceae > Flavisolibacter. Next base: position 42,671 of record PSMG01000022.1, read on the forward strand.
TTCATTTCCTCCACTATATCACTTGGGTAGGCCTCACCCCTGCGAATAATGGAGAGAATGCAGAACTCCAGGATTCCCTTGCGCATCTGGCTCTGTGTATTTTCAATGTTCATGGCTCTCTCTTTTTTGTCTCACTTTCCCGCCCCAAATTGAAGCGAGATAAGTTCGATGGATATATGTTGATTAAATTGCTGATACAAAGATATGGTTTACTTTGGTACTATGCAACACATAGTACCAATTTTTTTATGGTAACTGACGAAACCTATATAATAACAACCCCGCTTTATATTGATTATTAGTCAATTAGAACTATGAATTTCTGTAACCAGAAATAAGCCCTTTGGGGAAATTCCCCGGTGTATTCGTTAAATCTATGA
>PSMG01000023.1:0-41817 GCA_040290035.1 Chitinophagaceae bacterium
CGATAAAGGCTTCCCATCTTTAGGTATTTTAATGGGTGGAAACACGCTGGGTGCAGCTTCAGAAGTTTATTTCAAGTCGTCTAAGCTAAGTCCTTCTTCTTTTAAAATATCTTCCATTATCCTTCTCTGTTCGTCTTTCGGCGGAACCATTTCTTTTGCTATTTTACTGTTGGTCTCTTTCATTTCCGCCAACATCCTGTCTACCTCTGCTTCGGCTTGTTGTCTTTGGTACTCAATAGCACCACCAAAGATTCCGGCTGTAACAATGATGTTTGTTAGGAATTCTCTAAGATTCGCACGTTGCGTAACTGGAACTTTTGCGAGTGTAAATGTTTTATTCTTGATGGCCGCTTTGATACTGTCGTACATGGCTCTGGAAGTTGCACTTACAAGTTCCTCCGCCTGATTTTCGAATATTTTTCTGAAGGCTACTTTCTCGGTTTGAGACAGACCTTTGTACATTGCTTTGAGAGAAGTTACTTTCTTTCCACTACGTCCACTTTTCAAAGTACCTTCCTTACGTTCGTGCATTGCTTTTCTACTTTTTTGCCTGCACCTTTTGAATACTTTGCCGTAGTAATTGTTTTTGGGTTAGAGTTATTAGCTCAGTATGCAAAAACTTTTTCACAGGTACTATTTTTTAACTGTTATCGCAAACAGCACATTATGGAAAGCAATCAAAAAGTAACCACGATACTCAACGATCTTATTCGCATTAATCACGATCGCATTGTAGGTTATGAAAAAGCAGTAGAAGAATTAAAAGCAGAAGATGCCGACCTGAAAACATTGTTTCATCGGTATGCTCAAGAGAGTCGTCAATATGCCGAGGAATTGACCCATGAAGTAACACGCCTGGGTTGATGGCACTACCAACTCGGGAAAAGTGTACCGTGTGTGGATGGATTTAAAAGCAGCTATTGCCGGCAAGGACCGTCAAACTATTTTAGATAATTGCGAGTTTGGTGAAGACGCTGCCCAGAAAGCCTATGACATGGCATTGAACAATGACGACGCTGATTTGGAATCCGCATTAAGAGAGTTGTTGGTAAAACAAAAAACAACGCTTAAGGTTGGTCACAACGAGGTGAAACGTCTTCGTGACATGCATAAAGCAACACACTAATTCGTATACTTTTTCCCTGTTTAGTCCTGCCCATAGTACAGGACTTGCTTGTTTGAGGAAAAGCATACTCATCTTTAGCCAATTAAGCTCGCATTTCAAGCTAAAATATTTTGGCAATAAATTTTATTAATTAAAGTAAATCTTTTGCTATGATCGTTAATGAAAATAATACAATGCCTTACATGAAAAGCCTTGTGAGTTGTTTGAAACATATGGTGAATAAGGGCTATACGGAAGATTTTAAGGTTACACCTATGGGGTTAACCACTACTAAAGAGATTGCTTATTATCAGCCGGAGCAAGTCCGTGTTGTAAACTTTTTTCGCTTTGAAGGCGAATCGGATCCTGATGATAATGCTATCCTGTATGTAATGGAAACACATGATGGAACAAAAGGAACTTTGGTAGATGCTTATGGTATTTACAATGATCCTGCAGTAACTCAGTTTATTCAACAGGTTCAGGAAATAGAAAAGAAAATCGCCAAGAATTAGTTATGCTTGCCAATCATCATACACAGGCATGCCTCGACGCATGGGTAAATTGTGAGAATGTGTTGTTCAACATTCGCAACCAGTTCAAATCTTTTTCAGCACGTACCGTAAAAACGGTTGATGAATGTGCGCAAATATGCATGGGACTTTTTGAATTGTTCAATAGCAAAAAAACAAATTTCAAAGGCCTTGCTTTGTTGTGCGTAGGTATTTGCGAAGAATGTGCTGAGGTATGTGAACGCTATGACGATCCTCTATTGCAGCAATGTGCTGAGACGTGCAGGTTTTGTTCCATCACTATTAGTGAACTAGCTACTGCAGATTAAGACTACATCATATTAATTATTGAAAACCGATCTTTCAGGTCGGTTTTTTTATTTGATCAATAGTGGCTTTGTTAGTGCATAAAAATGGCTACAGTGGAGACAGTAGCCTTGCTGATAGAATGGACCGTGTATATGAGAAAGACTGAAAGCTTGTTATGCCCGGCGAATCAAACCAAATATGATAGAAATGATTGCCAATACCAATAGAATATGAATTAAACCACCAGCACTCCATACGAAGGCACCCAGTATCCAACCTATAATCAAAATCACTGCGATTAAATATAAAAGACTTCTCATTATTCTTCTTTGTTTATTTACTATTGAAAAAATATTGCCAACAAGTTTTGCTAGTAGTAATGGAGTTATTTTGTAGAAGAAAACTTGTTGCAACCTTTTTCTGTGTAGCAAATTCCCTACGAATATTTCATTGTATTTTTAGCAACAGTAATTGGTATTGCTTTTCGATAGTTAAGCTGAAGCGTTATGAAAAAATTGAAAAAAGCCTGGATGATTATTCGAGAAACAGGAAGTGCGTTTTCGGAAGACAATGCATTTAAACTAAGTGCATCATTAAGCTATTATACATTATTTGCATTGGGCCCAGTACTTATCATCATTATCTCATTAGCAGGCATTTTTTTAGGCCGAGATGCTGTAGAGGGAAGATTATATGGCGAGATGAAAAACTTATTGGGTGATGAAGCGTCGATACAAATTCAACAAATCATTGCCAACCACCATCATTCGCATTCCTCAACAACAGGAGCTATTATTGGCTTTGTTATTTTGTTGATTGGGGCAACAGGTGTGTTTACCGAGATGCAGGGCTCTATTAATTTTATTTGGTCGGTAAAAGCAAGGCCCGAAAAGAGCTGGCTGAAATACCTAATCAACCGGCTGCTTTCCTTCTTGTTGGTATTAGGGTTAGGCTTTGTCCTGATCGTTTCGCTTATTACAAACACTATATTGACATTGATGAGCGATAAACTCATGCGGTTCTTTCATAATTATACTATCTATCTTTTCAACCTGGTGAATACAGCAATCATTCTTGTTGTTATTACTATGTTGTTTGCTATCATCTTTAAAGTATTGCCAGATGCCCGCATAAAATGGAAAGATGCCATCATTGGTTCAGCAGTTACTGCTGTTTTGTTTTTGATCGGCAAGTTTTTAATTGGCTATTATATTGAACGTGCAAAGCTTGATATTACTTATGGCACAGCTGCTGCCATCATCGTAATCTTAACATGGGTATATTACACAGCACTTATTCTTTATTTCGGTGCTGAGTTTACAAAGATTTACGCTATTCATGCCGGCTCAGGCATTAAGCCCAAAGACACAGCTGTATTCATCATCAAGAAGGAATCAAAAGAAATTACAAGCTCATCCCTGCTTTAAAATGGCATAGATTTTTTTAATATAAGGTATAGGAAGGCGATGCAGATTAGATTGTAAAAAGTTGATCATGAAAAATTTAAAACACCCCCAACCTTATATTGGCTATAATTAGTTTCATCATTTTATTTATAGGTGTTGCGCTTTATGGTAATGGTTATGGCGGCGCCTATTATGTAGTTGGATTTGCATTATTGTTGGGCGCAGTTCATTGAATTTGGAGCATTATAGATGTTTCCCAAACAACCACACTTACTAAATCACAACGAACACTTTGGTTAATACCGGTGATGATTGTTCCAGGTGCGGAAAGCTTATTATACTATTTCATTCACAGTCATTACAAGCAGCTTGATTAAGCTGCAGGAAATGTTATAGTAAATGTTGTTCCTTCATTCAATACAGAGTTCACGTCAATATGGGCTTTGTGCGATTGCAGTATATTCAATGTAGCCGTCAAACCCAAACCGATACCATTTCGCTTTGATGTAAAATAAGGTTCGAACAAGCGAGAGATGTTTTCTTCTGGAATACCACAACCTGTATCTCGAATAATTACACGGTGTACAAAGCTTGCATATTTAATACTAATGTATAATTCGCCTGTGTCTTTGGGCATGGCTTCAATTGCATTCACAACAATGTTTAGGAATGCAATCTTCAACTTTTCTTTGTTCGCAAGTATATAACAAGGGTGGTTTGCATAACGAATTTGCATATTAATGCGTTGCAGCGTAATTCGATCCAATGCTTCGGAAATAGCATCATCCATCACCGCCTGCAATGTGCATTTTTCAAATGACAATTCGGATGGGCGGGAGCTATCCAGCAACTCAGTGATCAAATCACCAATGCGTTTACTATTACGTTGAATGATGTCTAAAAATAAAGATGCTTCCTCCAAAGCAGGGTCGCTAATCAATTGCTCTACCGACAGGTTGATATTGTTCAACGGGTTGCGCACTTCATGCGCCAGGGTTCGTACCAAACGACTAGTTGCACCTAATTTCTCCACCAATACATTTGCCCGTTCCGCTTTACGCAGGTTGGTAATGTCGTGTATTAACCCCTGGTAAGATTCATGACTTTCCAATGGTGCAGACAAAGTGATAATACACGATTTTTTATCGCCACCCTTTGTTTGAATTTCTAACTCTAAGTCATTTACTTCGTTATCTTCTTCTAATTCGTTTCGAAGCAATTCTTTAGAAGATTCATCTGTGATCAGGTCAAACAAACTTAGTTGTTGCAGTTCCTCTTTTTCATAGCCAAACATATCTGATGTAGCAGGATTCATATCCTGAAACACCAAGAATTTATCGGCGATGAAAACAGCATCTTTCGACAACTCAAAAATGCTTCTGTATTTACGTTCATTAGAAAGTAATGCTTTTAAATAAGAAGTTCGCTTTAATGCGTACCGAATACAGCGTTCTAATTTATCTGTATTCAGATCATTTTTAATAAGGTAATCGGTAGCACCCATTTGCATGGCTTCAATATCCACATTTTTATTTCCTTTGCCAGTCAATAAAATAATAGGTTCTTTGGCGCCAGTGGCAACTGCTTCTTTCAAAAAGTCCAAACCGGTTTTAGCACCCAAGCGATAGTCCACAAAATACACGTCGTATTTGCGGTTCTTTAAATGTTCTACTGCATCTGAAAATTTATAAGTCCAGTCTACCTGCAACTTATATTCTTCAATCTGTCGTAGATATTCAGATATAATGAAAAAATCATCCTCGTCGTCGTCAACCACTAGGATGCGAATTGTATCTTTTGTAAATGCCATTCTTAAGAAGGTTTACCAGGCAATGTTACTAAAAACAAACAACCTGAATTGTCATTGCTACACGAAAACACACCGCTTAATTTTGGACGATGTCTTACACTGCTGTAGCTGCTCTTGATTTTTTTTGCCATTGCTCACTGCATTGGCGATTGGTATGAAAACTAATTTTGTAATTTTTAACCGGTGCCAGATCAATTACATCATTAGCGTCTTCGCATTTGATGTACAAAAACAATTTACCGTTATTACCATTAAAAATGGTATGCAGCAATGCAGTGCAAAGAGTTGTTGCAGCTTCCTTGCTTACAAATACTTCCGGTAAATGATCGCAACGAAAGATGACATTGTCGAATTGAAATCGATCTAATGCTTCCGGCATTATTTGCGTTAAACTGATAAAAGTTTTGTTTTCAGTTGGTACAATAACGAGTGTTGTTTGTGACAATACCTGGGTACCTGAAACAAAATTGCTCATAGGATTACTGGTTATTGAACTCTTGGTATTGCTTCATTTTATTGTATAAGGTCTTGCGGTCTATATTCAACAACTTGGCAGCCTTACTCTTATTGAAATTCACTTTTTTCAATGCCCGCAAAATCATTTCATACTCTGCATCGATGCTTGCGCCTTTCAATGTAGTTTCTGAAATATTTCTTGGTGTCTTTTCCAACTCTTTCAATTTATTAGGAATCACATTCACTGCTGCAGGCTCTGCTGTTTTATCAAATTGCAGCTTGCTGTAATTTGATATTTCAAAAGGCAAACAGCTTGCTTCTATCGCTTCACCGTCAGTCAACAATGTGGCTCTTTTAATAACATTGCGCAGTTCACGTAAGTTGCCATACCATACGTAATTTTTGAAAATCGTCTCCACTTCAGGACTGAATTTCCGCACTCGCTTGCCCAATTCATCATTGGTTTGCTGCAGGAAGTGATTGGCAAAAAGCAGAATGTCTTCTTTACGCTGACGCAGTGGTGGAATTTCGATCGTAAATTCATTAAAACGGTGATAAAGATCTTCACGGAATTTGCCTTTACGAACCGCTTCCCACAAACGCTCATTACTTGCTATGATGATGCGTACATCCAGATCAATATCTTTTGTTCCACCGACACGACGCACTTTTCTTTCCTGTACTACCCGCAATAGCGAAACCTGGATATCATATGATAAGTTGGCGATTTCATCTAAGAAAATAGTACCGCCATTTGCTAATTCAAAGCTTCCTATTTTTTGGTTTAGCGCACCAGTGAATGATCCTTTTTCGTGACCAAACAATTCGCTGCCTGCCAATTCCTTTGATAATGCACCACAATCGATAGCAACAAATGGTTTATTTTTTCTTTTGCTACGTTTGTGAATTTCCTGCGCAATTGCTTCTTTACCACTTCCGCTTTCGCCATAAATAATCACTGTATAATTAGTAGGACCTACTAAATCTATTTGTTGAAGAATTGCTTTGAATGTAGGCGTGTCTCCAAAAATATAATCACCTGAGTGGATAATTTTCGCAGTATTCTCAGATAAACCGTTGGTTGCAGTAGTAGTAACGGTAGCTTCTTTTTCCGCTTTTGGCGTAACTACTTTTTTTACTTCGTTGTTATCTGGCGTTTGTTCCAATGCCTTTTTAATGGTAATTAAAATTTCATCGGGGAACAAAGGCTTTGTGATATAATCATAAGCACCCATCTTCATTACTTCCACTGCAATTTTAATATCGCTGTAACCAGTAATGATAATGACAGGAACAGATGGATACCTTTCTTTAATTTTTCCCAGCATTACATTGCCTTCCATATCTTCCAAGCGGAAGTCGCACATTACCAGATCGGGTTCCACTGTTTCTAAAAGTTCTAATGCCTTTTTGCCGCTGTATGCTTCTAATACTTCAAATCCGTGACGAGTCAAAAAACGTTTCAACAACAGACACATGTCTCTGTCGTCATCAATAATCAAGATTTTTTGCATGGTTTAGATGAGTGTTTGTTTGGTTCGAAATTACTTTAAAATTTATGCCCAGAGTACGCGTAAATGAGATACCGGGATCTGCAATTGTTCTCTGTATTTGGCCACTGTTCTGCGGGCTACAGAAAATCCTTTCTTTGCAAGAATAGCTACCAATTGTTGATCGGTGTAAGGATTGCGCTTGTCTTCACTTTGTATTACTTCTTCAATAGCAGACTTAATCACTTTATTACTAATTACGTGTCCTTTCTCATTCGCAATTCCTTCTGTAAACAAATCTTTCAGCAACAATAATCCAAATGGTGATTCTGCATACTTGTTACAAGTGATACGAGAAACAGTTGAAATATCAACGCCAACCATTTCCGCAATATTTTTCAGAATCATTGGCTTTAACAAGTTAATATCTCCTGTAAGAAAATAATCATATTGCAATTGTACAATAGCACGCATTACTTTTAGCATCGTTGCTTCACGTTGTTGCACGGCGTGAATGAACCATTGCGCTGATTGCAGTTTATTTTTTAGATATTGGATCGATGATTTATCTGTTGTTACCTGGGAATTGTTATCTACCATTTGTTTCCATGAAGTATTAATGCTTAAACTTTCGGAACGATAGCGATACAGTTGCACTTCAATATCTTCACCATTGCGAGTGATCAAGAAATCGGGTAAAATATTCTGATTCAAATTCATGCCTCCCTGGTATTCAACAACCGGACGCATCTTTAATTTGGCAATCAGTTGCAGCACAATCTTCAATTCGTCTTCATCAATTTTCAAATGCGCTTTTATCTTATCAAGATTTCTATTATGCAGATCAATAAAATGATTTTCTAAAAGATGTATCGCTGTCTTTACATCTGGTCTTTTTGTATTCAAACGATATAATTGAATCAGCAAACATTCTTTAATGCTTCTTGCACCAACACCAATAGGTTCCAGGGTTTGAATTTTCTGCAATACTCCTTCTATCTCTGTTGGCTCTACCCACTTGTTGTATTTAAAAGAAATGTCTTCTGCTAAATCTTGCAGGCTTTGTTCCATCAATCCGCAATCATTGAATGAGTCAATGATGTATGTTGCCAGTTCTATTTCTCTTTCGTTGTCTGTTAATAATTGAAATTGCTCTTTTAATGCACCGCGGTAGTCACCTTGATTTACAATTGGACGTTCCGGAACTTTTTCCGTATGCATATAAGTACTATACTCCAATTTATAATCTGGTATATCATCATAACCATATTCTTCCCAATCCTGGAAGTCCTGAACAGATTCTTTATTGTACTTATCAATGGTAGTTTCAAACTCATTTTTTTGATCGTCCAACAATGGATTTTCTTCGATCTCTTGTTGAATACGTTGTTCTAATTCCAATGTGTTTAAGTGAAAAAAATTGAGTAGCTGAATTTGCTGAGGCAAAATTTTCAGCTTCTGCTTCTGGGCTAAGTGTTGATTGATCATTGAAACTAATTTTGGCGCACTATAGCTATAGACAACTGTAGCTCCAAAAATGAAAGTTGTGGAAAATATTTGTAATTGCTATGTAATTAAGCAGTTTATCCAACCAATTTCAGTTTAATATCTTTCGGGATAAGGCATAAAACAACTAATTTTATCCAAAACTGTGGAAAGCTTTCCACAACAAACTCATCCATAAAATAAAAACGTCCCGATAAACTCGGGACGCTGAATTGGTTTAGGGTGAAATAGGCTCTTTATAGAGGGTCGTATGTTTTAGGTTTAATTCTGTATTCAAAGAATTAAGGCATTGGGTATTATTTATTAACTGCAGATGAAGGATCAGTATTTCTGCTTTCCGCTTTACTAATAATAACGGGTGCATTTGGTTTCACTACGTTAACATTTACTTGCGTAGTTGCCGCAGTAATATGCCTAACCATTTTCATTCTATTCATAATTGTGTTTGGTTGAGGCAGTGAAACTTTGAGCTCCTTCAAACATAATACAATATAAAATTTTGTACCATTTTTTACTGAGCTTACAAGCAAGTAAGAAATAAATTTACTGATGAGAGTAGTGGAACAATTTCCTCAAAAAAATTATTGCATCGAGGCCAAAAATCTACCGTAAAAAATCATTTACGGTACGGTTCTTTTATTACTGTACGAAAGATTTGTTAACCCAAAAAACTTGATTATGTTACGCTGGACAGTTATTTTCTTAGTAATTGCAATTATAGCAGCCATATTTGGTTTCGGTAGCATCGCAGATGGTGCAGCTGGCATTGCTAAAATTTTGTTCTTTATCTTTTTAGTACTCTTTGTGCTGTCGTTAATTGCAGGCGGTTTCAGAAGAGTAGACTAATAAAATACTTTTCTCTTTTAGGTTTAGGTGTGTCGGTTAAAGACACACCTTTTTGTGCACCAACTTTTACAACTCCAAATAAAAATGTCCTGCGCTGCAGGACATTCAAACCAACCTCTAATGACAAAACTTAAGTAATAAAAAAACCTCCCGGACTACCTTTATCACATCCACCTAAATAAACTCACAACCGGGAGGCTAAATTCTTACGAGCATTGCTCTTTTACCTTTCTGCGCTTCACCTACTCGTAGTATCATCTTCATCTAAATTTTGGCGCCGAAGGAGAAGGAATATTAACCACTTTATGCGCTTGTTGCATATTCACTACCACTTTTTCATCTGCTCTACTATCATCTGGAGGAATATTTTCAACCGAATCTTCACCACCTTCTCTTCTTGGCGTTCTGTCTGTATTGAGATCTGCTCTTTGTTGATCTTCTGGATTATTAGGCGCATTTATTTTCATACAAACATTTTCTACTCTTTATAAGAAAAAAATATACTTATTTGTGTTGTGCTCTAATCTTTTTCTTTCACAGAAAGAATTTCCTAAAACGCAGTCTGGACAAGGAACTTATTCTACAACAAGCAGAACAGAAACGTTGTTTTTAACAAGACTGTTTTAGACAGAATCTTACCTTTATTGTCCTTTAATATTACGAAAAGACATTCCATTTTAGTAGCTGAAGATGATGCGGAAGATCGTTACCTTTTGCAAACCGCTTTTGAAGAACAAGGCTATACCCATAAGATAGATTTTGTAGAGGATGGTGTAGATGTTCTTTCCTATTTAAGCGCTGTTGAAAACGACGAAGCCCTTAGCTTTCCTCAATTCATTTTATTGGATCTGAACATGCCTCGCAAAGATGGAAAGCAGGTATTAAGAGAAGTGAAGTCAAATGCAATATTTAAGAAGATACCGATAATTGTTTTTACGACTGCCCGTAACGAAGCCGATGTGAATACATGTTATGAACTTGGTGCGAATACTTATATTGTAAAACCGTTAAGCTTCAAAGAATTACTTTCTGTTGCTGATAATCTACGAAATTACTGGCTGGAGACAGCTATTGTGCCTTCTCTTTAGCCTTTGTAAACATTTTTCGCATGGTGCGCCACATACTGTTTTGCTCTTTCTGAGCAAACAAATGAGAAGAATAATTTTTTACAATGAACGGCACCACTACGCGTAGGAACCAACCCTTACGTGCAAGCAACATGCGCTTAAGCACCACTTCTGTACCAAGGTCAATTCCCAAGTTTACTAATGGAGAATTTTTCCGCTTTGTACCTACTGTCCCTAACAACGACATGACGTTAGAGGCAGCATTACCAACAGGACGCAGCGTATCTTTCAACACGATAAAATTGCTTTGCACCAAAGCTTTCCGCGTTTTCAGCAACTCTTCCAGACGAGCTCTTTCTTCAAGCAAATCATCGTAGGATTGTAATTTCTTACTCATATAGTTTTTTCAAAATAATTTTTTTCAAAATAGGGAACACAATCTTTTTGCTTAAGGCAAATATGATCACAATCAACAGCACAAAAAAACCGCCTACAATGAAAAACCCTGCAGGCCGGCTATTCAACACATCACCCAACCACCAACTAACGCCAATGCCTATAAAGAACAACACTAAAAAAAGAACTACTAGCGAAGTAACGCCGGCGAGTATGGCTGAAACAAGATTGGTCAATTTCTGCGTTACCTTAACCAAGGTCAGCTTGTAGTACGTGTCTAAATACTCGGAAATACTTTTGGTAAACGACTCGGCTTTGGTTTTAAATTCTTCTATCATGTACTAATAGTTTGTAGGGTTTAGACAAGGAGCAGGCAAAACCTGCTCCTTAATTTAGCTATCATTTTCTTACACATTATCCGATGAATCGGCAGCCTTGGAAGTTAAATTGCTGGCCGCATCTGCACCTTTCTTTTTCAGATTCTGCAACTCTTCTTTAGCATTAGCAAATATTTTTGTTAACTGGTCGGCCCAATCAGTAGCTTTTCTGCTAATGCGCTTACGGGTTTCCGTGCCTTTTTCAGGCGCCAGCAACAAACCAATAACAGCACCTGCAGCTGCTGCGCCAACTAAGCCTAATATTACTTTTGATTTGTTTGACATAATTCAAATTATTTAAAATGAAGAATTGTTTGCTTTTAAATTTAAATAATCATACCAAAACAAAAAACAATTGGATGAGTTGAGCGTTAATAAATTGACTACCAGGTGAAGAAATAATACAGAAATTTCAATCTAAGTTTTATTTTAAGGAGAAGAATGCTTTAGGTTGGTATAATAATTATGGTAGATAGCGGCAGTAAATTATGAATACGAGGAAGAAAGTCTTAATTATAGACGACGAGGTGGACCTGTGCTTACTCATGAAATCATACTTTTTGCGTAAAAACTACGAGGTTTATATTGCGCATACCTTGAATGATGGCATGTCCAAGTTGTACGAAGTAGTGCCCGATTATCTATTTATTGACTATAATCTGCCGGATGGTTTGGGCTGGGATAAATTGCCCGAAATGTACCAGCATCACCCCGCCACACAATTTCACTTGATCAGTGCTTTTCGTCCAACCATGCCTTCTGAGTTGGATGGCGCTAAACTTACTATTTGGGAAAAGCCTATTAGCTTAAAAGCATTGGACAATTTTTTTGTGTAAGCTTAATCCCTTTACAAATTCTTATCAACACGAATCTTTAAAAGTTTAGATTAATATGTAAAGAAGCACGATTTGCTCCATAGTATTACCGAACGATGAAGAGTGCGACGCAACAGGTGCTCCATAGAATTATAAAAGCTGGTAACCTAATTACCAGCTTTTACTTTATAAACTATTCATGAAAGGGAGTTTTACTCACCCCAAATTTCATCTTCGCCTTTCAGCCATTTTTTCACCTGCTCTGTAGTAACTGATTTTGGACGCTCTAATGGGAAGCCTAAAGCCCTATCCCAACATAAGCTGGCCAATACGCCTAAAGCACGGCTAACGCCAAATAGCACCGTATAGAATTCGTACTCGACCATTCCGTAGTGAACCAACAATGCACCGCTGTGTGCATCCACATTTGGCCAAGGATTTTTGATCTTTCCTAATGATTGCAGGATTGGCGGAACTGTTTCATAAATGTTCCAAACCGTTTGTACTAATGGATCGTTCGGCATGTGCTTCTTGCCAAACTCCATTTGCGCTGTAAAGCGTGGATCAGTTTTACGCAACACAGCATGACCATAGCCTGGCACTACCTTACCACTTTCCAGTGTTCTCTTTACATAATCCGCTATCTGTTCGCCTGTTGGTGCTTCCGTTTTCAATTCTTCACGCATTTCAAAGATCCACTTGATCACTTCCTGGTTAGCTAAGCCGTGCAGCGGACCCGCCAAGCCATTCAAACCTGCAGCAAAACTTAAATAAGGATCACTTAAAGCAGAACCTACCAAATGTGTAGTGTGTGCTGATACGTTTCCACCTTCGTGGTCTGCGTGGATGGTCATGTATAAACGCATCAACTCTTTGAAGCTTTCGTCTTCATAACCCATCATATGTGCAAAGTTGCCGGCCCAATCCAATAAGCCATTCGGCTGTATATGATCACCGCCTTTGTATTTACGACGATAGATATAGGCTGCAATTCTTGGCAAGCGTGCTATCAGATCCATTGAATCATCAAATACTGCCTCCCAATAATCTTTTTTGCTCATGCCTGCAGCATATTTTTTAGCGAACTGACTTTCGGTTTGCAAAGCCATTACACCTACCACAAATTGTGTCATTGGGTGTGTATTCACTGGCAGAGCTTCGATGGTTGCAAATACGTGGTTGGGCACATGGCTACGGCGTTGCCAAACACCGGTGAGATGATCAACATCTTCTTCGTTAGGAAGCTCTCCTACCAACATTAAATAAAATAATCCTTCAGGTAATGGTTCTGAACCGCCTTCTGCTTTTGGCAGTTTCTCTTGCAATTCGGGAATAGAATAACCACGAAAACGAATACCATCTTGCGCATCCAGTAAAGAAGTTTCAGTTACCAAGCCAGTCATGCCACGCATGCCCTGGTAAATTTGAGAAAGCTGAACTTCACCTATCTTTTTATTGCCATGCTCTTTTAAAAGGTCTTTGATTTCTGCAGCCACTGCATCTGCTCTTTCTTTAAACCTGTTTTTAATTATACCCATTTTATGCTGTATTTTTTTGAAGTAAGGTAGATAGTCAAAGTTATAGAAATGCAGGTGCGCTACAAAATGGACTACACTTGTGTTTGCAGAAAACAGTATCGGGATAAATTACTTAGGAGCTTTTTTGTAGAGATAAAAAGCTACAAATAGGAATACAAAATTAGGAATCCACACAGCAATGATTGGCGGCAGGTTTCCCTTGATTGAAAATACGGTTGAAAAGCGATCTGCCAATATGAAGATAGCTGCAATGCCTATGCCCACTGCCAAATGCAAACCGCTACCACCACGAGTCTTACGTCCTGCAATAACAGCACCTATCAACGTTAATAACAAAACAGTGAATGGTGTGGCGCTTCTTCTATACCGCTCTACTTTGAGCGTGTTTAATCCCTCGGTACCACGTAGATCCTCAGCTTTGATGTATTGAACAAGGTCAGGAGTATTCAGTTTATCCTTTAAATATTCATCTTTCCGTAATTCTCTTGGTGTAAATTTTAAATCTAACAGCATTTTTGGAATAGTAGTAACGTTTTCACGAACGCTGTCTACTTTTCGTTCCACCACATTATTTAGTTGCCATTTTTTGTGAGCACTGTCCCATTGCATCGATTCTGCACGGAGGTTGTACACTACTTTGCCATTTTGTACACGGTCTAAAAAAACAGCAGATGACATTTTTCGGGCTGTATCATAATTGCGTAAACCAACAAAGGTATTCGTATCAATACGTTTGTAGTAGCAGTTCCAGCAGCCGTTCATATTATTGCTACCTCCACCCGGACCATTGATGTAAGTGGCTTCGAAAGTGCTACGTATTTCATTTGCTTTCGGAATCCCATACCTGTTCGCAAACCAAAGCACAATAGCAAAAACAATTCCCCCAATCAGGTAAGGACGTAGCCAACGATTAAAGGATATTCCACTGGCCAATATTGCAATTACCTCGGAACGCAAGGCCATTTTACTGGTAAAAAAAATAACTGCAATAAATACAAACAACGGATATAGAATGCCCCAGATATACGGTACAAAGCCAACATAATATTGATTAATGATTTGCTTAGTAGATAGCCCCGACTTTACAAAATCATCCGTTTTCTCACTACTATCAATAGCAACTGCAATGACCGTAAACAACAGCATGCAGAAAATGAACGTAGTGAAAAACTTTTTAAGTATGTACCAATCAAGTCGTTTGATCATTGCAGTAACGAAGTAAGTATTTTATTGGAAAATGAAAACACAAGATTTGGAAGAGGCTGAATCATTTGGGTTTCCATTATTTTCACACCATGTTTCAAAATAGAATTACCCAGCTATTTGGCATAGAGTATCCAATTATCCAGGCAGGCATGATCTGGGTTAGTGGCTGGAAGCTGGCAAGTGCTGTAAGCAATGCTGGCGGTTTGGGTATAATTGGTGCCGGAAGCATGTATCCGGAAGTTTTAAAAGAACACATTCAAAAATGTAAAGGGGCGACTCAAAAGCCGTTTGCAGTTAATGTTCCACTGCTTTATCCTGATTTGGATAAACACATTCAAACTATCATTGACGAAGATGTAAAAATTGTCTTTACCTCAGCAGGCAATCCTAAAACATGGACCCAACATTTCAAACAACATGGTATTACTGTAGTGCATGTAGTGAGCAGCAGCAAGTTTGCGCTTAAAGCACAAGAGGCTGGTTGTGATGCAGTAGTAGCTGAAGGTTTTGAAGCTGGTGGACATAATGGACGAGAAGAAACTACCACACTTGTTTTGATACCTGCTGTTGCCAATGCTGTTTCCATTCCTGTAATTGCTGCTGGTGGCATTGCAACCGGGAGACAAATGTTGGCCACTATGGTTTTAGGCGCCGAAGCTGTACAAATAGGAACCCGCTTTGTAGCAAGTCACGAAGCATCTGCTCACATAGCATTTAAAGAGGCTGTAGTAAATGCTGCAGAAGGTGATACACAATTGTCTTTAAAAAAGTTAACGCCGGTTCGATTATTAAAGAACAAGTTTTACCAACAAGTGCAAGAGGCGGAAACACGGGGAGCAGACGTACAGGAACTAACAGATCTTTTAGGAAGGGCAAGGGCCAAAAAAGGAATGTACGAAGGCGAATTGGATGAAGGCGAATTGGAGATCGGTCAGGTAAGCTCTTTGGTTAAAGCTATTCTTCCCGCAAAGGCTATTGTAAAGGAAATATGGAGCGAGTTCACAGAAGCCTTGAAATATCCGATTAAAACAATAAATTTGGATAGGTAATTAAACACCATGAAATCGCTCCTACTCTGCTTATTTGTGGCCATTGTATCTTTTTCTGCAAAAGCCAAGTCAATTGATAATGGCATTGAGGCCAGCAAATCTGATATCAATGGTACTGTAGTAAATACAGTTAGCAAAAAAGCATTGAAAGATGTAAGCGTGACAGTTTACACCTCCAATAAAGAAAAGGTTTTAATAACCGATGTAAATGGTCATTATTCATTTGATGATTTAACGCCTGGCACTTACAGAGTTGTTTTTGAAAAAAGCGGCTACAAGAAAGTAGTGAAAGAAAAAGTGGTAATCAAAGGCGACGATGGTTTGCAATTGAATATCGAAATGTTGGAAGAAGGTGACTTTATGTTTGTACCAGGAGTATTAAATATGTCTGCCTTCAACTAAATTTTAATAATAAACTACTTAAAATGGGATGTATGAATCACATCCCATTTTTTTTGATTATGCCTAAGCAAGGATAAGCCATTTGCTACCCAAGTTTCTTCAAAAATTTGCTTTTCAAAATAAGGGTAGACTTCAAAAAATGTTTTCTTGCTAAAATCTCTTGTGGCAATTGTAATATGCGGATGAAAAGGTCTTCTATCAAGCTTCATTGCATACTGCGGCTTTGTTTCAAAGAAGCCATCTGCTTCTTTCTTCAAAATCAATAACGGTTCATCAACAATTACATCTATAAAAATAGTTTTCAGCTTAAATGCATTGAAATTGTTGGTACGGATAGGAAATGGATCAATTGCAGAACTCAATGCATTTAACTTGACAACCAAATCACTTTCTAAATCAGAATTCATGTAGTAAGGCGGAACAAAAGTTATATGTGCAGGCGATTTCAATCCTACCCTTGCTCCAAACTTTTCGAACATCATTTGTTTATAAGGCAAAATCTTTTCGTTCAACGATTGAGGCAGCACCTGTGCTATATAATACATCGTCATAAATAAAAAGTCCCGCCTGATGCGGGACGGAAATAAAAGTAACGAAAAGGACATTATTTATTGTTATGGATATTAAATCCATTTTCATTTTTTTCAATGACAATGTTTTTGTGCTTTTCTAAAAAACTTTGATGCTTACGATACACTTCATCTGATTGCTTTTTACCATTAATGTATAATAAGCCATTTTCATTCTTAATGGTATACTCATTTTTTGTATCCAGCAAGCCATCTTTTTCTAAATCATTGATAAACGATTTATATTCTTTTAATTCAGCTTTTGCTTTTCCCAGACTTTCTTTTGCTTCTTTCATTGATTTTTCAATCTTTGGACGCAACTCTTTCATTTCTTCCTGTAGTTTGCTCATATCCACTTTGTTTAGCTCCATTTCTTTTCTAAGCTTTTCCATATCAATGTTTGCCATCGACTATTGCAGTTTTGCCTTGAGCTTTTCGCTGTCTATTTCCTTCATCGCTTTTTCAATTTCGGCCTTAGCTTGGGAGAAATTAACATCACGCAAGCTTTTATCTATCTCCATTTTGATCTTAGCTGTATCGATGTTTTTCACGGCTGCTTCAATTTCCTTTTTCACTTTTCCCATATCCACTTTGTCTATTTCACTGAAGCCTCTGTCCACTTCATCAATAGCATCATCAATATTGGTGACCTTGTTTTGTTTTTTTTTGATGGCACGGTATCCTGTTTTGCTCCTTTTACAGTAACTACTTTGATTAAACCCGGTTAAGGAAAATGCGACTAGCACAATAACAAGAGCCGGAACGATTACATTTCTTCTTTTCATAAACTTGGTTTTAATCAAAAACGAATTCTTTCGTAAATAAATACGATTGAATTCTTAATTTGTTTCTACTTCACTAATCTTTAACGCCGAAGTTTTGATGAACTAAGAAAAATAAGGATGAACGAAAGCTATATTGAAGGTTGCACTATACTCGTTAGCATTACCGAACGTACAAGAGTGCGACGCAACAGAAGCTAAATGGTTGCTATGTTGCCGACTATCTAATCATCAAATAAAAACCCCCATCGAAAACGATAGGGGAACAACTAAAAACACAAGCCTCATTGGCTGTTTCATTGGGAACAAACTTTAATCGGGCTTTTTCCCGTCTAAAAAGGTATTGATGGTACTGATGGTCGCTTGATTATTGTTATCTGACTTAACGGTATAGCTACTGTAAAAATTTTCAGCAGCAGATGTACTGTTGTATAATTCCATGTTGCGGCGAATGTAGGCCGGTACCGTATCAAACTCGTTGTTAGGGTCAGCAGCATTAATATTGAACGACAGATTACGTAATTTCTGAAGTCGCTCGGCTGCTTTGCGCTTTTGGGCTTCGACTTCGTCCTGCGCAGCAGGCTCCTCAGCAGAAGCAGTTAAAGGCAATGGAGTATGATGGGTTGTTGGCACATCCGCCGCAGGAATGTCATCCCTTAGCACCAGTTGCATGTCAAATATTTCATCATCAACCTTTGCAACAGGTGCGGGAACCGGTTCTTCGGCAGGTTTAGAAGTAGAAACTTCCGGTTTTGAATCTGCATAAATATTGGAGGGTCTGGCCAGATAACCACCCGACGCTGCAGACGGCGGGTTAGTATTTTGAGGACTGTTTTGTCCAACTACTTGCTGTCGTAAGCGTTCGAATTTTTCTTCCAATGCTTTTTTGTGACGTTCTAGTTCTTCACGCTCTACGTCCAATGCATTTTTGGGTTCTTCTTTAATCTGCAATTGAAAATGCGTTGGTGCTTCGGGTTCTTGTTCTTCCTTTATCACTTCAAAAAGCGAAAGTGTTATTTTATCTTCCGGAACAGGAATTGGCACTTCTTCTTCGAGAGTTTCGTCTATCAGCTTCGGCATCAATGCATCGTTTTGTATCACAACTGGTTTAGCTTCTCCTGTTTTTTGAACCGGAGGCTGTGGCTGTTCAAAACCAAGCGTCATAACGATCTTATCTTCTTTCTTCGGCTCTTGCTTTGGTGTCTCTTTTTTGGTGAAAGGATCTTTATGCTCGAAACCTGTTGCAATAAGCGTAATGCCTAATTTATTGCCAAGCGAATTATCATAACCCAAACCAAGAATCACATCACTGTTCTCTCCTGCCTGGCTCAATAAATGATTTTGAATGATGTCTACTTCATCCATCGTAAACTCATGCTCACCTTCTGCAGAGTTGATGTTGATGAGAATCCATTTAGCACCTTTGATTTCATTATCATTCAATAATGGCGAATTCAATGCTTCTTCAATAGCACGTTGTGCACGGTTCTCACCATCGCAAGCTGCGTTACCTAAAATAGCGACACCGCCATTTTTCATTACTGTACATACATCGGCAAAGTCAACATTGATTTGACCAGTGCTGTTGATGACATCAGTAATACATTTAGCAGCCGTTGCTAAGACATTATCTGCTTTCGCAAATGCTTCACGCATTTTTAAATTACCAAACTGGTGTCGCAATTTATCATTGCTGATTACGAGTAATGTGTCAACGTATTGCTTTAAATTTTTTATGCCTTCTTCTGCTTGGATTTGACGTTTTCTTCCCTCATATGCAAAAGGAGTGGTTACAATACCTACTGTAAGAATGCCAAGGTCTTTACAAATTTTAGAAATGATTGGCGCTCCACCTGTACCGGTACCGCCACCCATACCTGCAGTTACAAACGCCATCTTCGTATTTACTTCTAAAATGCGCTTGATCTCTTCGAGAGATTCTTCTGTTGCCTGGCGGCCAATTTCAGGATTAGCGCCGGCCCCTAAACCTTGTGTAAGGTGTGGCCCTAACTGAACTTTATTTGGCACATTGCTCTGAGCAATGGCCTGAGCATCGGTATTGCAAATAATGAAGTTCACTCCTTCAATATTCTGCGAATACATGTGGTTAACTGCGTTGCTTCCGCCACCGCCAATGCCGATGACTTTTATTATGGATGATTTTTCTTTTGGAAGATCAAAGTGGATCATAAAAAATGGTTTGTGCCGTTATGCGTACGTTCATAACAACGGATGAATGAATTTTAGATAGATGATTAGTGGTTTGTTCAATGAAAAATTGTTTCAAAGCCACTCTATTCTTAATTTTAAATTTTTCATTTTGCATTACAAGTGCTGGTCTTCTTCATCTTTGAAAATTTCAATTAAGCTTGTTTTGAACTTTCCCCAGAAATTAGACATGCCTTTTTTTCTTTCTACAACGATGCCATTCATTGTTTGCATTTCTGTTTCCACCGGAAGTTCTTCTTCAACAATACTTTTCAAACCTTCTGGCACTTCCACTTTTCTGAAGGTGCTTTCAAACTGCTTGCGTTTGTGCTCATAATCATCATATCCTTTCAATATCAAACCTAAACAGGTTGCGTAGGTTGGCTTGGCCAGTTCTTCAATATGGCCAGGCGCCAAGTGCTCATTTGGCAAACCGATTCTTGCATTCAATCCTGTAACATATTCTGTCAACTGGATCAAATGTTTCAATTGCGATCCGCCACCTGTTAAAATGATACCTCCATTCAACATTTTATTATCCAGTCCAACCTGCTTCAAATGATAGGTAACAAAGTCGAGTATCTCACTCATTCTTGCCTGGATAATGTTGGCAAGGTTCTTTACACTGATCTCTTTGGCAGGCATGCCCCGCAAACCCGGGATGGTGATGTACGCATTTGCTTTTGCCTCGTTCGACAAAGCACTTCCAAACTGAACTTTCATTTGCTCCGCCTGTGTTTTCAATACACCCAAACCGGTTTTGATATCATTCGTAATATTTTCACCTGCGAATGGAATCACTGCGGTGTGTTTCAAAATGCCTTCGTAGAACACAGCGAGGTCCGTAGTGCCACCGCCAATATCTACAATGGCAACACCAGCTTCCATATCTTCCTGTGCCATTACCGCTGCGGCAGAAGCTAGTGGTTGTAACACTAAATCTTTAGTGATCAAACCAGATTTTTCTACGCTACGATTAATGTTGCGGATTGCATTTTTATCACCGGTGATGATGTGGAAGTTCGCACCAATCTTTACACCGCCGTAACCAATTGGATTAGCAATGTTTTGAAAATTATCCACCGTATATTCTTGCGGAATCACATCAATGATTTGGTCTCCCGCAGGAATATAAGTCTTGTATTGATCAGCCACTAATTGATCAATTTCCTTTTGCGAAATTTCGTTCTCTGTGTCATGACGCACAATGTCACCACGTGTTTGCAAGCTTTTAATGTGATGACCTGCAATGCCCACGTACACTTCGTTAATCTCCAGGTTCGGATTGGAAGAATAACAGTTTTCTAAAGCACTCCTAATAGCCTTAATGGTCTCATCAATGTTAAGCACCTGTCCATGCTTAACACCGTTGGACTTCTCTTGACCAAATCCTAAAATCTCCAGTTTGCCAAACTCGTTCTTCCGTCCGGCAATCACGGCAATTTTTGTGGTCCCAATGTCCAGTCCGACAATGATAGGTTGTTCGTTGTTCATGTTTATAGTTGTTTTTAGTTGTTCCTTTTTTATGATTGCTCACCTATTTTGTGCAATCAATTTTCTTTGCCATTTACATTGCTACTATCATCACCTGTTGTGTCACTCACTTGTACGTTTGGTAATGCTATTCAGCATTACCCAATCTTCACCTTAACACTTGTCATTCACTTATCACTAATACTCATTTGCTCTTTGCATCAAAGCTTTTGGCTTTGGTTTTACTACCGTTGTTGTTTTCTTAGGATTGGATTTCGTTACCTGCGTGTAAGGCTTTTCATTTGTCACTACAGGTTTTGCCTTCGTCACCGTTTGTGCAACTGGCTTTTGCACAAGCACAGAAGGTGCCGTTCGCAAAGAACTTTGATCTTTCTTAAGGGGATTTGGATTTGATAGGGCGGTATCTGTTATGTTGGTTTGCATGCCTTGCGGTCCGTAACCATTAACAGGCATATTTAATATCTCAGGTTGCTGCTGGTCAGCTTCCTGCATACGTGTTTCATTCATTAATAACTGTATATTCTTTTGCAGTTGCAGGCTATCCACTCTTGCTACCGCTTCTTTCTTCACACCTACTATTTGATCAGCATACTGCACATCAATGATTCTGTATTTATCAAAACCTGTTTTGCTTAATACCTGTTGGTAAAAAACAAAAAGACGTTTGAACTTATTTTCTATATTTTCTCCCTTGCCAAAACGAATGATGTGATTACCCACTGTTGGTATCAATTCGAAACCATCATCCTCTGTAACGTCTATTTGTGCAATCTGCGCTTTCCAAAAATTGTTGCTGTTTATAAAAAGTATCAGTCCTTTTAATCCTTGCAATAAAACAGTGTCTTTCGCAGCTAGCTTTTTGCAATCAGGAAAATTGGTTACTACTGCCAAGCGAATGTTTATGTTTTGCAAAAGTGGCATTTTTTGTGCAGCACTATCTAAGTAAAATGTTTCACCATTTTTAGTAAACACACGAACAACGGGCTCTTTCTCTGTTACCAAAACATGCAATGCATCAAGGTTATCAAAATACATTTCGGCATTCTTGATCCAGGGATGCGCTTTCAAAGCTTTTTCTAATGATGATAGGTTAAAGTCGGCTAACGGCTTGCTTATGAACGATCCACCCAGTTTGGCAGCTAATAGTTTTTGTATGTCGTTTTTTTCAATATAGATTTTCTCTGCGCCATTAATGGAAATAAACAATTGTTTGCACGTATGAGCATGTTGCTTGCTATTGGCAGCAATTAAAAGTGTGAGCATGCCACTACCAACAACCAACCAGGCAGCAACAATTAAAATTTTCCTTATGATTCGTTTTTGGCTCACTATGCTTTTTCTATTATTTGTTTTAAAGGTTGCACCAATGCATCAATATCTCCGGCACCGGCAGTAATAATCACTTCACCAAATTCCTTATTGAACTGATGTTGTTGCATCCACTGGAGCAATCCTTCTTTTGTTAAAAGTTGTTTGTTTTCGCTAGTGATCTTGCTTAAGATCAGCTCACTGCTTACTCCTTCAACAGCCAGTTCACGGGCAGGATAAATGGGCAGAAGAATTACATTATCGGCAATGCTTAAGCTGTTTGCAAAACCATTAGCCAAATCTCTTGTACGTGTGTACAAGTGCGGTTGAAACACCACAGTAAGTCTTCGTTGGGGGAACAAGCTTCGGGCACTTTTCAACAAAGCTGCTAACTCTTCGGGATGATGCGCATAATCATCGATGAATACAGGATACACGTAGCCACCCTGCTGTTGAGGCTGCGGCGCAATGATGTATTCGAAGCGGCGCTTCACACCTTTGAAGCTTGCCACAGCGCTTTTTATTTTCTCCGCATTAATATCCAAACTATGTGCAACGGCAACAGCCACCACAGAATTTTCTACGTTGTGCATGCCACCAATATTCAGGCGCAAGCCAGCTATGGCAGTATCTTTCAGCTGAACATCGTAATCATAGCCACCATTTTCGATCTTGATATTAGAGGCAAAAATATCAGCCGAACTATTTTGCAAACTGTACGACCACTTGCTACGTTTCACTTCACGCATGCGTGGCAAGCCAAACTTGTTAATTAACAAACCAGCTTCTTTCACTTTATTTCCAAACTCCACAAAGGCATCCTGCATGGTTGCTTCATCGCCATAGATATCCAAATGATCAGCATCCATTGATGTGATTACCGCTGTATCTGGCGAAAGCTTTAGAAAGCTCCTGTCATATTCATCGGCTTCAACTACACTCACAGCATTTTTGCTACTCCAAAAATTAGTATTGTAGTTCACAGAAATGCCACCCAGGAAAGCATTACAACCATAACCACTATCTCTTAAAATATGTGCAATCATAGTAGATGTAGTTGTCTTACCATGGGTGCCTGCAATGCAAATATTTTGTGTATGTTCAGTTATTGCTCCTAATACTTCGCTGCGCTTAGCAATTGGATAATTATTGTCACGATAAAAGTTTAGTTCAGTATGCTCTTGCGGAACAGCAGGCGTATAAACTACCAATGCCACATTTTTTGGAATGAGTGCAATATCATCGGTATAATGAACAGCAATGCCTTCACTTTCCAACTCATGTGTTAAACCGGTTGGTGTTTTGTCATAACCACTTACATTGATATTTAATGAGTGAAAATAGCGGGCAATAGCACTCATACCAATACCGCCAATACCAATAAAGTACACGGCTTTAGATGGTGAGTTGATGATGGCCTGTATATTCAGTTGTTCTCTCATTAATGCAGTTATGTTTCCTAACTATTCTTTAAAATTTCTGAGGCAATGTGTGCATCTGCATCCAACACTGCCAGCTTGGCTATATTATTTCTTAGTTCTTCTTGTTTGTTTTTATTGTTTGTCAGTTCTATTACAGCAGGTATTAGTTTTTCTTTCGCTTCACTATCTTTTATGATCAGTGCTGCTCCTTTTGTTACCAGATTCATAGCGTTTACCGTTTGATGATCTTCTGCAGCAAAAGGATAGGGTACGAACAAAATGGGCTTTTGCACTACACATAATTCCGCAGTAGCCATAGCACCCGAACGGGACACTACAATATCTGCTGCTGCATAAGCATATTCCATTTGCGTGATAAAATCGTTCACCCAAACAGCTGTGTGGTTCTTTGCTTTTTCTTTACCCTTTGCTGCATAAGGTTTTCCTGTTTGCCAAATGACCTGCAACTTGTTTTGCAATAGCTTTTCTAAACCTTCATCTATTGCTTCGTTGATGGCTTTAGCACCCAAGCTTCCACCAACTGCCAGTACTGTTGTTTTGTTTTCATCTAATCCAAAAAACTTTGTCGCTTCTGCTTTTGAAATATTGTTGGCAGTAACAATGTTTGGGCGGATCGGATTTCCCGTGATCACAATTTTATTTGCTGGAAAAAACTTTTCCATTCCATCAGAAGCCACAAAAACTTTTGTTGCTTTCTTACCTAACAGAATGTTTGATTTTCCCGCAAACGAATTACTTTCATGAATGAAGGTTGGAATTCCCTTTGCCTGCGCATAACGCAATACAGGAAAAGAAGAATAACCACCTACACCAACAACAGCATCAGGTTTAAAGCCATTAATAATGGTCCTTACCTGAAAAAAACTTTTTATCAGCTTAAATGGCAAACCGATATTTTTCATCAAAGAACTTCTGTTGAACCCCGCAATATCAATTCCTCTTATTTCGTAGCCTGCTTGCGGCACTTTCTCCATCTCCATTTTTCCTTTTGCACCCACAAACAGAATCTCATTTGTAGTATCTAATTTTTTCAAAGCATTAGCGATTGCAATGGCCGGAAAAATATGCCCGCCTGTACCGCCGCCTGCTATGATAATTTTTTTACCCATAGCTTACGCTTCAACTAATTCTTCTTCCTCTTCATTTTCGTCAATTGCTTCTCTTTGTTCTTCTTCTGTTTGCTTTTTTCCTTCCAGTTGTTCCACGTTTCGTGCAACGCTTAGAATAATTCCAATACTCAAACACGTAAACAAGAAACTACTTCCACCCATACTTACTAATGGAAGCGTAACACCTGTTACAGGAAATAAATTCACATTCACCGCCATATTTGCCATCGCCTGCAACACCAGCGTAAAGCTTAGTCCCAATGCAAGGAAGGCACCGAACGCATAAGGACATCTCTTAAATAATCGAATACTTCTGAACAGAAAAACCAAATAGATAAATATGATTAACGCACCACCCACAAAACCATACTCCTCCATGATGATGGAATAAATAAAATCGTTGTAGGCTTGAGGTAAAAAATTTCGTTGTGTGCTATTACCGGGACCAACACCAAAAAAGCCACCGTTAGCAATAGCAATTTTTGCCTGATTAACTTGATATAGATTATCGTTATCGGCAGCTTCTTTGCCGCCATAAATAAAATGTTCCACTCTACCCACCCATGTATCAACACGGGCAAAAAGCTTCGAGCTCTTTGGCTTTTTAACCGCTGCTATTTCTTCTTCACCACTATTTGATTTGTGACTAAT
Source organism: Chitinophagaceae bacterium (assembly GCA_040290035.1). Taxonomy (GTDB): domain Bacteria; phylum Bacteroidota; class Bacteroidia; order Chitinophagales; family Chitinophagaceae; genus Flavisolibacter. Next base: position 25,854 of record PSMG01000023.1, read on the forward strand.
AACGGCGGCAATAATCAACATCATAACGGGGATAGCAGCAACACCAATGGTCATTAATAAATGCTTAGTGCTTACTCTTCCAATGAACATCAATAACAAACAACTTGCACCTAATAATAAGGCAGTAGAAAGGTTAGCGGGTGCAATGAGCAAGCAGGTTAGTGCAACCGGAAGTATAACAGGCAAAAAGCCTTTTTTAAAATCTTTTATTTTGTTCTGCTTGCGACTAAGTAATCGGGCAAGCAACATGAACAGGGAAAGCTTTGCAAGGTCAGAAGTTTGCAACGTCATGTTAATAATTGGAAGGCGTATCCATCGACTGCCTTCGTTCAACGTAACACCAAAGAAGAGCGTATAGAAAAGAAGTGGAATAGAAAGTAAGAAGAGAATCTTGGCAACCTTAGAATAAAACGTGTAGTTCACACGGTGTGCAAAATAGATCACACAAAAACCAATGGCGATGAAAGCAATTTGTTTGAACAGGTAAATCTCCGTATTGCCCTTGTACATTTTATAAGCTAGCGAACCCGTTGCACTATAAACAACCAACAACGAAATCAATACCAGCAATAATACCAATGCCCAAATCACACGGTCACCTTTCGTTTTATAACGAAGGTCTTTAATGTGCCCTTGCAGGTTGAGTGGTTGGATAATTGTTCTTTCCATTTGTGGCTATGTTGTTTTGGGTGGTTAGCTTAAGCGATATACTTACAGATTCTTTACAGCTTCTTTAAACTGCCTTCCTCTGTCTTCATAATTTTTAAACAAATCGAACGAAGCACATGCAGGGCTCAACAAAACCGCATCACCAGGCTTGCTTAATGTAAAAGCAACCTGCACCGCTTCTTCTGCACTTTTTGTATCCACTACTCTTTCCACAACACTATCAAAAGCCTCGTGGATTTTTTTATTATCTAATCCCATGCACACAATAGCTTTTACTTTTTCTTTTACCAAATCCATGATCAAAGAATAATCGTTGCCTTTATCCACACCGCCTAAAATCAATACGGTTGGCTTAGTCATGCTTTCCAATGCATACCAGGTGGAGTTTACATTGGTTGCTTTACTATCGTTAATAAATTCAACACCACGTACGGTAGTAACTGTTTCCATTCGGTGTTCCAAGCTTTCGAATGTTTGCACTGCTTCGCGAATTTTATTTTTGCGAATGTCCATAGTAGAACCTGCCACACACGCTGCCATAGTGTTGTATTGATTGTGTTTACCCTTTAATGCAAAATCATAAATGCTCATGCTCAGCTGCTCAGAACCGGTGTTCACCTGCAACTCGTTGTCTTTAATGTAACCGCCTTTTGCTACTTTCTGCTTCATGCTGAATGGTAATTGAATTGAATTAATTTTTTTTCGATCGAAATACTGGTTGATCACTTCATCATCCAAATTGTAAATGAAATAATCAGTTGATTGTTGGTTCATCGTAATGCGAAACTTACTGGTGATATAATTTTCAAACTTGTAGTCGTACCGGTCCAAATGATCTTCGGTAATATTTAATAACACAGCTACATCAGGACGAAACGTTACCACATCATCTAATTGAAAACTGCTGATCTCTGCTACGTAAAAGGGCTTCGGATCTTCTGCAATTTGTTTGGCGAATGAATAACCAATGTTGCCGACCAAAGCACAATCCAAACCTGCCGTTTTGCAGATGTGATAGGTTAGTGCCGTAGTGGTTGATTTTCCATTGCTGCCCGTTATAGCAATGATTTTACTATCCCCTTTGTAACGATAGGCTAACTCGATTTCGCTGATTACCGAAATTCCTTTTGTACGAATCTTTTTTACCAATTCGTTCATTTCAGGAATACCAGGACTCTTCACTACTTCATCAGCATTCAGAATGTTTGCTTCATCCGTAGTGCCTTCTGCAAAATCAATGTTTGCCATTTTTAGTTCGTTACGATAATCTTGTTTCAAAGAGCCTTCATCAAACAAAAACACATCGTAGTCTTTTTGTTTTGCTAACAAAGCTGCACCAACACCGCTTTCACCTCCACCTAATATGACTAACCTTTTACTCATCGTTTTTCACGTACGGAGATTAGGTTTTTCAAAAGCATTGCATTACTGCACCACAATGACATTGTTCTAGCTTTCATAGTACTCTTTAGGTGGTTTTTCAAGAAATATCTTTATCTCAACTTTAATGTTACAATCGACAATACCGCACACAACAAAGCCACAATCCAAAAACGTGTTACAATCTTTGCTTCATGATATCCTTTTTTTTGATAATGATGATGCAAAGGGCTCATTAAAAAAACTCTTCGACCTTCACCATATTTCCGTTTCGTGTATTTGAAATAAGCTACCTGCATCACCACACTCAAATTCTCTACTAAGAATATTCCGCAGATAATGGGTATCAATAATTCTTTGTGAACGATAATGGCTAATGATGCAATCAACCCGCCCAACATCAAACTTCCAGTATCGCCCATGAACACCTGTGCGGGATAAGAGTTGTACCAAAGGAAACCAATACAAGCACCGATCATGGCACCGATGAACACTGATAACTCACCAAGATTGGGTATGTACATGATATTGAGATAATCAGCAAACAATAGCGAACCACTCGCATAAGCGAATATGCCCAAGGTGCTTGCAATAATAGCTGATGTACCTGTTGCCAGCCCATCCAAACCGTCGGTTATATTAGAGCCATTTGATACTGCTGTGATGATAAAAATCACAATGATGATATACAGCACCCATGCGTAATTGCGCAACGATGTCGGCAACAGCTTGGCATAATTGAACTCATGATTTTTTACAAAAGGAATAGTAGTTACTACTTCTTTTGTTTCAACAAACACATGTTTTTTGTTATTGATCTCAACCACGTGTGCATCTTGCGGCACATTCGTTCCTAAAAATTCTCTCCATGTTTTTACGTTTGGATTAAACCAAAGTGTTGCGCCTACTGTAATCCCTAATGCGATTTGTCCAAACACTTTAAACCAACCCGCCAAACCATCGCTATCACCTTTTTTGTATTTAATACCTTTTTCTTGTGCAATCTTCTTTGCTCTCAGTTTTAAATAATCATCAATAAAACCAATGATGCCTAACCAAATGGTACTGAAAATCATCAGGCGCACATAAACTTTATTCAGATTGGCCAAGAGCAATGTCGGGATAAGAATCGCAAGAATAATAATGATACCACCCATGGTTGGTGTGCCTTTCTTCTGTTGCTCTCCCGCTAACCCTAAATCACGAACGCTTTCACCTATTTGTTTCTTCTGTAAAAGTCTTATTATACGTTTACCATAAACAGTTGTAATGAAAAGCGATAAAATAACAGCCAACAACACACGGAATGTGATAAAGCGAAACAGTTCACTTCCGGGGAAGCGAATACCTTCTGACTTTAACCATTCGAACAGGTGATACAACATTGGTTCTTATTTATCTAATAATTCAAACATTTCTTTTACTACTTCCTTATCATCAAAATGGTGCTTTACACCATTGATATCCTGGTATTTTTCATGACCCTTACCTGCAATCAAAACAATATCTTCTTCGTTCGCCATTGTAATAGCAGTTTTAATTGCTTGCTTTCTGTCAGGTATGGAAACAAATTTTCTTTTAGCTGCAGTGTTCAGTCCGGTTTCCATATCAGCCAAAATTTGCAAAGGATCTTCCGTACGTGGGTTATCTGAAGTGAAGATCACTTTATCACTATGAGTACACGCAACTTCGCCCATGATTGGTCGCTTGGTCTTATCCCTGTCCCCACCACAACCCACGACAGTAATGATCTGCTCATCACCTCTGCGCAATTTTTTGATAGTGCTTAATACATTGATCAGTGCATCCGGTGTGTGTGCATAATCCACGATGCCTATAATTTTCTCTTTTGGTGAAATAATGTAATCGAATCTTCCTTCGGCTCCAGTAGTATTGCTCAAACATTGCAACACCTGATTCTTATCTTCGCCTAACGAAACAGCGGCGCCATAAACAGCTAATAAATTATAAGCATTGAACTCACCAATCAAACGGAAATGAACTTCCTGATCATTGATTGTCATTACCAAACCGGTCAATCCATTTTCTAAAATCTTTCCTTTGAAATCAGCCATGGAACGAAGGCTATAAGAAAGCTTTTTAGCACCTGTGTTTTGCAACATCACAGTGCCACGCTTATCGTCAATATTGGTAATAGCAAATGCGGAAGCAGACAAATCGTCGAAGAATGCTTTCTTCGCCTTGATGTATTCGTCAAATGTTTTGTGATAATCTAAATGATCATGCGTGATGTTGCTGAACAAAGCACCGGCAAATTGCAATCCCGCAATACGACGTTGATGTACTGCATGAGAACTTACTTCCATAAACACATGAGAGCAATCTTCGTCAGCCATTTGTTTCAACAATTCATTTAAGCTGATAGCATCAGGCGTTGTGTGTGTTGCAGGGATAGTTTTATCGCCGATCTTATTTTCAACCGTACTAACTAAACCACACTTATAACCTAAACATCCAAACAGTTTATAAAGAAGTGTGGCAATGGTTGTTTTACCATTCGTTCCTGTTACACCAACCAATTTTATTTTAGTGGAAGGTTGATCGTAAAAATTATGCGCCATCAAACCTGCCGCTTCGGCACTGTTTGATGTTTGCACAAATGTCACAGAGTCATTTTTCTCCGCAGGTAGTTCTTCACACACAACTGCACTTGCGCCTTGCTCAATTGCCTTCGCAATAAACTGATGCCCGTCAACGACAGCACCTTTCACTGCAATAAACAAACTACCCTTGATCACTTTGCGAGAATCGATTTGCACATCATTCACTACAATATCAGTACTGCCCGAGATTGCTGTGATATGCACCTTGTACAATATGTCGGCTAACTTCTTCACTTAATTTAATACCAATATTATTTTTTGATCTTTAGTAAGCGGAAATCCGGGAGAAATGCTTTGCGCAACTATTTTTCCTTTGCCATTTGCTGAAACTTTTACATTCATATCTTCCAACAGATACAAAGCATCACGCAAATTCATGCTGCGCAAATCAGGCATGATTCCTTTTGAAATTGGCTGCGGTTTTACCACAACATTATTGGCAAATGCATCGGCTGAACTCCAATTGCTTTTATGAGAACTATCGTTATAGGGAATTTTTAAATTTGTCAATACATTTCTAATGTCGAATGCATAACCAGCATAACTATGTGTGGTACTATCAACAGGAATTTGCAGAATAGATTTTCTTTTTTCTTCCACATACATCGCATACAGTTTTGTAGCAACTTCTTTGAATACCGGCGCTGCTAATTGCCCGCCGAAATGTTGAGGTGCGTGTGGTTTAGTTTTAATAACAACAATACAAGTGTATTCCGGATCATCGGCTGGAAAATAACCAACAAACGATGCCTGATAAACACCATCGCTATATTTTACAGGGCCACCTGCAACATGCGCTGTACCTGTTTTTCCTGCAACAGGAATCGGATAATTTTTGAAGACTTCTTTTGCTGTTCCTTCAATAATCACAGCTTCCATGCAACTCTTTGCTGCCTTAACTACATCGGGCCGGCAAATACTCTCTTCCACTACTTCAGTCTTCAGATCTTTCACCACTTCACCATCACTCTTAATAGAACTAACAAGATAAGGCTTCACCATTTTGCCATTGTTGGCAATAGCATTGTATAGCATCAACGTATGCAATGGCGTTACCTGCAAAGCATACCCAAAGCTGGCCGTCAACATTGCATGTAAGCCTTCTTTATTGCGCTTTAGTTTAGGTAGTACGGGCTTACCTTCACCTACCAAACCAATACCTGTTTTTGTATCTAAATGATAGCGGTGTAAGTATTTACCGAATTTATCAGGTTGTTTTCCAAATGCTTTTAATGCTAATTTGCTCATACCTACGTTTGTGCTATGAGCAAAACATTCACGAACTGTAAGTACCGGCTTTGGTGCTCTTTCTGCATCGTTTACATTACGTACGCCAACATACTCACTTCCTGAAGATCCCACTTCCACCAAATCATCTACTTTACTAGAACCTTCCTGCAATACAGATAAAAGTGTTGCTAACTTAATCGTTGAACCTGGCTCTGTTGCATGCAAAGCGTAATTCAAATCTTCAGTATAAGTGCCATCTGTTCTTCGACCGAGATTGGCAATAGCTATGATTTTTCCTGTCTTTGTTTCCATCACAATACAAGTACCGTATTGTGATTCGCTTTGTACTAGCACTTTCATTAATGCATTTTCTGCAACATCTTGTGCATTTACATCAATGGTCGTGATAATATCCCTTCCATTTTCAGGGTCAATTTCATAACCTTCCACAGGTACTGCTGCGCCACCTGCAATGAAACGTACTAAACGCTTGCCTGTTGTACCTTTCAACAAGGTGTCATACGTTCTTTCCAAACCTACATTCTGTGCATTTTCACGAGCAAGTCCAATGGTCCTTCTCGCTAATAAACCAAACGGATTGTAACGTTTCGTTTTTGTATCAACGATGATTCCGCTTTTATTTCTTCCTAACTTAACGAGTGGGAAATTTCTAAAGTCCTTGTATTGCTCGAAGGAGATATTCTTTTTGAGTAAGTAGTAGCGATTGTTTTCGTTGTAGGCTTTTTTTAGCTCTTGCTTGTATTCGCTACTGGTTTTATCCTTGAAATAGTTGGCTAACGCAACAGAGAAAGAATCGATATTTTCTTTGAAACGCTTGCCGTTTTTTTCACGCAAACCGTCAGCGCCAAAATCCATATATATGTCGAAGTAAGGAATGGAAGTACTCAACATCTGACCATCTTCGCTGTAAATAGTCCCGCGTTCTGCATCCAATTCTACAAACTTTTGGTGCATGCTATCAGACATACTCCTCCAATAATGTCCCTGGATTTGCTGGATGTAAAATGCACGACCCAATACTACAAAACCAAGCAGTACTATGCCAATAAAGCTTAGATACACTCTCCACAATATGTCGCGTTTTACGTCCACGCTGTAGTTGGTTCTGAATTAGGTTAACTTATTTGCTGCTATCAATTAAAACAATCGGCGCTTGCGTCATTTCTTTCAAACCCAGCGGCTGCACTACCTGCATCAATTCACTTTGCTTGCTTTGAAAAAGCGCTGCACCTTTCACTGTTTTGTATTCGTACCGTAATTCTTTTACTTCTTTCGAAGTCTTGCTGATATCACGAATGGTTTTATCTGCCAAATGACCGTTGTAGATGTATACCACTGCCAACAGCGCCAAAAACAAAAAGAAAGGAACATGCCTTACGATGGACTGATAATTCAGCACACGCCGTAAAACAAATTTTAGTTCTCTATCCTTTTTTTGCTCTTCCATTTTATATCAACTAAGAATATTTTTTTTGTTATCAACTTTTTGAATTCTATTCACCTTTCCTTGCGTCGCACACTTGTACTATTCAATTCTATTCAGCAACTTTCTCCGCCACTCTCAGCTTTGCACTTCTCGATCTTGAATTCCGCTTCAGTTCTTCTTCACCTGCTGTGATTGGCTTTTTATTTATCAGTCGCAACGGGTTTTTTGTGGTTGTCATCTCAAACGGATTTTCATCCTTTTCTTCAAAACTTCCATTCTTAAAAAATGTTTTCACCAATCTATCTTCTAAAGAATGAAACGTGATGATGGCCACTCTACCCTCTTGTTTCAATAATGAAGGCACTTGTTCCAACAACTCTTTCAATGCACCCAGTTCATCATTCACTTCTATCCGCAATGCCTGGAAAACCTGTGCGAAATATTTTGCAGGATTTCCTTTTACGATCTTGCTTACTGCGTTTTTAAATCCATCAATAGTCTTCAGCGATAGCGTTCTGCGAGCCTCAATAATTGTTTTTGCCAGCGTTTTTGCGTTGGTCACTTCGCCATACTGTTCAAACAATTTGTGCAATTGCTGTTCAGAATAAGTGTTGATGATATCGAAAGCTGTTTTTACTTGGCGTTGATCCATCCGCATATCCATGGGTGCATCAAAGCGTGTAGAAAAACCACGTTCGCCTTCATCAAACTGGTGAGAGCTTACACCCAGGTCGGCAAGAATTCCATCGACCTCCGTTGCACCATGGAGCTGTAAAAAGCGTTTTATGTGGCGAAAGTTGTGCGGCACAAAAACCATCCGTTCATCATTCGATACATTTTGCCTTGCATCTTCATCCTGGTCAAACACATAAAGCTTTCCGTCCTTACCAAGTTTTTCCAGAATAGCCCTGCTATGTCCGCCACCGCCAAATGTGCAATCCACATAAATACCGTTTGCCTTAATTGCTAAACCTTCAATAGTTTCATTCAAAAGAACAGGAACATGATACTGCTGTTCAGTCATGTTACCCTTCATTTTTTGGAACCATTACTGATTTAGCCAAATCGCTGAAATCATCCGGTGAATATTGTTCAAAGAACTTGTTGTATTTCTCCTTATCCCATATCTCTATCTTGTCCACGGCCGACGCCAACACAATGTCTTTTTCCAAACCCCCATATTCTTTTAGGTTTTGAGGCAGCAGAATACGACCTGCACTATCCGGCTCAACAATAGTTGCTCCATTCAAAAAATACCTTCTGAATTCACGAACACGTGGATCAAAATCATTTAAGGTGCTTATTTGGTCGTAAAGCGGCTGCCAACTCTGCATTGGGTAAAGGCTCAGGCATTTTTCGAAGCCCCTGTTAATAACAAAACGTGCACTTTCACCCTCAGGTAGCTGTCTTTTAAAGCCAGCAGGAAGGAGAAAACGACCTTTTGTGTCCAGAGTTGCTTCAAATTCGCCTAAAAAACCTATCATTATCAGCTAATTGGAAGAGATTGGTTATTATTGACACAAAATAACACTTTTTACCACTTTTAGGTAGTATTTTAAAGTTTTTTACTTTTCCACACGTTTGTTTCACGATATAAGCCTTATCCACACTGCGTTTCACCATATTCTATGAGCCAGTTATTTTTTTTAATGTGGATGAACTGTGAAAAACTGTGGAAAACCTTGAAAATGGCCTGCGTTTACACAGTATTTATCTTTGGGCAAAAGCTGCAGTTAGCCGCATGAATATAGATCCACAGAACATCTTCATTGAAGAGTTTGATTATCCATTACCGCAAGAAAAGATTGCTTTGTTTCCTTTGGAGAAACGTGATAGCTCTAAACTTTTAGTTTACAAAGACGGTGAAATCACCGATAGTGTCTTCCGTCAATTGCCTTTGCATCTCCGAATCAACAGCACAATCATCTTAAACAATACCAGGGTTATTGAAGCGAGGATTTACTTTACCAAACAAACGGGTGGTATTATTGAGATTTTTTGTCTGGAACCTGCTACAATTGCCGATCCACAGCAAGCCATGATGCAAACACATAAGGTGCAATGGCAATGTCTGATTGGAGGTGCTTCGAAATGGAAGCCGGGGCAAGTACTTCAAAAAGATTTGCAGATCAATAATGAATTTATAGTATTGGAAGCCATCTATCTTTCGAAGAAAAATGATGCTTTTGTTATTGAATTTACATGGAATAGCAAGCATGTATTTGCAGAAGTATTACACGCAGCTGGCGCCATTCCCCTTCCACCCTATATCAAACGCAAAGCAGCAGAAACAGATGCTGAACGCTATCAAACCATCTTTGCAGAGCAGCAAGGGTCGGTTGCTGCGCCAACTGCAGCACTACATTTTACGGAAAAAGTATTCGCTGATTTAGCAGCGAATAACATCCATAAAAAATGTGTAACACTTCATGTAGGTGCAGGTACTTTTAAGCCTGTAAAAAGTGAAACTATAGCTGATCATCAAATGCATGCGGAAAGCTTTTCGGTTTCGTTAGATACACTGAAGGCCTTGCAGCAGGCCAATGAAATTGTTGCGGTTGGAACTACTTCTTTACGAACTCTGGAAAGTTTGTATTGGTTAGGGATAAAGCTGTCAAAGGATTCATCTTTGCAAGATTTATTTATTTCGCAATGGGAAGCTTACGAACATGACAGTGTGATCAGCTACAAAGAAAGCATTGCTGAGATTATTGATTACTTACAAAAGACTCACAAACAACAACTATTTTGCAGAACAAGTTTGATCATTGTTCCGGGGTACCAATTTAAAGCTGCCAATGCGCTGGTCACTAATTTTCATCAACCCAAATCCACCTTATTATTATTAGTTTCAGCTTTTATTGGTGCTGATTGGAAGAAAGTATATGACCATGCTTTGAAGAATGATTATCGCTTCCTTAGTTATGGCGATAGTAGCTTGCTCTGGCGAAAAGATTAAGCTTGTTGCAGATCGAAGATGAGTGTGAAGCAACTACCTTTTCCTAAGGTACTATCGGTCTTGATCTGTCCACCATGAGCTTCTACAACAGTTTTGACATAGCTCAATCCTAAACCAAAGCCTTTCACGTTATGAATATTGCCAGTATGTGCACGATAGAACTTTTCGAAGATTCGTTTTAACGTTTCTTTACTCATTCCAATTCCATTGTCTTCGATCTTGATATAAATTTTCCGATCGTCTGAACGTGTACTTAAACAAATCTTCGGTGGCACATTCTCCTTTGAATATTTTACGGCGTTGTCCAGCAAATTATTGATCAAATTATTGAAGTGAACTTCATCTGCTTCAATCAGATCATTGGTTGCCTGTAATGAAACATCCAGCGTTCCCTGTTTTTCCTGTATGCGCAACAAGAAGTTATCGGCCACATCATCAATGACCTGGTGAACATGAATAGGCTTCTTCACTAATTGCACTTCCTGCCGGTCCATCAATGCAGACTTCAAAATCGTTTCTACTTGCCTGTTCATGCGCTTATTTTCTTCTTTAATGATAGAAGAAAAATAGGTCATCTTCTTTGGATCACTCATCACCTTTTCGTTCTTTAAAGCATCTACAGCGAGTGATATAGTAGCAATTGGCGTTTTAAACTCATGCGTCATGTTATTGATGAAATCGTTCTTTATTTCACTCAACTTTTTTTGTCTGATCAATGTGCCGACAGTAAGCACAAAAGCAGCAATAATGATTAACACCAATAAAATGGATAAACCCATTCTTGGTATCAAGCTCTTGAAAACAATAGTGCGTATATCCGGATAAACTATGGTAAGTATTTCATCCACTGCCAAGTTTTCTGCTGCAGAGCCACTGGAGGGTACTAACGCATAACTGATTGGCTTATGATTTTTTTTATCCAGGTACCAAGAATCAAAATTTTCCGATTTTCTCTCAACATGCGTGATCATGTTGTTGGACACAGTAGCTAATTCAAACTCAAAAGGAACGTATTGAATACCTTGTGAAATAAACGCAGTTCGAATTTTTTCCTGTATTTCTTTTGTAGTGAACCGATGCCCTACATTGTAGCTACGATTGAACTCAAAAGATAAATCTTCTGTTATGCCGGGAAGTGGTTTGATGGTTACATTACTTGGTGTCTCTTTATACCTGGCCAGTTCATCTCCAACCATTTTGGTGGCGTCGTAAATCTTTTGGTTAACCTGATCTTCACGCAACAGAAGCATATTCCGCACCCAGGAGATCTGGATAATAATCACACCAATGAGCGATAGACTGATGAGTACAATGATTATGGGGAATATTCTTTTCACTTAGTTAAAGCTGTAAGATAATGTGTTTACAAAAATAGTTGGCTGTTAGGCGTTAACAGTGGCATAGAATTATTATGCTTTATTTTTAACAAGTACTACTTACATTTATTTATGATTGATTTAGCTCCGGGCATATTACTTATTGCAGACCCTTTTTTAAAGGATCCTAATTTTTTAAGAACCGTTGTTTTTATAACTGAATATGATGCCAACGGTGCTGTTGGTTTTGTATTGAACCGGCAGTTTGAAAATACATTAGACGAACTAATTCCAGAGATTGAAGGACATAAGACCCCTGTATTTTATGGCGGGCCTGTACAACCTAACACACTGCACTTTTTACACCGTTACCCTGATAAGATTGAGGGTGGTGTAGAAGTATTTAAAGGTGTGTATTGGGGTGGCGATTTTGATACTGTTGTTGATATGATCAATAAGGGAGAAGCCGATCCGAAAAAGATTCGTTTTTATATTGGCTATTCAGGATGGAGTTCCGGGCAACTTGAATCTGAAATGGATGAAAAGACATGGCTTACAGCACCACCAGCCCGGCACCTTGTTTTTCATGCTAATGCAGAAGAAATTTGGAAAGATTCATTAAAGCATTTAGGCGGTGATTATGAAATGATGATCAATTTTCCAATTGACCCGCAATTGAATTAATAGAACCAGGATCAATAGGATTTAAGTTTAATGAAGAAAAAACTAATCTAATCAGGTTTAGCTACAAATAAAAAAGCAGCTGAATACAGCTACTTCAAAATATTGTTGCAACGTACTTATTCAACTACAGTAGCACCTTCTACCAACACAGTTACCTTGTTATTCAGCACTTCTACAAAGCCACCCTGAATAGTATAAGTAGCAGTATGGTTTTGTTTATCCCGCAATACCTTTACGCGACCAGCTTTCAAAGCACTGATCAATGGTGCATGTCTGTCCAATACTTCGAACGAACCACTAATGCCGGGCATTTGTACACCGTAGACTTCGCCGCTGAATAATTTACGTTCCGGAGTTAATATTTCTAAAGTCATTGTTTAGTTGTATATGTTGTAATTGTAGTATAAGGTGATAATGGTATTTACAAATACTCCCATTCCTAATACGACTTAATTACTAACCCTGTGCTTGTGCCAATAGTTTCTTACCTTTTTCAATAGCATCGTCGATAGTACCTACTAAGTTGAAGGCAGCTTCAGGATACTCATCTACTTCACCGTCCATGATCATGTTGAAACCACGGATTGTTTCTTCAATTGGTACCAATACTCCTTTCAAACCAGTGAATGCTTCTGCCACGTGGAAAGGCTGTGATAAGAAACGTTGTACACGACGAGCACGGCTTACCACTAATTTATCTTCATCGCTCAATTCATCCATACCCAGGATGGCGATGATATCCTGCAATTCCTTATAACGCTGCAAGATCAACTTTACACGGTTGGCACAAGTGTAATGCGCCTCACCTACTACTGTTGGAGAAAGGATACGAGAAGTAGAATCCAAAGGATCCACCGCTGGATAGATACCTAAGTCAGCTATCTTGCGAGACAATACCGTAGTAGCATCGAGGTGAGCAAAGGTTGTTGCCGGAGCCGGATCAGTCAAGTCATCCGCAGGTACATATACCGCCTGCACAGAGGTAATAGAACCGTTTTTAGTAGATGTGATACGTTCTTGCATCAAACCCATTTCGGTAGCCAATGTAGGCTGATAACCCACCGCTGAAGGCATACGACCTAGCAAGGCAGATACCTCAGAACCAGCTTGGGTGAAACGGAAGATATTATCTACGAAGAACAAGATGTCACGTCCTTTACCAGTGCCATCTCCATCACGGAAGTATTCGGCAATGGTTAAACCGGAAAGGGCCACACGTGCACGGGCACCTGGAGGCTCATTCATTTGTCCGAATACAAAGGTTGCTTTGGAATCAGCCAGTTCAGTCATATTCACACGGCTCAGGTCCCAGCCACCTTCTTCCATCGAATGCTTGAAGGCTTCGCCATATTTCATGATGCCTGCTTCAATCATCTCACGCATCAAATCGTTTCCTTCACGGGTTCTTTCACCTACGCCTGCAAACACAGACAAACCAGAGTATGCTTTTGCAATGTTGTTGATCAATTCCTGGATCAATACGGTTTTACCTACACCTGCACCACCAAAGAGACCAATCTTACCACCTTTTGCGTATGGCTCGATCAGGTCAATAACTTTTATACCTGTGAACAATACCTCGGTAGCAGTTGAAAGGTTTTCGAATGCAGGTGGCTTAGCGTGAATGGAACGGCCATTTACTTTTGAAACCGGAGGTAATCCATCAATAGGATCACCGGTTACATTGAACAGACGTCCTTTAATGCCTTCGCTAGCCGGCATGGTGATTGGCGCTCCTGTATCTACTACGTCGACGCCACGGGTTAAGCCTTCGGTACCGTCCATAGCGATGGTACGTACACTGTCTTCACCCAAGTGGTTTTGTACTTCGAGTACCAGCGTGTCGCCGTTATCTCTTTTTATTTCTAATGCGTTGAAAATTTCGGGAAGTCCGCCGTCGAACTGCACGTCCACAACGGCACCGATTATTTGTTTTACCTTACCAACTTTTGCCATAAATAGCTTTTAAAAGAAGTGTTTTAGGGTGGAAAACTGCCTTTTGGAGCAAGCCTTCCGTTTTCAGGCTGCAAAAGTAAGGGAGCGTGGTCATTCTGCCAATTTGAAATAAAAGGTATTTCGTTAATAGTTGGCGGCGGGAGGAGGAGTTGGTGGATGGTAGTTGGCGGATGATAAATGACAGGTTTGTTTAAGTGTAGTTCGAGTGGTGTTTCAACAAGACATAGACAAGGGTTGGCTTAAAGACGTTTTAGACCCGACGTATCCTTTAGCCATCCTTTGATGAAACTGGGCTGAAACATGGGTGAACTTCAGTATAAGTATAGTATAAGGGATGAGGGGGCTTAGTACAGGGTGAAAAACACTTCCTGTTGAGAATTAATGTATTTTATTGCAAGACATTAGCCACGATAATATTGTCTCGTAAACATTTAGTTTTTCAAATCAATGAACTTTTTTAAAGGATTCTTTACAGGCGTCAGTTCAGAAGACGCATCTTCTCCCCTTGAACGCCACTGGACATTCTACACAGCCTGGCTGCAACGTAAATTGCCGCAATATTATAGCTATTTAAATCCAAGCACAAGCGAATAGCAAATTGCTACTCTTAAGTCACAGTTACCTTTTACTTTGCCAGAAGAACTTCTACAACTCTATCGGTTGAACAATGGCGACAAATCGGATGAGCAAGAATTACCCGTTGGCACATTTATGCAATTTGATTATCAGTTAGAATTTCTTGGGAGACTTAACGTAAATTGGAAAGAAAGGCAGAAGGAAAACCAAAAAGCGATTGCTATGCAATTTCATTTTAATGATTATCAAGGCCAGCGACAATCGCATCTAAGAGAACCGCTGGGGAATGGTTTTCTATACGATGAAGCAATAGAAAAACTAAATGAAAAATATCCCGAAAGCTAAACACAATCTGAGCTTGATACTATAGTAATGAATGTACAAATGAAAAGCCTGTCTTCAACCGTCTTACGTTCTACAACAATCATTACATTTAATACTGATTCACACTCTTCCACATCAGCAATCTTTTAAAAATCATAAACAAGAATAAAACCACTGCAAGAGAAAAATAATATCGTTTGTGCACATTTCCCTTGATGGATTTGTAGCAGGACCAAACGGAGAGATGAACTGGATAAAAGTAGATGAAGAACTTTTTGATCATATAGGTGAACGAATAGCTAAAGAAGATGCTGCACTGTACGGACGGGTTACTTATGAAATGATGCAAAGCTATTGGCCACTTGCAGGGAAAAAGCCTAATGCTTCGAAGCACGACCGAGAACATTCGGAATGGTATAATAAGGCGCAGAAGATTGTTTTGTCAAAAACATTAAACGCCGAAGGTTTGGACAAGACCAGCATTATTGGCGACAATATAGAGAAACAAATACAAGAACTAAAATAACAGCCAGGGGAAGAGCTGTTGCTTTTCGGCAGCCCGACAGCCACGCATGCTTTAATGCAATTGGATTTAATTGACGGCTACTGGCTATTTATAAATCCCATTATTCTGGGCAGAGGCATTCGGTTGTTTGAAAACATTCAAGCAGAAACAAAATTAAAACTCCAGAGCACGAAGCAATTTACCAGTGGCATAACCGAATTAAGCTACATCGTAGACAAATTATAACCATGACCACTACACACCAACCGATGCTGAAACACATTAACGCTATTG
>PSMG01000069.1:0-5984 GCA_040290035.1 Chitinophagaceae bacterium
TAGCAAGCTAAAAAAGTGACAACTTGTTTGCAGTTTTTTTAAACTTAAAAACTAGAGGTAAAAGCATGAACACACAACAGATCATAGAGCTTTACCGTCCGGCCATTATTCAAATTGCTACACAAACTAGTACGGGCACCGGCTTTTATGTAAAAGAGTTTGACATTATTGTCACCAACGATCACGTAGTAAGTAAAAATGCAGAAGTCACCATCGCAGGGAGATTGTTCGACCGTCGCCTTGCTCGGGTTTGGTATACGGATAAAAAACATGACCTCGCTTTTTTACAACCGCCGACTGATGTGCAATTGCCTGAAGTAAAATTGGGTAAATACGAATCCATGCACGACGGTGAAGTAGTAGTTGCCATTGGCTATCCTTATGGTTTAAATTATACCGCAACACAAGGTGTAATTTCTAAAGTAGATCGTGTTCGTGAAGGTTTAAAATACATTCAGATAGATGCTGCCATCAACCCGGGGAATAGCGGCGGTCCGTTGGTTAATAAAGGCGGTGATATTATTGGCGTTAATTCATTCATCATCCCTGGCGGCGATAACCTGGGCTTTGCCTTGCCTGTTAGTTATTTGCGTGAAGCACTGCAACTTTATATGCCACACAAAGGCGAACCGTGTACTCGCTGTATTAGTTGCGATAATCTCGTTTTTCCTTCTAATATTGATTCCAATAAATACTGTCCTTACTGTGGCACCGAAGTAAAACTCCCGCAATTACCGGAGAAGGAAAACAAACCGGTAGGTATGGCGAAAACAGTAGAAGATATTTTGCGCAGCTTAGGTAAAGATGTAAAGCTGGCAAGAGAAGGCAACAACAACTGGAGTGTGAAGGAAGGCGGCGCCAAGATCAATTACAATCCTGACAATTATTTTTTGGCAGGCGATGCGTACCAGTGTCAATTGCCTCTGGACGCCACCAAAATAAAACCACTCTACCAGTTTCTATTAAAAGAGAATTATCATCTGGATGGCTTGGTATTGAGTTGTGTAAAACAAAGCATTGTGCTCTCCTGCATCATTTACGATCTCGATATGAACGTAGAGAGCGGCGCAGAAATTTTCAAACATCTTTTTCAACGTGCCGACTATTACGATACGTTGTTAGAGAATGAATATGGTTGTAGAGAATTATTGGAAGAATAAATACACTCTGTGCAAAAAAAGTTGTTGACCAAAGAACAGGCTCTGATGAAACTGAAGCAATACTGCGCCTACCAGGAACGCAGTCACTCCGAAGTGCAGCAAAAACTTTGGGACATTGGCTCGTATCGTTCCGATCACGATGAGATCATTTCAACCCTTATCGAAGAAGACTATTTAAACGAAGAACGCTTTGCTAAAGCTTTTGTAGGCGGTAAGTTCCGAATGAAAGATTGGGGCAAAAAGAAGATTTATTATGCACTCAAAGAAAAAAAAGTAAGCGACTACAACATTAAAAAAGCAATGAAGGAAATAGACGAGGCCGCCTATCAAAAAACATTGCACGACTTAGCCAAAAAAAAATATGGATCACAAAAAGGCGAGCAGCACTTGGTTCGTAAAAAGAAAACAATGGACTACCTGTTGCAAAAAGGTTTTGAATCCAAGTTGGTAACAGCAGCAGTGAATAAACTGGCAGGTAAAGAATGATTATTCTTTATCGCGAGGCACAGCACGATAACTTTATAACAGAGGTTCTTCTGTGCTGAAGCAATCTCCCGAACCATTACCCTGTCATGCTGAGCGCAGCGAAGCATCTGCTGAACACTAATGCTTCTCCTACATTTTCGAACTTTTTAAAACACTATTTGTTTATACACATTTGTCGTCACTCTGAGCTTGTCTGAGAGTACAGCAAACAATTACAAAACAGCATATATTATGGCAAAAGTTTGGTTTATCACAGGTGTATCCAGCGGCTTCGGTTCCGAAATGGCAAAAGCAGTAATTGAAAAAGGTGATAAAGTGGTAGCTACTTTTCGTAAGGCCGAGCAGGCAAGTCTTTTCTCACATACCTATAAAGGCAATGGCTTAGGAGTAGTAATGGATGTGACCAACAGTGAGCAGGTAACATCAGCAGTGCAGCAAGCGCTGGAAAAGTTTGATCGCATTGATGTATTGGTGAACAATGCAGGCTATGGTACCATCGGTGCTATTGAAGAATTTTCAGTCGACGAGATACGCCAGCAAATGGAAACCAATTTTTTTGGTGCAGTAGCAGTAACCAAAGAAGTATTGCCGCTGATGCGTAAGCAAGGCAGTGGGCACATTGTGCAGATCTCCTCGCAGGCTGGCTTTAGAGCAGCTGGTGGCTTTGGTGTATACAATGCAAGCAAATTTGCACTCGAGGGTTTTAGCGAAGCATTAGCGCAGGAAGTAGCTTCTTTCGGCATTAAAGTAACGATCGTAGAACCCGGACCATTCCGTACGCAATTCTTGGCAGGTTCTATGAAATTGCCCCAACAAAAACTCGATGCTTACAGCAAAACACCAGTTGCACAGATGTATACCTACATGGAGCGCATGAATGGAAAGCAGGAAGGCGACCCGGTAAAAGGAGCAGGGGCCATTGTTGATTATGTGTACTCCGACAAAACCAATTTACGCTTGCCCTTAGGCAAAACCACTATCGCCGGTCTAAGAGCAAAACTCGCTTCAGTAGAGAAGGACATTGCAGCCAACGAAAGCATTGCTGTAAGTACGGTGTTTGAGGGATAGAAAAAACGCAACGTTTATCTGCTTTAGGCAGTTGCGGCATTTGTTATTATTCAGGCTCACCACTACATCGAAGGTGCGTAAAGATATTTCGGTGAACCTATGCAGTCAAGCCGCAATTGCTAAAAGCTGCTGTTAGCTGCTGTGCTACCCAAGGAACGCTTCTACCTGCAGTCTTGAAGTCGGCAACAATGCTCCAGATTCCTTCATCTGGAACCGAATCCTAACCGTGAATGATCCGATTACGAGTTTCGACAATCTTTCCTGCATCGGTAAATGGCAGATCCTCCTGCAGATTTAGCATTTGGTTCACTGCCTCACCAATGATCTCCAGGTTGCGCTCAATTGCACGCTTTGTCTTCAGGTCCGCTTGGTAGATTGTAAAGTCAGGTACGTCCATCAAAAACGTTTCGATCTCTTGAATGGCTGTGAGAATATCATATGCCTAAGACTTTAGTTCAAGCTGCATAAAGAAGCTGGCGCCGCGCCTCTATATTTTTTTAAAAAAGGATTACGGATAGCCTGTGCTTCTAAGAGATCGACCGGGTGACCCAACATTTTTCCAGCGCAAACTTGAAGCTGTAATAGTTATCTGCGTATTTAGCAAGGTCAACGCTGGCAAATTCTACCATTAGGTCGACGTCGCTGTCCTCGAAAAGCGGTCCGACAACAAGGATCCGAACGCAAAAAGGCGTTGTACACCATGCCGTCTGCACAATGCTTCAATTGCATCTTTATGTTCGTCTACGAGGTACATAAATAGAACAAATTTATGCTATTTAACGTGAGTTCGGGATAAGAAAAAAATAAAAGCAGCAAAAAAGGTGCTTTATCAGTCAATGAAGTGAACTACCATTTCATCACTTAAAACACCTTTTATGTTAAGAGATAAAGTTATAGAAATCTTTGTTCCGGCAGATGATTTTTGTATTGAATTTGAGCAGCACATCCATGCCTTTCGTTTACAAAGCGGACAAATAAAACAGCGCAACAGAAAAGCATCTTTATCTGATTCAGAAATTATGTCGATTCTCATCTTTTTTCACTTTGGTTCATTCACCAACTTTAAACATTATTACAACCATTATGTAAAACAGCACTTGAAGGATTGCTTTCCCGGTCTTGTATCGTATAACCGTTTTATTGAACTGCAGCAAAGGGTAGCAGTACCGATGATGCTGTTTTTAAAGATGTGCTGCCTGGGCAAAAGCAGAGGTATCAATTTTGTTGATTCCACTCATCTGAAAGCCTGTGATAACAGACGCATTCATAATCATAAAGTATTTAAAGGAGTGGCAGAAAGAGGCAAAACCTCTATAGGCTGGTTCTATGGTTTTAAACTTCATCTTATCATTAACGATAAAGGAGAAATATTATCTTTTTATTTAACGAAAGGCAATGTGGATGACCGCAATTTTAAAGTAATGAAAAGCCTTACAGAAAATATATTTGGTAAATTATTTGGTGATAAAGGTTATCTCTCACAAGCCTTGTTTGATTTGCTTTTTGAAGATGGCATTCAGTTGATAACCAAAGTAAGAAAGAACATGAAACAACGCAATCTTTCTGAAACCGAACAAATATTGCTTCGTAAAAGAGCAGTAATAGAATCTGTAAATGATGAGCTCAAAAATATTTGCAAGCTTCAGCATACCAGGCACAGATCAATAAGTGGTTTTCTCTTTAATATTATGGCAACACTTTCTGCTTATTCTTTCTTTGCTAAAAAACCATCTCTCAATATTCAAATGGAATCTTCTAATCAACTTACCTTGGCTGCTTAAACCGAACTCACGTTAAATACGCTTTATGTCTGCACCCAACGCCTGCAATCGCTGATCAATATATTGATACCCCCTGTCTATTTGATCAATATTTTGTATGCTGCTTTTACCCTCAGCACTCAATGCTGCAATCAGGAGTGATACACCCGCACGTATATCTGGCGAGCTCATGTTAATGCCACGTAGTGGATACTTCCGCTCCAGTCCGATCACAGCAGCCCTGTGCGGATCACACAGAATAATGCGGGCACCCATGTCAATTAACTTATCGACAAAGAACAAGCGGCTTTCAAACATCTTTTGATGAATTAACACAGAACCCTTTGCCTGAGTAGCCACTACTAGTACAATAGAAATCAGGTCAGGTGTGAACCCCGGCCACGGATGATCATAAATAGTAAGAATGCCACCATCCATGTAGCTCTGTATTTCATAAATATTCTGTTCGGGAATAATAATATCATCACCGTGGTACTTAACAGTGATGCCTAACTGCTGAAACTTTTCCGGTATTACCCCTAAATGTTCAATACTGGCATTCTTGATCACCAGTTCACTTTGCGTCATTGCTGCCAGCCCAATGAAGGAACCGATCTCAATCATGTCAGGCAGAATGCGGTGGGCAGTGCCATGCAATTCTTCTACACCTTCTATTTCCAGCATATTACTGCCAATACCGGTGATCTTTGCACCCATTTTATTCAGCATCTTACATAGTTGCTGTACATAAGGTTCACAAGCGGCATTGTAAATGACGCTGCTTCCCTTCGCCATTACAGCAGCCATTACAATATTGGCTGTTCCGGTTACAGAAGGTTCATCCAGCAATAAATACTTTCCCTTTAATCCTTCGGTAGAAAAATAAAAGAAGCCATCTTCAGGATAATACACATATTCGGCGCCCAGCTTTTCAAAACCAAGTAAATGTGTATCCAATCTTCTTCTACCGATCTTATCACCACCTGGTTTTGGAATGAATGCTTTTTTAAACCGCCCAAGCATAGGGCCGGCCAGCATTACCGAGCCACGCAGCTTTCCACTCTTTCCTTTAAAAGCTTCGCTGCGCAGGTAGTTCAAATCAACATCATCTGCTTGAAAGGTGCAGGTATGCCGGTCGGCACGATTGACTTTTACGCCAATATCGCCAAGCAGTTCAATGAGCATATTCACATCCAGTATGTCTGGGATATTGCTGATCGTCACTTCTTCTTTAGTAAGCAATACAGCACTGATCACTTGTAACGCTTCGTTCTTTGCCCCCTGTGGAATGATCTCGCCTTTCAATTTTTTACCGCCTATTACTTCAAATGCCGACATGCTGAATATTTAATCAATGAATAAGATGGTTTGGGTTGCAAATTACTTGCTAAAAACAAAAGGCTGACAAATGCCAGCCTTCAACAAATTTATTGGAAATCCTATGAATTTCTGTAACCAGAAATAAGCCCTTTGGGGAAATTCCCCGGTGTATTCGTTAAATTTATAGTAT
>PSMG01000024.1:0-41593 GCA_040290035.1 Chitinophagaceae bacterium
TGAATTTTATTTTCAAGCTTTCTTTTCTTGACACAATCTATTGGACAAATCCATTCAAAAAAATGTTTAGAAAGTTTCAGAGGTTGTTTAGTTACACCTCTTGACAATTACGAAGAAATACATGACATTAACTTCAGAAGAAGTGAACATACATTTGATAATGCAGACTCTTCCTTAAGCTTTGTGACAGATAATGCTTCCAATGTTAAAGCAGCCTGTGATTGACAAGTTGTTAGTATTAAGCATGACAAAAGCAATAGTTATATTATGATAACCAGAATTGCCAATTATTTTGTCTACTATTCTCGTTTGACAAAGCCGTTTGTAAGAGTTGGTGACAAAGTACAAGCAGGTCAAAGAATGGCAAAACTTACGAAGGAGCATGATGAGTTTTCTTATCAACTTGACTTCGGTACTTACACGGCTGATACCGCTTCAAATCTTCGTAGTATAAACGTTATTAAATGGATGAACTTATAAGTAAATGCGCCTAACAAAAGGCTTTCTGCTATGCTGGCTGACACCTACCAAGGCCGCTAAAAGAAATCCAAGTGTTTCCATAATCAATTTATTTGTGGTCGCAAAGATATTATAAGCAAAAAGAAATAATGGTAACAAAGGTTACATTGAAACAACGGCAAGTAATTACACATGACTTTAAAACAGTATCACTAAAAATCATGTTCTGAAAAAACTGCAATTCAATCTATTGCAAGTTCTATTTTTATTAACCTTTTTTTCTCGAACTATTCCAACATTAACAACAGACAATCCATTTAAAAAAATAAATACACATGCAAGATAGCTCCGGGCAAACGGAGCATCCCAAAGACTATGACATAAATCCACCGCACAAATCCATAGCTTCTTTTCCATTCCACAGACCCCACCCTGCAAGGTAATAAGATGTTCGTCATTAGTTGTCAGCAAGCAGATATGCCAAACCATTGCTGCAACTGCAATGCCCTTCGGGCTGCTATCGCAGGTTTGTCATACTCCTTGCAGTTCCTCCTCATTCCTCACGGCAGCTACGGTGTCCTTCACGCCACTTCGTTCATTTCTTCCTTCGTTCCGCTTCATTACACCTCGTTCGCAGCAAAACCATTTGCTTCAAGGCTGGCCATCTCTTTTTTCAGATATTCTTTTAGCTTATTAATAGTCACCTCAGTTTTTAAATGTGTGCCATACTTTTTATTCTTTTTCAAAGTTTCTATTAGCCTTTCTGCATATTTGATGAAGGATGTAGACTCTTTGCCTTTAATTGCTTCTTTATCTTTTTGCTACTTATATAGACTCAATTGGTTTCAATGGCAAGAACTGTGTTTTGTGCCTCAGATAACTTGCGAGCAATGTAGGCATTCAACCGAGACGAATTAGGGTGTTTGCTTTTGACTCGATTTTTTTTTCATCCCACATTTCAGGGAGGGACTCTTTTGCCAAATGAGATAAATTTTGTCTTTCTTCCATGAATAATTCTAATGTAAAGAGGCATTTCCCCTTTATCGTTTGCTTTGTTTGCTTTAAGCAGTAATGTTACTGTTGCCATATTTGAATTTTTATTTGTTATTAAATAGGTACAACATGGGTACAACAAATCGTGCTTTTCTCTGCTTTTTTGTTGCGTTGGGATGCAAAGCTCATTTTGTATACTTGCTTTATAAATAATGAAATAGAAGCAAATGGAAGCAATTCTGAGAAGTGAAATTCGAATCGTCTGGTCCGCAAAATCTTCGAAGAAATTCGGAGCTTTTTGCTTTTATACCTTAGCAAACTCTTTCACACTATTATCTTTGAAACTTAATTGCTGCGTATGCTTAAAGTAGGTGTTTTTGGTACCGGACATTTGGGAAAATTTCATTTAAATAACTGGAAGGAGATAAGAGAGGTCGAACTGGTTGGTTTTTTCGATCCAAACGATACAACTGCGAAAGAAGTAAGCGAGTTATACAACCTAAAGCGATTTCTAAAGGAAGAAGAATTAATTGCAGTTTGCGATGCGGTGGATGTTGTGGCACCAACCAATTTTCATTTTGGTATTTGCGAAAAAGCTATTCGTTCTGGCAAACATGTATTTGTAGAAAAGCCATTGGTTAATACAATTGACGAAGCAAAGCAAATTATGAAGTTGGTGCAGGAATCTAAAGTTAAGCTGCAAGTAGGCCATGTAGAGCGATTTAATCCAGCCTTCCTTGCTCTGAAAAATACAGAGCTGAAACCAATGTTTATTGAAGTGCATCGCTTGGCACAGTTCAATCCAAGAGGTACAGAAGTAAGCGTAATTCTGGACTTGATGATTCATGACATTGATATTGTTTTAAGCATTGTAAAAAGTGATGTCAAAAATATTTCGGCCAGTGGCGTGGCAGTAATGACCGATACTCCGGATATTGCAAACGTTCGCATTGAGTTTGATAACGGATGTGTGGCCAACCTTACTTCCAGTCGTATATCCATGAAGCGGATGCGCAAGACAAGATTATTTCAAAAAGATGCTTATATCGGTATTGATTTTCTGGATAAGAAAACGGAGATTATTAAAATAAAGCAACCTGAAGACGAAAACGTCTTTTCTTTTGATATTGAAACACACAACGGAAAGAAAACTTTAGCCATTGCGAATCCGCCTGTACCTGAAGTAAATGCAATCAAAAAAGAATTAGAAGAATTTGTTGCTGCCATTAAGAATGATACACGGCCCATAGTTAATGAAATAGACGGAATGAGAGCAATGGAAGTAGCACATCTTATCTTGCAAAAGATTCATGCGAACCTGAGCACACAGTAAACATGCCCAACAAAAAATACATTCCACCATTTTGGTATGCCGTAGCCGATTATGGCACCTCGTTACTAGCATGGGGTATTTTTTATTTCTTCAGGAAGAATTTACTAGGGCAGCCTTTTGCAACTGATTATAAGTTTTGGATTGGCGTGTTTTGCATTCCCATTGGTTGGCTTATTCTTTTTGCATTAGTTGGAAGTTATCATTCCATATATAAAAAATCCAGGTTAGCGGAATTTACCACAACATTTATTATAACCATTCTTGGTGCGGTTATTCTATTTTTTCTATTCTTGTTAGATGATGTAAAAAGTAATTACACATATTACTACGAAGCTTTTGCTGCTCTGTTATTTCTTCAACTGTTTTTTTGTTTTTTAGGTAGATTGATAGTGCTGAATAAAGCCAAGCGACAGTTATTAAATAGCGAGGTGTTTTTTAACGCATTAATGGTTGGTAATGGTGAAAAATTGAATAGTGTATATAGGGATGCCGAGCAACAACTCAAAAACGAAGGGTATAAAATACTTGGTTATTTATCTGAAACAACACACGAAAAATCGGCTTTCAAATCCTTATCAAGATTGGGCAGTATTGATGAATTGGAAGCCATACTTGATAAAGAAAATATTCAGTTGGTTGTACTGGCTTTCAATAAGAAAGATGCAGCCGCTGAAAAAATTATTGAACGATTGAGTGAGAAGGATGTATTGATACGTTTGCAACCCGATACCTTGGATATTCTGTCAGGTTCAGTAAAAACAAGCAATGTATTAGGTGCATCTTTGATTGACTTACACACAGGTTTAATGCCTGAATGGCAACAAAATATTAAGCGATTAATTGATGTTGTTGCGGCATTGTTTTTTCTGACACTACTTAGTCCTTTTTTGATCTACATTGCAATACGTGTTCGATTATCAAGTGACGGGCCTGTGTTTTATGGACAGGAACGCATCGGTTATAGAGGCAAGCCATTCCTGATGTATAAATTCAGATCCATGTGTGTTGATGCGGAGAAAAATGGGCCTTTGCTTTCTTCAAAAAATGATCCGCGTATTACCAAATGGGGCAGAACAATGCGTAAATGGCGTTTTGATGAATTGCCACAGTTTGTAAATATTTTGATTGGCGATATGAGTTTAGTAGGTCCAAGACCTGAACGAAAGTTTTACATCGACCAGATTGTACAGCAATTTCCTTATTATAAATATGTGCTGAAAGTAAAACCAGGTCTAACTTCCTGGGGAATGGTGCAATTTGGCTATGCAGAAAACGTCGAAGAAATGATTCAGCGAAGCAAGTTTGATTTGGTTTACATTGAAAATATATCACTTGCGCTTGACTTCAAAATCATGATTCATACTATCCGCATTGTTTTTCTAGGAAAAGGAAAATAGTTTTGACTTGCATGAAGATGTATGGGTATCAATGAACATCGATAGTGCTTAGATGCTTCTTTTATTTTTAATACATTCGGTCTGTGAAAAAAATCCTGATTGTCCTTGGTAGTTTGTTGATTAGTTTTTGTAGCGATGCCCAGTATTGGCAGCAAACAGTGAATTATGTTATTGATGTTACACTAAATGACAAGGAGAAAACCATTGATGCGTTTGAACGAATTACTTACGTAAACAATTCGCCTGACACTTTGCACTACATTTGGTTTCACTTATGGCCGAATGCCTACAAAAATGATAAGACTGCTTTTAGTGGGCAGTTGTTAGGCAACAGCAATACGCGTTTTTATTTTTCATCCAAAGAAGAAAAAGGTTATATCAACAGGCTCGATTTTAAAGTGGACGGTGCTGCTGCGAAAACAGAAGATCATCCAAATCATATCGACATTATCAAAGTGGTATTGCCAAGGCCATTACCTCCGCATGCACAAGCAGTCATCACTACTCCTTTTCATGAAAAACTTCCGTTTAATTTTTCAAGAGGTGGTTATGATGGCAATTCATTTCAGCTGACACAATGGTATCCGAAACCTGCAGTGTATGATCAGCAAGGCTGGCATCCGATACCTTATTTAGACCAGGGAGAATTTTATAGCGAATTTGGAACATTTGATGTTCGTATCACTGTTCCCAAAGATTATATTGTTGCAGCTACAGGTGAGTTGCAAACACCAGAAGAATTAGCATGGCTGAAAGGGAAAAGTGGTTACCCCAAAGAAGATAAACTAAAATACAAGGCGCCACGGCGAGGCATTACACAACCAAGGATCACAAGGCGCGTTTTGGTGCCGCAGGCACCTGTTCGTACGCCGTCGACAGCAAAAACAAAAACTGTAATCCCGCCTGCAGGATTTAAAACCATTCAATACATCCAAAGTAATGTGCATGATTTTGCTTGGTTCGCAGATAAGAATTTTATTATTAATGCAGATACCTGTCAACTGCCTTCCGGAAGAATAATTGATGTTTTCACTTATTACACGCCATCTAACACCGGTCTTTGGCGAAAATCATTACAGTTCACAAAAGACGCCATACGTTTTTATGCAAGTGAGGTAGGAGACTACCCATATAACATTGTTTCAGTAGTGCAGGGACCGCAGAGTTACAGCGGTGGTATGGAGTATCCAACCATTACGGTCATATCACCAATGAAAAATGAACGGGAATTTGATTTGATGATTGCACATGAATTAGGACACAACTGGTTTTATGGCGTCCTGGCAACAAATGAACGTGTTTATCCATGGATGGATGAAGGCATGAATACGTTTTATGAAAATAAATATGATGTACAGAAATATGGAGCACAGCCACAAATGCAACAATTAGCCTTAGTAGCCAAAGAAAAAAGAAAAACCGATCAACCTATTAATACGCCTGCTGAAAAACTCAGTGATGTTAATTATTTCTTGGTTGCTTACACAAAAACGGCAGACTGGCTGCAACTAATCGAAAGTAAAATTGGAAGAGATCGATTTCGTAAAATGATGCAAGCCTATTACAAACAATGGGCCTTTAAACATCCGCAGCCACAAGACTTCAAATCGATTGCGCAAACGGAATTAAAAGAAGAAACCGATAAAATATTTGCCCTGCTTGATGTAAATGGTGCCTTGCCCAATGAAGAATATAAAGGCTTTAAAATTGCAAGCCCATTAAAGCCGTCCAGCATTAAAGAATATTTGACGCATCCAACGAAAGATTTGCTATTATTTTCGCCGGCATTTGGTTATAATACTTATGATGGTTTTATGGCCGGGGCGCTAATAACAAACTATAAGCTTCCACCAAATAAGTTTCAATTTTTTATAGCCGGTTTGTACGGCACTAATTCTAACCGTTTTAATGGAATTGGCAAAATCAACTTTAATTTTTATCCAAGGAAAGTTTTCCGATTGGGACAAATATTTGTGAATGGTTCTTCCTTCTCAATGAATGAATTCAAAGACTCAGCCGATAGAAAAATTTATATGGCTTTTGAAAAGATTGTGCCTGGTTTTAAGCTAACGTTCAAAGAAAAAGATCCTCGTTCATCGCTTCGCAAATACATTCAATGGAAATCTTTTTTTATTAATGAACAAGGTTTACGCATCAAACCCGATACGCTTGTGAATGGTATCGATACCGCTTTGGTGTTACGGTATAATAAAGTGAAGCAAAGTTCAACAATTCATCAATTGCAATTTGTAATTGAAAATACCCGGGAGCTTTACCCGTACAATGTCAAATTACAAATAGAAAGCGGTGTCGATTTCCTTCGCCCAACTTTAGACCTGAACTATTTCTTTAATTATCCTAAAGAAGGTGGTCTGAGTTTTCGCTTTTTTGCTGGCAAGTTTATTTATGTAGGAGAAAAAACAATCAGCAAGCAATTCGCAACAGAACGTTACCATCTAAACATGACCGGGCCGAATGGCTATGAAGACTACAAGTATAGCAATTATTTCATTGGTAGGAATAAGTTTGAAGGTTTGGCATCGCAACAAATAATGATGCATGATGGTGGCTTTAAAGTTCGTACCGATTTGTTGGCGAGTAAAGTGGCAAAGACTGATGATTGGTTAATAGCATTGAATTTAAATACAAGCTTACCTGAGAATATTAATCCTCTTTCTGTATTGCCATTTAAAACTCCATTGCATGTTTTTGCAGACATAGGTACCTATGCAGAAGCATGGAAACGCAATGCGGAAGGCGATCGCTTTTTATTTGATGCTGGTCTGCACGTTCCTATTGCTAAAGGTGTAGTTAATGTATACATTCCTATTTTATACAGTAAAGTTTATGGTGATTATTTCAAATCAACTATACCTGAAAATCGATTTTTGAAAACGATCTCATTTACCATCAACTTTACTAATTCTTTATTCAACCAACTTAATCACGAAGCAGAATTTTAATGGCTGCTAATGAAATATATTATTTGTCCGGCGAAAAAATTGATCATAAGAAATGGAATGCGTGTATTGATGCTGCAAGTAATGGATTGATCTATGCCTATTCATTTTATTTGGATGCAATGGCTGATCATTGGGATGCTTTGGTGTTGAATGATTATGAAACAGTGATGCCTTTACCCTGGAGAAAAAAATGGGGTATTAGTTATTTATATCAGCCTTTTCTTGCTGCGCAATTGGGTTTGTTTGGACAGAACGTTAATGCTGATTTATTAAAAAGGTTTCTTCAAGCCATTCCGAAAAAATTTAAGCTGTGGGAGTTCTCACTCAATCATCAAAATCTTTTCTCCTTGTCCGGTTATTCCCTCAATGAAAGATGTAATTATATTCTTTTATTGAATAACAATTATGAAACAATCTTTAAATCTTACCGTGACAATAATAAACGAAATATAAAAAAGGCAATAGGCTATGGTTGTATTATAAAGAGAAATATTTCTATCCAAGCAATTATTGAGCTAAACAAATTACAAGGAATAGATGCAACGTGTGAAGCAGACTATCACCGTTTGCAGCATTTATATCAACAATTACAGCCTCAAGGTAATGCTATTACTTATGGTGTATTTCATAATGATCAATTGGTTGCTTCCTGTTGTTTTTGGATCATGAAACGCAGGGCTTATTACATTTTTGTTGGTAATCATCCAAATGGCAGAACGCTAGGTGCTTCACACTTATTGATTGATGCATTTATTAAGGAGCATTCAGGGCAAAACTTGTTGCTAGATTTTGAAGGAAGTGATCTGCGTAACCTTGCATTTTTTTACAGCAGCTTTGGCGCAAGCGAAGAAAAGTATGCTGCAATCCAGTACAACAATCTTCCCTGGTATGTGAAGTTGCTAAAACGGTAATTAATCAAATTGAGGATAAATGCCGGTATAATTTTGAGGTGTAATACCTTTTAGTTCTTTCTTTATTGCTGCCGATACTTTTAATGAGTCAATAAAATCGTGAATTGTTTTTTTAGTGATTTGCTTTTTGCCACGAGTTAATTCTTTTAGTGCTTCGTACGGATTTGGGTATTGTTCCCGACGCAAAATGGTTTGGATAGCTTCTGCTACTACTGCCCAATTTTTTTCTAAATCTTCGTTGATTTTCTCTTCGTTCAGTACTAATTTATTCAAACCTTTCTCTATCGATTTTAATGCGATAGCAGTATGTGCCACAGGTGTACCAATATTGCGTAACACAGTTGAATCTGTTAAGTCTCTTTGCAAGCGGGAGATTGGAAGCTTGTTGGAGAGATGTTCAAACAAAGCGTTAGCAATACCTAAGTTACCTTCGGCATTTTCAAAATCAATAGGGTTTACTTTATGAGGCATAGCAGATGAACCCACCTCGCCTTGCTTTGTTTTTTGGTTGAAATAATCCATGGAGATGTATGTCCAAATATCACGACAAAAATCGATTAGGATGTTGTTAATGCGACGCATCGCATCAAAATGAGCGGCTAAATTGTCGTAGTGTTCAATTTGTGTAGTGAACTGCATGCGCTCCAATCCTAAAATATCATTCACAAATTCATTGGCTAAAGAAATCCAATTTTTTTTTGGATAGGCAACATGATGTGCATTGAAGTTGCCGGTAGCTCCACCGAATTTTGCGCTGAACGGAATATGCAACAAAAGTTCCACTGCATTTTCGATACGTTCTACAAATACCATGATTTCTTTCCCAAGCGAAGTGGGACTTGCTGGTTGCCCATGCGTTCGGGCAAGCATACTTATGTTCTTCCAGTTATTTGCCAGTACTTTTAATTCTTTATTTAAGTTTAGTAACGAAGGCAAGTACTCAAATTCAAGTGCATATTTCCATGCAAGTGGTACAGACGTATTGTTTATATCCTGTGAGGTCAAACCAAAATGTACCCATTCAATAGCTGCTGTTTCATTAATCTTTACTAAAACATTTTTGATAAAATACTCTACCGCTTTTACGTCGTGATTGGTGGTTACTTCAATTTGTTTAATGGCCTGTGCATCTTCCAAACTGAATTCATCTTTTAGTTTGTTCAACTCTTTTACAGCATTGTCCGAAAGCTTGAAAAAGCCTTTTTCAGCAAGAAAAAAAAGATATTCTACTTCCACCCACACACGATACTTCATCAAAGCAAATTCAGAGAAATACTCATCCAAATGCTGAACTTGTTTTCTGTAGCGACCATCAATGGCTGAAATTGCAGTGAGAGCAGTTAATTCCATTTGTTGAACGTGTTAATCCTTGAAAAACCTATATATCTGTAGTTATCTTTACGGGCTCAAAACTAAATCATTTGAAGAAGATACGAGTGGCGCCGGTTAGTTACTTGAATACAAAGCCTTTGTTATACGGAATAGAACATCATCCTGTAAAGAATGACATTGAATTAGTGGAAGGCTATCCGTCTAAAATTGCACAAATGCTTATTGATGATGAAGTGGATTTAGGCTTAATTCCTGTTGCGGCCATGTTGAAGTTGAAGGAAGCACACATTATTACTGATTATTGCATTGGGGCTGAAGTTACAGTTGCATCGGTTTGCATCTTCAGTGAAGTACCTATGGAACAGATAGAAAAAATTTACCTCGATTATCAATCAAGAACTTCGGTTAATCTTGCTAGGGTTTTATTAAAAGAATACTGGCGAAAAGACATTGAATTGGTTGATGCAAAGGGAGAGGAGTTTCGCCATCAATTAAAAGGAAGAACCGCCGGTGTAGTGATTGGTGACAGGGCACTGGAGCAAAGACTGCATTCCAAATACGTATATGATTTAGCGGAGGCTTGGATAGAGCATACAGGGCTTCCTTTTGTATTTGCTGCATGGATTTCGAACAAACAATTGCCGCAACATTTTATTAGTGCTTTTAACGAAGCAAACGCCTCTGGATTAAAGCAATTAGATAAGGTTGTAGCAGAAAACCCCTTTCCTGCTTTTGATCTAATGAAATATTATACCCAGTGTATTAGCTATGAACTAACCAGGCAAAAAAGAAGGGGTTTGGATTTGTTTTTGGACAAGCTGACGAAATTAGATAAGACTTAATATTTTTACTGATAACAATAACTGTCTAGAAATTGCTGATCTTGTCTGATTTTCTTGCTTTATAAAATCACGACATCATAAAGCCAGAAGACGTAAGTAACAATTCCAATGAAAGAAATCGACACCGACTTTTCTCCTTCCATCATACATCCATATTACTTTATTCGTAACGGTTTAAAAGCTGCAGTTCAGCAAAAAGCTCATTACTTGAAAGGGCGGTTGATGGATTTTGGGTGTGGCTCCAAGCCTTACAAAGCGTTTTTTTCGGTAAAAGAATACATAGGGGTAGATTATGAAAATGAGGGGCATCCGCACTTCAATGAGCAGATTGATGTATTCTACAACGGGAAAAACCTGCCGTTCGAAAATGAGTCGTTTGATTCAATTTTATGCAGCGAAGTTTTTGAACATGTTTTTAATTTACCCGAAATATTACTTGAATTAAATAGAGTACTAATTGTTAATGGCCATATACTTATTACTTGTCCATTTGTTTGGAATGAGCACGAAGTTCCACATGATTATGCCCGCTATACAAGGTATGCATTAAAAAGCCTTTTGGAAAAAAGTGGTTTTGAGATCGTTGATTATTCCAAAGCAGGTAATTTCATCACAACTACTACTCAAATGATTACTCTTTATTTTACTAACCAATTCAAAGGCGTTTGGCGAAGGGTTTTCCTTTTGCGCTGGATTTATAAATTTTGTTTTTTCCTGGTCCCCAATTTAATAGGTGTTATTTTAAACAGATTACTTCCTTCAAATGACACTCTTTATCTGAACAACGTGATTGTAGCAAAAAAAGTTGTTTCTAATGCCTAAGCATTTCCCTAAGATTTTATTCATTACACATGAAAGTACACTTTCAGGTGCACCTATACTTCTGCTTAATCTGCTAAAACTTTTAAAAGACAATCATGTTCATTTTTCTTGTGTCATCAAAAGAGGTGGCCCGTTAGATAAAGATTTTGCTGCACTAGCAAAAACAACTGTACTAAAACCTGAATCCTATCAACTGAATAAAAATTTTTTAGGTAAGGTCGTTGATTATTTTTTTTATAAGATTCGTTTATATAAAGTAAAAGCAGCGGCCAGGAGCTGCGACGTGATATTTAGTAATACTATTACCAACGGTCGTCTCTTATTACAATTGAAGTCTTTGAGAAAGCCAATATTGGTTTATGTACATGAATTAGAAACGGTCATTCAATTTTATAAGCAAGATTCCGATTTGACGGTGCAATTAGCAGATGTTTTCCTTTCTCCCAGCGATGCTGTTTCCCATAATTTGGCCTTTACTCATTCTATTGCTAATGTTTTGCCGCTTAATTATTTTTTTTCTCGTATTGCAGATAACTTTTCCTTAGCAAAGGAAGAAATGAAGGCTATCTTTTTAAAGAAATATAAAATACCTGCGGATAGGTTTTATGTAGTTGGAATGGGTGCTGCAAACCTTAGGAAAGGCATCGATTTATTTGTAGAATGTTGTAAGATAGTATCAGAACAAGTAAATGATGTTCATTTTATTTGGATAGGGGATTTCATGGAGCAGAATGTGAAAGAGCAAATTGAAAAGGAAATAATCAAAAATGATTTGAAAGACAATCTAACCATCACAGGCTTTATCTGTCCAGACCCACTCAATTTGTTGCCCTTTGATTTGTTGGCATTAACATCTCGGGAAGACCCCTACCCCTTGGTAGTGTTAGAAGCAGCATTATTGCAAATACCTACCATTGCCTTTAAGAGAACTGGTGGAATGGAAAATTTCTTGTCAAATAATTGCGGCTTTATAGTGGACCTTTCGGTAAATGAAATGGCTGATAAAATCATTCAGTTAAAAAGCAATAGATATGAGCTTAAACAGAATGGGATAAATGCTTACAATAAAGTAATAGAGCAAAACACCAATCAAGACTTAATTCTGGCACAGCTTCAGGCGGCATTCCAGGCGGTTTGGAATAAAAGCACGTGACCTATCTCTTATATTTTCCCATTCTTCCTTCTTTATAATCCTTAACACCGGCAATAATATACTTCAGCGTCGCAAACCGCTGCTTGCCATAAAGTAAGTTGTTTTTTATCCGGTTCAATACATCCTTTTTGCTGTGTTTTATTTCTAAAAGAAAATGTTGGTCGTACTTATGATCCATATACAAATAGTTACGTACCATATAATAAAGGCGCAGAGGAGAATGTAAGCTTCGTTGCGTTTTTTTAAATGATAGTAATGAAATATGTGTAGATGTATTGCCCAGGCTATGTTCCATGTAAATGTTGGGGAACTGAACCAATTTGTATCCTTTCAAAATTGCTTTATAGCAATAATCAAAGTCAACCTGGTCAATAAAAAGATTTTCATCGAATCCTTCTATTTGTGTAAATAAGTTAAGGTTTACCAAGCAACCGGATGTAATTAATTGACGGACATCTTTTGTTACACAAAGGTCTTTGTGCTCTTCTTTGTTTACATAGGTTATACCAAATTGGGCTACTTTATTAAGCTGAGTATAAGTGGCGCAGCAATGCAGGTATTGATCCAGCATTTGATCCGAAAAAAACGAATCCTGGTCCATGGTAAGCAACCACGCAAATCCTTCTTGTATCGCCAGTTTGCAGGCTTGGTTTAATCTGGCAGCAATACCCCTATTTTCACCATCATGCAAATAAGTTAAGTTAATGCCTTCCAGGCTATTCAAAAGTTCTTGTAAATAGGTATCATTTTCTTCAGAATTGTCTAACAGGTACACCTTTTCTACGCTGTTTGCATAGCTGCGTATTTTACTTGCAGTTGTTTTATCAGGATTGTACAATATAACTGCTGCTGCTATTTTCATGCACTTGTTAGTTTACTTATTTTTGGTTGATGAATGTTGATGAAAAACTGATTTCTATTTGCATCCCTGCTTACAAACGTCCTGAAAATATTGATCGGTTGTTGCAATCCATCAGCATTCAACAATACAAAGATTACGAAATCATAATTACGGATGATTCTCCTGATGATTCTGTTCATCAAGTTGTTCAAGAACATAACACACTTCCAATAAAATATTTTAAAAATGAACAAGCATTAGGAACACCTGCTAATTGGAATAAAACAATAAGCCTGGCAAATGGAGTTTGGATTAAATTAATGCACGACGACGACTGGTTTGTG
Organism: Chitinophagaceae bacterium; assembly: GCA_040290035.1. Taxonomy (GTDB): domain Bacteria; phylum Bacteroidota; class Bacteroidia; order Chitinophagales; family Chitinophagaceae; genus Flavisolibacter. The sequence goes on from PSMG01000024.1 coordinate 13,391, forward strand.
GATGAAAATAGTTTGCAACTATATGCTGATGCTACAAAGAATGAAAGCAAATTTATTATATCAAAGTATTATAATGTTTTGCCATCCGGTAAAAAAGTGCAGCCTGCCTTTACTGCAGCAGCAAAAGAAAAGATCAGCCGATTTCCAATGGCTTTGCTGGTAGAAAATGTTATTGGACCACCAAGCGTCACTTTAGTACATCGTTCTGTAAATCATGCATATGATGAGAGAATGAAATGGCGGGTGGATATAGATTTTTATGTGTCTATTTTGTTGCAGGAAAAATCATTGACGGTAATTAACCAGCCGTTGGTAAATATTGGTATAAGTGAAACACAGGTAACAAATGATTGCATCAACAAGCCTGAGGTAGAGTTACCGGAAGGGCTTTTGTTATTACGTAAATATGGTATTAACTCGCTGAGAAATATTTGGGTTTATGATGCGTGGTGGCGCATCCTGCGTAACGTTAACATAAGATCCGAAGGACAATTACAAACATATACGCCAAATGAAAGTTGGCCTAAAGGCATAATTGAAATAATCAGGCATCAATCAAAACTTCCTCAAACGCTATTAAAAAAGAAAGTGATTTCCAAAACGGCTATGTTTTTATCGTATATTTTCAATCGGAAAAATTTACGCAATTAGGCCTTCATGCTTTCCATTATCATTGTCAATTATAATTCGCTTTCATTAATTCAGAACTGTATTGCTTCTATACTTCCACATATTTCTGATTTTGACTATGAAATTATAGTCGTAGATAATTCTGGTGATGCACAAGAGATTGTAAAGGTTTCAGGTAATGTGAAATATATTTCGATGCATTATAACTCTGGTTTTGCAAGAGCAAATAACGTAGGCATGAGGCAGGCGAAAGGCGATTGTTTTTTATTATTGAATCCGGACACATTAGCATTGGACAATTCCATTACAGAATGCTACCGTCAATTAACAAGCAGCGATTTTATAGCAGCAGGTGTGCAGCAACTAAATGCTGATGGTAGCAAACAGATATCGGGTAATTTTTTTATGAAGGGCGGCATTAATCATTTACTCCCCGTTCCTTATTGGGGTGGTTTTTTACGTTGGTTAGGTTATCAAAGCAAGACCAAAGTACCTAATGTAGCCAGTGCGAAATCGATTGAAGAGGTGGATTGGATCAGTGGTGCTTTTTTAATGGTTAAACGTGAGGCAGTTGAGAAGGCAGGCATGCTGGATGAAGATTTTTTCCTGTATGCCGAAGAAGTGGAGTGGTGCAACCGCTTACGTAAAGTAGGCAAGCTTTGTATTTTCGGCGATTTAAGAATTGTTCATTTGGAAGGACAAACTATTAATAAAGCAAACAATATTGAAGAGAAGGGTTATTACAATTTATACGATAAAAAAGGCTTGCAATTAATGGTATCAAACCACCTCCGTGTACGAAAACAATATGGCGTTTTTTGGTTTCTATTTTTGTTGTTGAATTATACGTGGGGAGTATTTATTTTTCTTATTGCAAGTACATTACATCATTTATTCACCGTGCGGAATCCTTTCAAAGACTGGAAAAGGGTAGGAGCTTTTGCTAAAAATGTTTTCAGGCTTTGGATATTGACACCCACCATTATTCAGAACAAACCACACTTCTACAAAATGTTTTAGCTATTTACCGAGCAACCCTTTTAGTGCATCTATCCTAAACTTGATCACTGGCCATGTCTGCGCTGGCTTGCCTTTTAAAGCATACCAGACACCGAGTACTATTGAACCGCCAAGTTTATAGAGATATTCAAATATCTTTTTTAAAAATGCTGTTTGATTAATCGCCTTTGTTCGAACACGTTCGCCTCTTCCAATACCTGAAGCCACACAATACATATAATGGGGCGTCAATTTTTTTACTTCCACTACATGGTGCACAATCACAGCAGGGTCATAATAAATATCTTTCCCCAAAGCTTGCAGCCTTAGGAAGAAATCTTTTCCTTCACCACCAATGCGCAAAGTTCCTTTCACGCCAGGCAAATCTGTGTTGAACCCACCAATTGCATCAAAATATTCTTTCATCACAATCATGTTGGACTCCAGAGGATATTTTCCAGGTTTAAATTTTTCAACATGATTACTATACTTAAAGTTGCCAACAAGTGAGGAAACAAAATGTGACATCCAACGAGGTTCTTCAGGAATGTATTTTGGAATAATTCTTCCACCCATTCCAGCGGCATCCGGATGCTGCTCAAAGAAGCGGATGATGTTTTGCAGATATTCTTTTTCAGCGATTGCATCATCATCCATAAAGCAAAGTAGTCGTCCCTTTGCAAATTTAGCACCGGTGTTACGGGCAAAAGAAGCTCCCTGCCTGCTTTCAGTGAAGTATTTAATGTTATAGTCCGGATGGTGGTCTATATAACTCATAACCAACTCGCCTGTATTGTCAATACTGTTGTTATCAACCACAAATACCTCGAAATATGTTTTCGGTAATGTTTGTTGATACAAACTATCAATGGCATTAATAATATAATCAGCACGATTGTACGAACAAATGACAACAGATATTTCAGGAGTGTTGACCATGTTGGTGTAATACTTCTTCTATTTTTTGTGATGCTTTTGCTGCAATATTAGCCCAATAATAGTTGTCGAAAAAAGCTTGGGGTGTTTGTTGTTTTTCTTTTTGCATTTGATTAATTATCGCTTTCGCAAAAGCATGATGGTCGTTGTTAGAAACTGTAATTAATTTTTCGCCGGTAACTTTTTTATCAATTCCACAAGCTCCGCCTTCAAAAGAAATTACGGTGCAGTTATGGGATAGGGCTTCAATTACTTTTGTTTTTACACCCGAGTCATTGGTAATGGGATTTAAAAACAAATCAGCAATAGTATAATAGTCTTCAATGTTTGCTACAAAACCTTTATAAATGAAATTTGTGTTTTGCTTTATCTTGTTGATGAATGCTGCGGTAGCTCTTCTACCGGTAATCACAATTTTGAATTGAGATAGATGCTTTTTTAAAATCGAATCTATCCGGGTAAGCAAAACATTAACTGCTTCTACATTGGGTGTATAATCCAATGTTCCGTTAAACAAAAAAACAAAATCATTTTCTGCCAAACCCAAATCCTGCTTTGTTATGTTTTTTGTCTGGGGTCTAATTTGATTAATGCCATACGTGACCACAGTACATTTTCTCGCTTGCAATCCGAAGTTTGTCAAAGCATATTGTCTGTCTTCTTCGCTAATAAAAAAATTATGATTTGCTTGCTGATGAATCCATTTTTCATAAGCTAGGTATCCCTTCCACCACCAGCGGTTCATTTGTTTAAAACGTAAAGCTTCAATGTTGTGTGAATGAATAATAAAAGGTCTGCCTGTCAGTGTTCGGAGCAGCAAAGCTGTCCAGCCTGTGTATGAATGTTCTGCAATGATTAGGTCAATTTTATTCTGCTTTATTAAGCTCTTTAGTTGGGCAACTTTGAATAGATTTAGAAAACTCTTTTTATTCGGATACAAGCATTCTATAGCATTATCCTCAATTTTTTGTTTTGAACTGGCAATAGTTACATCAAAATGCCTTTTCAAAAAATTATAAAAAAGCGCAACACCTTTTTGCCCACCCATTTCTGCAGGGTAGATGTTGAACGTAACCAATGCCAGAATATGATGCATCTTATGCTTTTACAGTTCTGCTGCGATAAGTTTGAATAATAGCAGCAAGTAACAGCAGCCATACAATGATGCTGGCAGCAATCGCAATTTTCTCGCCTGTATAAAATGAATCCGGATGAAAAACAAAGCGTACTTCCTTATTTTCCCCGGCTGGTAAACTAACACCCCGCAAGACATAATTTGTTCGAACGATGGGTAGTTCTTTTCCATCTACAAAAGCTTTCCATCCTTTGTCATAAAACACCTCACTGAATACAGCGAAACGATTAGCTGCTGAAGAATAGCGATAGGTCACTTCATCATTATCATTTTTAACCAATTGAATAGAAGCCGTGGTGTCTGCAGTTGGTGCAACCGTTGCCAGGCTTTGATCTTTCGAAAAAATGATGGCCGTGTCTCTCGGGTTGAAATTAGTCAGCGCATCCATTACGGCTTGAGGCGTTTGCTCTGTACGAATTGCTTTTACAAACCATGCTGCGCCTAATGCATTCGGATTTGTGTAAACACCTTCTTTACCTGTTTGGTCTGTTTGTATAATATATTTGGTATTGAGCATGTCATAAGCGGGCATGCTGTTTGGAAAATTATACAGTTGATGCTCAATCAAATCCTGGTAAATACTCAATTTCGCCGGATGATATCCTCCTACTAAGTTGTGATAATACGCTGCCAAAGCGCCGCCGTTAAATGCGTTTTGTACACCCTGACGAAGATCCAGCACACGATAATAACTTTTATCCTGCATGATCTGTTGATCTGCTTGCGAAGGATTAAAGTTGTTTTGATATTCGGCTTCGTCCTGGTAGTTGTCTTTATTTAAATATTGTGTATCGATCGACATTAAATCGATAAATGCCAACAAACCAATGACACCAAACACTACCCAGTTTTGTGCATTTTTACGAATGCTATACCAAAGCACAGCAGCAGTAGCAGCAATAAATAATAGTGAACGAATCAAACTGCTAAAAAATAAACCTTTGCGATCTTGTTTTAGCGCATCTAAAAAGCTGCGAACGTAGTTTTGCACTTCTGCTTGTGCAGAACCGACTTGTTGCAATAAACCTTTATCTCCCTTGCTGGTATAATCAAAACTGAAATAAAGCAAGAAGAGAATGACAAAAATGCCTGCTGTTAAGAATAAACCTTTCTTATAACGCTGCCATAATTCTTCCTTATTGTCGTACGAAACAATTTGTTGCAATGTAAGTACTGCCATGATGTTCAGTAAGAGGGTTGGGATCACAATGATCATGCTGGGAGCTCTAAACTTATTGTACATAGGCAATGCTTTTAATAAAAATGCATTGAAACCTTCAAAATATTCGCCCCAACTCATCACAATAGCAAGAATGCTTACTGCTAAAATCCACCATTTGTGTTTGCTGTCTAAAACAAAAAAGCCAATCAATCCTAAAAAGCAAATGATTGCGCCTACATAAGGTGGGCCTGACGTGCCGCCAATGCCGCCCCAATAGAAAGAAAGAAAGCTCTGTAGCTGTTGTCCTAGCTGCGGATTTTGTTGTAACACTTCAATGGCTTTTGATTCTTCCTGAGGAACTTCTAATCGGGCACTGCTGCCACCAAACATTTTTGGAACCATCATTACAAATGGTTCACTTTTATACATGCTATAATTCAAAGCATAGTCTTGACTTAAGCCAGTCTTACTTGCATTTTTATCGGCTAATTCAGTGCCACCTCTGATGGTCGTTTTTGATGCCTCGTAGGTGGTGAAAATATTAGCAGCGTTGCAAAGCACACCAACAATTCCTGCAACTATTACAATAGCTAAAGCAGTTACGGCATGTTTTGTTTCGCTTCGTTTAATCCATTGAATTAAATAGCCAATGGTCATAAAGAAAGCGATCAATAAGCCGTAATAAACGATTTGCATGTGGTTGAAGCCTACCATCAGTGATGTAAATAAAGCGGTCAGTGCAGCTCCCCATAAATATTTACGTTCGTAAACCAAGATTAAGGAACCAATAAACGCAGGTAACAAAGCAAGTGTTTGCATTTTGGTGTCGTGGCCTACAGAAACAATGATTGGATTATAAGTAGCGTAAGCATAGGTCAAAGCTCCAATAATGCCGATGTACGGATTTACACGAAGCACCTGGCTAAGAAAATAAAAGCACAAGCAGGCTAACAAGAAAAAAGAAATGGGTTTTGCTAAGAACAAAGTAAAAATTCCGTAAAAGAAAATAGGTGATGCGGGATTATTGGGTTCAATTGCAATTTGATAAGCAGGCATCCCGCTAAACAGGCTTTTTGTCCATAATGGTAAATGTCCGTGAGACGCTTTATAGTCTAAGGCATCTTTAGCCATGCCTCGCCATTGCATCACATCTTGTTGCTGCAATACTTGTCCTTGCAAAGCAGGACGACAATAGATCAAAGCAACCACTAAAAAAACAACAACGGCAATAAGATGGGGAAGGATAATTCGAGACAGTCCTTTGTGCATATACAGTTTTTATCAGGCTGACAAAATAATGCTATTTTACAGGAATAATGAATTTTACGTTTTGCATTAACCAAAGTTTTATTGCTATTCATGACCGCTTCGCAAACTTCAAACTTTGAACCCCAAACTTCGAAAAAGCTAGGTTGGCTGCGCTTCCTATCGCGACTGGCTTTTTTGTGCAATGTTGTTTTTTTGATAGCCGTAACCTTAAGTATTTTCAACTGGCTTCATAATGAAGATTTAACCTCACTCATTGTGATCGTGGGTTATTTGTTGGTGCTTCTCTTCAATCCTTTAGTCAACTTTTGTTACCTTATTTTGTTTCTAATTCGAAGGCGAGTTCCTGCCGCGGTTCCTTCATGGTTAATAACAGCCAATCTTATTTTTCTAATATTGCAACTCATTTATATTCTCTATCTCAATGATAAAAGCCATTCTTAAAGACAAGCCAACTAAGCTTTTCCTTTCTATTGCTGCCTTCTTCTGTTGCAATGCATTGATTGCTGAATCTATTGGTACCAAAATTTTTTCACTAGAAAAGCTCTTTCATTTACCTCCGGCTAATTTTACTTTGTTTGGACAAAGTGGTTTGGGATTCAATCTCACCTGTGGTGTGTTACTGTGGCCATTGGAATTTATTGTGACAGACATCGTGAACGAATACTATGGACCGAAAGCAGTGCGAAGAATCTCCTACACAGCAGTTATTCTGATTGCCTATGCCTTTTTGATATATTTTATCGCAATCGCTGTGCCTGCTGCAGATTTCTGGAAACCTATTAATCAAAAGAATGGTATACCGGATATGCAAGATGCTTTTTCGGGCATTTTTGGCCAGGGCATGCGCATCATCGTAGGTAGTATCATTGCGTTTTTAGTGAGTCAGATTGTAGACGTAACAGTTTTTCATCGTATTAAAAAGAGAACAGGAGACAAACATATATGGCTTCGTGCTACAGGATCTACTTTAGTTTCTCAAATTGTAGACAGTTACATTGTTTTATTCATCGCTTTTTGGGGTGTGTTTAGCTGGCAACAAATTTTGGCCTTTGGCATCATGAACTACATCTATAAAGCCACGATGGCTATTGTATTAACTCCATTGATTTACGTTGCCGAACGCAGAATTGAAACATACATTGGACATGATAAAGCAGCGCAAATGAAAAAAGCTGCTATGGGCGAAGAAGTGCTTTATACCGATATTCCAACGGCCGGGTAAATTTGGGCGTGTCCTCCATAGCGCCTAACAAACTAAAATATTTTGAATTCACTATGCGCTATGGAGGTCGGGCTATTCGCTGCAAGTCCGCCACAAAGCCTTACTCACTGGGCTTCAGCGGGCTTTTCGCTACTATCCCTCACGCAAGAGAAACAATCAAAAAGTTTAAAACTTCCTTCATCTATCGCTTTTCATTTCATCATTAACTTCAGAAGTTTATTTTTGAGGCAATAATTTTTTTTCTTGAACACGTCACCATCGGTAGCTATTGTTATTTTAAACTGGAACGGGAAACATTATTTAGAACAATTTCTTCCTTCTGTTTTACAAACCAATTATCCAAACTGTAGGATTGTTGTTGCAGACAATGCCTCTACCGATGATTCTATTTCTTTTTTACAACAGCATTATTCGCAGATAGAAATTATTGTACTGCCTCAAAACTTTGGTTTTGCAAAGGGATACAATGAAGCGTTGAAGCAGGTGAATGCAGACTACTATGTGCTTTTAAACTCCGATGTACAAGTAACGCCTGACTGGTTGAAGCCCATTATTAATTTGCTGGAAAACAATGAGGAAATAGCCGCCTGTCAGCCCAAAATATTAGCTTATAAAAACAAAAACGTGTTTGAATATGCTGGAGCGGCAGGAGGGTGGCTTGATGCTTTTGGTTACCCCTTTGCAAGGGGCAGAATTTTTGACATTTGTGAAGAAGATAATGGCCAGTATAATGATGTGTCAGAAGTATTTTGGGCCAGTGGGGCAGCTCTGATTGTTCGAAGTGATATTTATCATCAGGTAGAGGGTTTCGATGAATATTTCTTTGCTCATCAGGAAGAGATTGATCTATGCTGGAGAATAAAGTTGTTGGGAAAGAAAATTTACTGCTGTCCACAATCAGTAGTATATCATGTTGGTGGCGGTACGTTACCAAGAGGCAACTCCAAAAAAACATTTCTCAACTTTCGCAACAATCTGATCATGCTTGCTAAAAATCTTACATCTGCTGAAAAGGCTTGGAAGATTCCTTATCGTTTTCTGCTTGATAATATATCAGCAGTTAAAGGAGTTTTCGGTGGCGATGTTGGCTACTTTCTTGCCATTCAGGAAGCGCACCTGGCTTTTATTCGCTGGGCTTTCCTGGCGAAAAGGAAGCATTATAAAAAAGTACACACATCTGCCTTGTTCGGTTTGTTTCAAGGCAATGTTGTATGGGAGCATTTTGGGAAAAAGAAAAAAACATTTGGAGCAATAGTAAAAAGGAAAGAAGATTAAAATTTCTTTGTTTGATTCGTTGAGCAACTATTATTTTTGCAACACAAAATTGAACTATGGATTATCGTCAGGAAGAATATCGGGAAGAGTTGCAGAAAGTACAAGACAAAGACTTTGCCCATGATTGGGTTTCTTCTTCCGCTTTTCTTTTCTATTTGCAAGTGTTTTGCTTGTTGGCTTTTTTGTTCGGAGCTTGTTACCAATTATACCGTCATTCTTACCAAGGCAAACCTGATATAACTATCCAGGAAAGCACATTATACACACCTAAATACAAATAAATTTTTGCAGAAATTTTTGTTGTGTAAAACGCAACCCCTTATTTTTGCAACCCCAATTAGTTCTTTATTAAGCGGAAGTAGCTCATTTGGTAGAGCACGACCTTGCCAAGGTCGGGGTGGCCGGTTCGAGCCCGGTCTTCCGCTCAGAACTTCTCTCTGTCCTACGGAGAGATTTTTTTTTGAGCCCCGGTGGTGGAATTGGTAGACACGCAGGACTTAAAATCCTGTGACCCGCAACGGTCGTAACGGTTCAACTCCGTTCCGGGGCACGCATAAAAAAGCAGCTTTTACGGGCTGCTTTTTTATGCGTATACATTGCTGATTTATCCTCCAAACTGATAACTGTATTCAATTTTTCCAATCAATTGCTTTTGCTTGTCAAATACAGCTTCTTTTACTTTTAACCCATTCGGACTGTATTGATAGCGCCAAATTAAATAGTTTGATCCATTGGCTGGAACAGTAATACGCTGGATTACTTGATTCTCGTCTGAATATTCAAACATATATTCTGGCAGTAAACGTTTTGCTTTGTTATTGAACCGTACAATATCCGTCAACCTGTTTTTACTATCGTAATAATAATAAACTGGATCATTCTTCACACCTTTATGAAAAGACTGTTCTTCAACCACGTTACTATTATCGTCTAATTTAAATTGTACAACTGTAGTATCAACTTTATCTTTTATACGCAACATGCGACTGACCTTTCCATTTACATATTGCCATATATGATCTTCACTTAAGCCGTTTTTTGTTGTATCTGTGGAGTTGTTAGTAGTAGCTGCTAATGTCCCATCAGCATTATAGGTATAGCTTGTAGTGCTCACCATAATGCCCGTACTGTCTGTTGTTTTAACTACCTGACCTTTTGCATTAACGGTTGTTATCAAGATGGATTGATCTGACATGCCAGAACGGGTAGTCGTTTTTAAGTTCAGGGAAGCAGTTGAAAAAATTTGTTCTACAAAAAAATCATCACTTCGGGTATTGTCTGCATCATAACTGGTAAGGCTTACACGAGTTACCTTGTTGCGCAAATATGATTGAATCATTTGTTCCGTTTCTTTGGTGCCAATAATATCCCTGTAATAGTATTGTGCAAAAGAATTAAAACCTGATGTGAGCAAAACAGCTAAGAACAAAGTTTTCATTCAGATATTGTTTGTTCTCAAAAATAAACAATGCAGTTGGTGAAAAGGAGAAGCTTCGTTAGCTATGAAGATTTTGTGTCTATTTTTAAGAAAAATTTTAGGTGAGCCACCAACAAGAACGTAAAGATAAAAACTGTCTTAACTGCGGCGCCGAAGTATTAGGTCGCTTTTGTTATGTATGCGGGCAGGAAAATATAATTCCGCATCAAAACTTTTGGTCCTTAACAAAGCATTTTGTTTTTGACATTTTTCATTTTGACGGAAAATTTTTTGATACCGTAAAATATCTGTTGTTTAAGCCCGGGTATGTTGCAAAGGAATATGTGACAGGCAAGCGAATGAGTTACCTGGATCCAATCCGCATGTATTTATTTACATCTGCTATCTTCTTTCTTATATTTTTTAAATTCATCAATCCTGGACCAAAAGTAAACCTGAACAATGGCGATAGGCCACTAAGCAGTATTGAACGCATTCATTACATAGACAGCCTTCAAAATAATTTGAAGAAAGACAAAGATTCCCTTACCTACAAAAAGCTTGAAGCATTAAAAGATACGACACGTCCGATTAGTGTAGGAGATTTAGAATTGCTAGAAGCCCCGGCTTTTATTAATCCCAAAAGCAACTATCATTCAGTAGAAGAATATGAAGCCGCTCAAAGTAAATTACCTGAGGAAAAGCGTGATGGATTATTTAAAAGAACAGCAATAAAGAAATCGATACGTCTTAATAAAAAGTATGAAGGCAATGAGAGTGATATATTGAAAGAATTTTTCGAAACATTCTTGCATCGGTTACCAATTATGTTATTCTTCTCTTTGCCTTTTTTTGCTTTGGTGTTAAAGATGTTGTATTCACGTAGAAAGAATTTTTTCTATAGCGATCATGCTGTATTCACTTTGTATCAATACATCTTCAGCTTTATTCTCATCTTGTTCATTTTTGGCTTTGCAGCTTTGAAAGATTGGTCGCATTGGGGCATATTTGGTTGGTTTGTTGCTGCGGGTATTATATATGGAGGTTATTATTTGCTTCGTTCAATGAAGTTGTTTTACGAACAAAGCTGGGGCAAAACGGCTACTAAGTTTTTACTATTGAACTTTCTTGGCGGTATTGTACTTCTGCCTTTATTTATTGGGTTTTTATTTTTTTCATTTGTAGAATTTTAAATTATGACAGATGCAGCAAAGGCTTTTGAACGCTTAGTGGTTATCATGGACGAATTGCGAGAAAAATGTCCTTGGGATAAAAAACAAACCATCCAGTCGCTTCGGCAGATGACATTGGAAGAAACATATGAATTAGCTGATGCCATAACTGATAATGATTGGAAAGGAATTAAGGAAGAACTGGGCGACCTGCTATTGCATATTGTGTTTTATGGAAAAATAGGAAAAGAACAAGAACAGTTCACAATGGAAGAAGTGATCAATGGCATTTGTCAAAAATTGATTGAACGTCATCCGCATATTTATGGCAATGTTCAAGTGAAAAATGAAGAAGATGTAAAAAAGAATTGGGAAAAGCTCAAGTTAAAAAAAGGGAAAACATCTTTTCTTTCAGGCTTTCCTAAAACATTACCTGCTTTGGTAAAGGCAATGCGTTTACAGGAAAAAGCAAAACAAGTTGGCTTTGAATGGGAAACAAGGGAGCAAGTTTGGGAAAAAGTAGAGGAAGAGGTCGCTGAGTTAAATATAGCTATAACGGAGGAATCACAACAAAGAGTGGAAGAGGAGTTTGGTGATGTGCTTTTTTCGCTGGTAAATTTTGCACGGTTTTTGAATATTGACGCTGAAAATGCTTTAGAACTGACGAACAAGAAGTTTATTCAACGTTTTACGCAAATGGAACAATTAGCCCTTTCCAAGAATAGAAACTTAAACGACATGTCTTTAGAAGAAATGGATGCCATTTGGAATGAAATCAAATACCCAAAAGATTGAACTTTTCTTTTCCGCATAATTATTTATCAAAGCGCAATTTGTTAATTGCAGCAGTTGTTTTTTTCCTTTTATCCTTAGTTACTTCATTTTATTTTAAAAAGAATCCATCTATTAATGCTGAAGTAACATCTCTTGAAAGCTACATCAATAAGCAGGAAAAAGATTTCGAGTCGTTATTAAGTGACACGCTTCTTATGCGTCAATTGGTGCAGCAATCCGAAGACTTGACTGCATTTAAAAATATAGAGAAGAAGACATACGGGTTCTTCGTTTATGCAGAAACAATCAATGCGCCTGAACTATTGTTTTGGAACAATCAAAAGATACTTCCTCCTAATGTTGATTATTCGATAAAAGACGGTGAATACTTCCAACAACTAGCAAATGGTTATTACCTGGTGGTAAAGAAAACGGTTCGTCTGAAAGGTATGAGCAATAATGTTACTGCTTATGCTATGATTCCCATCCTTTATCAATACTATTTGGAAACGGATTATTTGCAAAGGCATTTTGCTCATGATCCATCTGCCATTAAAAAGATTGCTATTGTTGATAAGCCAACATCTTACATTGTGCAATCCTATCATCAAAAGCCCTTGTTCAATATTGACCGAAAAGCACATGCGCCTATCCTTGCAAGCGATCCTATAACCGTTGTGTTTCGAATTGCGGCTTTATTATTATTGTTGATTTACCTCGAGTTCTTGGCAGAAAGAGTAGTGGAACAGAAAGGAGCTATAAAAGGAATTTCTTTTCTTACCATCATTTTATTTTTCGTAAGAGCAATCCTTTTTCTTTTTCCTAATCTTTTTTATTTACGGCAATTCTCTTTATTTGATCCATCTGTTTACAGTACTAACTGGTTCAATGCATCATTAGGCGATTTATTCCTAAATGCCATTATGTTCTGTTGGATTATTTTATTTGCTTGGTTCAATATTGGTCCCGTTAAACGCCTGCCTTCTTTTTTATCAGGCAAACGAATTTTTATTACAGGTACAATTGCTCTATTATTTCTTATTCTGTCAACTTTTCAATTAGCCAATATTGTACGAAGCCTTGTGGCCGATTCTAAAATATCATTCAACGTAACAGATTTCTTTAGCCTGAATAGCTACACTATTGTTGGTTTTATCGTTTTAGCAATATTATCCTTAACGTATTATTATTTTACGCGGCTTTTGTTTCGTTTTATTTTTCCTGCTTTCGAAAACCAATCATTTTACATCTATATCATCATCGCTGCTGCAGGTTTGGTGTTGCTTACATTTCAGTCAGGCAATGCGATAGTACTTTTTCATTTGCCAGTGTTATTATGGCTGATTGTCTACACATTATTGCTAAGCCAGGAACGGTTTATCATTAATCGCTTTGATGTAACAGTTGCAGGTGTGTTGTTCTGGATCTTTGTTTTTTCCATTTCACTTGCTGCTATTATTCTACAAGAAAATAGAGTGAGAGAATGGCAAACACGAAAAAGCATAGCCGAGAAATTAGATCAGACAACAGATCCTTCAAGTGAAAAAACATTAAGTGTTGCGCTTACTTATCTTAATAACCGTTTCCTTGTAAATAATTTCAGTCGTTTTGAAAACAGGGTGCAAAGCAAGGTGCTTCGCGATAGCATCATCAAAGAAAATATTATCAGTGGTTACATCAATAAATACAACACGAGAATTTATTTATTCGATAGTTTAAACCGGCCAATGAATAATGATGACCCTGCAAGCTTTGCCGAACTGAACACGATTTTTTCCGTTCAAAGTAAGCCTACCGGAATTCCTGATTTAAACTATCATGAAACAGCCTATGATAAGTTTACCTACATAACAAAGCGGATGATAAAAGATACTTCAAGAGTCCTGGGTAGCTTCTTTATTCTTTCTACCCCTAAGAAGTTTAATTCCGATGCTTTGTTTCCTGAATTGTTTCGTCAGTTCAAAAAGAACGATCCTTCAAACTCACCTTTGTATTCTTATGCTATTTATAATAATAAATTGTTAGTATCCGCTTCTGCAAAATATCCTTTTCAAACATCCTTATTAAATGATCAAATTCCGAAAGAAGAAATCAGTAAGGTAATCAATGGAGATTATGATGAATTGTGGTACAAGGCTAATAGTAAAAAGGTAATTGTCATTGCGAAGAAGCAAGACTCTGTAATTGAAAGTATCACGTTGTTCTCCTATTTATTTTGTGCCTTTTTGTTTTTGGTTGCTTTATTGCAACTTTTTGTTTTTATACTTAGAGTTGTTGAAGGAGAAAGGTCATTGAATGAATTTTGGCAATTGAATATTCGAACACAAATTCATAGTACCGTACTTTTCATTAGTTTACTGTCGTTTATTATTATAGGTATTGCAACTATTTCTTTTTTTATTGCTCGTTACAATCGTAATAATGTAGACAAGCTTAGTAGAACGGCAAGTATTTTGGTTAATGAAATGCAGAAGCGTTTGGTTGATTTCGGAACGTTTGATGGTGTAGTCAAGACATACGATTTTGTAAGCAATGACAAGTTGAAAAGTTTAGTGAATGAAGTGGCTGATATTCATAATGCAGATATTAATGTTTATGATCTTGCTGGAAATCTTTATATATCATCTGAAGAGGAAGTGTATGGGAAAGGTATACTAAGTAAGAAGATGCATCCGGAAGCATTTTACCATTTGAACAGGTTACGTCAAGTTCAATTTGTCCAGGAAGAAAATATAGGTTCACTGCGTTATTTGAGTATTTATGCCGCAGTGCGTGACGATAAGGGAAAAGTTTATGCTTATTTGAACGTGCCTTATTTTCTCTCGCAAATAGATTTGAATCAGGAGATTTCTAATTTCTTGGTCACTATTATCAACTTAAATGCTTTTATCTTTTTAATTGCCGGTGTTATTGCTTTGTTTATTACCAATCGTATTACACAGTCTTTTTCGGTAATTGGCAGTAAGATGAAGGAAATTACTTTGGGTAAAACAAACGAAGAAATTGTTTGGAAGAGAAACGATGAAATAGGAGAATTGGTTACGCAGTACAATAAAATGGTGAGAGAACTGGAACGAAGTGCAGCGGCATTGGCAAAAAGTGAACGTGAAGGAGCTTGGCGTGAAATGGCAAGGCAAGTGGCACATGAAATTAAGAATCCACTGACACCAATGAAACTTAGCATTCAATACTTACAAAAAGCAGTGAATAGCGGCAATGGAAATATCAAAGACTTAACCTCTAGTGTGGCAACAACCTTGGTTGAACAGATTGATCATCTTTCCAAGATAGCTGCTGACTTTTCACGCTTTGCTAATATTGGTAATAAAAATCTTGAGCATTTGAACTTGCACACAGTGTTGCAATCATTAGTGGATCTGTATCAAACTAATCCTAAAGTAGAATTAATTTGGAATAAAGTTGCACAGCCATTGATGATGCATGTCGACAAAACACATATGAATCGTTTGTTCACTAACTTAATTATAAACGCAATTGATGCTTGTTCTTCATTAGACAAATGCCAATTGCTGATTAATGAACACATAGAAAATGATTATGTAACCATAGAAGTAAAAGATAATGGCGAAGGCATTCCTGTTGAAATACAACCCCAAATATTTGTACCCAACTTCACAACCAAATCTTCGGGAACAGGTTTAGGTTTGGCAATGAGCAAAGGCATAGTAGAAAGTGCCAAGGGTAAAATATGGTTTACTACAGAGCAAGGTAAAGGCACTTCGTTCTTTGTACAATTACCGCTTGGTTAGCTTCTTTTCTTTCGTTGGTCCTTCAAGAAGGTTTCAAATTCTGACAAGCTATAACTGCTTAAATTTCGTTCTTTGGTTAATCCTCCTTTTTGTGCTACCAGTACACCATATTTAAGAATGCCAAACTCATCTACTGTATGTGCATCAGGATTTATAGAAAGCGTTAAGCCTTTTTCCAGCGCATAATTAATGTGTCGCCAATCCATATCTAAGCGTGACGGACTAGCATTGATTTCAATCACTACATTATGATCGGCGCAGGCGTCAATAATTTGCTTATGATCTACCGGGTAACCTTTTCTCCTTAGCAAAAGCCTACCCGTCATGTGACCAAGGATAGTGACATAAGGATTAGTAATAGCACCCAATAATCGTTTCATCGCTTTTTCTTCATCCATGTCTAAATTGCTATGAACAGAAGCAATGACTAAGTCGAATGTCGAGAGTACTTTATTCGAATAATCCATTTGTCCGTCAGCCAATATATCGCACTCAATGCTTTTGAAAATTTTAAACGGAGCGAATTTTCTATTTAATGCGTCAATATAATTGTGCTGTTCCTTAATGCGTTGTTCACTTAAACCATTAGCATAATAAGCTGCTTTGGAATGATCGGAAATAACCATGTATTCAAAACCTAGTTCAATCAGGCGTTCAGTCATTTCCTCTATTGTATTCGCTCCATCGCTCCAATTACTATGTGAATGAATAAGTCCTTTAATATCGGCTACTGTTACAACTTCAGGAATTGTTTTATGAATGATTGTTTCTTTTTCTCTCAAAAAAGGAGGGATGTAGCTCATTTTGTTTACTGCAAAAATTTCTTCTTCCGATTTAGGTTCATCCGGAGTTTGTTTTGTGTTTTTCCAGGCAAATAAAAATTCTTCACTTCCGGTTGTAAGAAATAATTGTTGGTAGAAATTGTCATTTGTGGCCAAGAAAAATTTCAACACCAACGTTTCTTGTGCATTTATTTCAATCCATTCACTACCTTCTGCAATAATTGTAAAGCCATCTTCGTCGAAGAATCTTTTAATGTTTTGAATGCTAATGGTAGTAACCCACTCTAATTTCTCAATTGATTCTGATTGTCGGCGGAATGCACCTGTAAGTTGTAATTGCTCTTCCGGAAATTCTACACATAATTTTTCCTGTAGTGCTAATGCAAAAGGCTCAATACCTGCATATAAATATTTACCTGCATTTTGTTCGTTGAATTGAATGGATTCTAAAATACTCTGTTGGGTTTTTTGTCCGAACCCTTTCTGCTCCGAAATTTTATTGGTTCTGCAAACTTCACGCAAATCATTGATTGAATCAATGCCCAGTTCTTTCCAAATAATATGAATCTTCTTAGGTCCCAAGCCTTTTATGTTCATCATTTCAAATATGCCTTCAGGTGTATTGGAAATGATCTCTTTCAATTGTTTTAATTCGCCGGTTTTAATCAGTTCCATTACTTTTTTGCCAACACTTTCACCAATACCTTTGATTTGGAATATCTTTTCTTCAGGCAGATCTGCAATCTGCTGTGGTAGTTTTTCAATAGCAAAAGCCGCGGAAGCATAGCTTTTTGATTTAAAAGAATTTTCGCCGTGAATATCCATCAATTTAGAAAGCAGCAATAATTGGTCAGCTATTTCGTAATTATCCATAGGTGCAAAAAAAACAATTTATTTAGGAGAGTAGTAGTGTAGTTAAGACTGAATAAGCTGAATAGAATTACTAACGATAAAGTATGCAATCCTACTTGGCTCAGAATCAACTTTAAAAAGTTTAATCGTAATTGCAAATAGTATAAATAAAAAGTCCCGATAAATATCGGGACTTGTATTAATTCAAAACATTTGTTCTGATTACTTGCTGCTCTTCTTAGCTGCACCTTTCTTAGAAGCGCCGCCTTTTTTAGCAGCTGCTTTTTTTGTAGCGCCGCCTTTTTTAGCAGCTGTTTTTTTTGTAGCGCCGCCTTTTTTAGCAGCTGCTTTTTTTGTAGCGCCGCCTTTTTTAGCAGCACTTTTTGAAGAACTCTTTGAAGCTCCTTTAGATGAGCTTTTGCCTGCAGCTTTTTTTGCTGTTGCCATGTTGTTTGAATTTAATGGTTAGTTAATAAATAACAGCAGTAAAGTTATAAAAAAAATTTAACTGCCAAATATCTCTACCATTATTCAAACATTATGCCGTTACTTCTGCAGCAGCAACAGAAACGAATGTTCTATCTTTCATTCCTTTTTTGAATTCAACTACCCCATCTGTTAATGCAAACAATGTGTAGTCTTTACCAACACCAACATTTTTACCAGGATGATAAACTGTTCCGCGTTGACGAACGATAATGTTACCAGCAATAACTGGCTGACCACCAAAAATTTTTACACCCAAACGTTTACTGTTTGAGTCGCGGCCATTCTTTACACTACCTTCACCTTTCTTATGTGCCATGATGAATTATTTTTTAGTAGAGTTTTTGAAATTTAATTAAAAGATATCAGCAATTCTGATTTTAGTATAATGCGTGCGGTGTCCTTTTTTCTTACGGAAACCTTTTCTGCGTTTTTGCTTATACGCTATTACTTTATCTCCTTGCACATGATCCAGAATTTCTGCGCTTACTTTTACACTAACGTTGCTGAAGGTAAGGTTACCATTGTTGTCAGCTAAAATCACATCAGAAAATTCTACTTTATCACCGGCGTTTCCACCAATGCTTGGTACATACAAAGTTTGATCTTTTGAAACTTTGAATTGCTTACCGGCTATTTTAACAACTGCGAACATAACGGTTCAAAAATTAGGTGGGCAAAGGTAAGGGAAAGATGTCAAAAGTTAAAAGTGAAAACGAAAAAATGCTGGAACCGCCTGAACTTTTAACTTTTACCTTTTTACTTTTAAGTTATTCAATTCCCGTAGGTTTGTGCCGCCTCAGCTTGCCATTAACCATTTTTATAAATGGACGGCTGAAAAATTGCCTGTCATGAAGTTTAAATCGTTCCTAGCCAAGCCTTTTGCCTCCTATATACATGCTAAGATAAAGAAGGGAATGACCACTGCAGTTTCAGATCAGGACGCTATCCTGAAGGAGTTGATTAAAGGCGGAAAGAATACAGAGTTTGGGAAAGAGCATCATTTTGCCACAATAACTTCTTATGATGAGTTTAAAAAAGCTGTGCCCATCCGGGACTATGAGCAGTTTAAACCCTATATCGAAAAGATAAAACAGGGGAAACACAATATCCTTTGGAAAGGCCAGCCTATCTATTTTGCCAAAACATCTGGTACTACAAGTGGTATTAAATATATTCCCATTTCTAAGGAATCTATTCCAAATCATATTAATACAGCCCGCAATGCTTTGCTCTGTTATATGGCAGAAACTGGCAATACCAGTTTTGCAGATGGTAAACTTATTTTTCTATCGGGTTCGCCGGAGCTGGAACGAGTAGGTGATATTCCGACTGGTCGCTTAAGTGGTATTGTGAATCACCATGTGCCAAAATATTTGCGTACCAATCAACTACCTTCTTACGAAACTAATTGCATAGAAGATTGGGAAACGAAGCTGGATAAAGTTGTTGAGGAGACGTTCAATGAAAACATGACACTCATTAGTGGTATACCGCCTTGGGTGCAAATGTATTTTGACAGATTGGAAGAACGAAGCGGAAAAAAGATCAAAGACCTTTTTCCAAATTTTTCGGTGCTGGTGCACGGGGGTGTCAATTTTCAGCCGTATAAAACAAAGCTGTTTGAAAGCATCGGAAAACCCATTGATACGATCGAAACATTTCCCGCATCGGAAGGTTTTTTTGCTTTTCAGGATACACAAACAGAAGAAGGCTTGCTGCTTAATACAAACAGTGGAATCTTTTTTGAATTTGTGCCTGCTGCAGAAATTTTCAATGCGAACCCAACACGTTTGGCATTAAAAGATGTAACAGTGGGAGAAAATTATGCCTTAATTGTTTCGAACAACGCAGGCTTGTGGGCATACAATATTGGGGATACAGTAAAATTTGTTTCTACCAATCCATACCGCATCATCGTTTCGGGAAGGATTAAACATTTTATTTCCGCTTTTGGTGAACATGTGATTGGTGAAGAAGTAGAATACAGTTTAATGAAGGTTGCAAAAGAAGAAGGAGTGCACATAACTGAATTTACCGTTGCGCCAATGATCGAGCAAGGTCAGGGCAAAAGTTATCACGAGTGGTTGATTGAATTTGAAAACCAACCCTCTGACCTTTCTGCATTTGCGAAAAAAGTAAATGATGTACTTCGCCAAAAAAATATTTATTATGATGATTTGATCACAGGAAATATTCTACAGCCGTTAAAAATTACGCCAATCAATAAAAATGGTTTCATCAATTACATGAAATCAATTGGCAAATTAGGCGGACAAAATAAAGTGCCACGACTAAGCAACGATAGAAAAATTGCTGATGAGTTGATAAAGTGGAAAGAATAATGATTAATTATGTAACCGAATAGTTACGCCACCTTTTCTATGACAACTACGCAAAAAAGAATTGCCATTTTTGGTTCAACTGGTTCTATTGGAACGCAGGCATTGGATGTAATTGACGCAAATCGGGATAAATTTTCTGTTGAAGTACTTACTGGAAATGGCAATGATGAATTGCTTGTTGAACAAGCATTAAAATTTCAGCCCAATATTGTTGTCATCAACGATGAAACAAAATATGCTAAAGTGAAAGAAGCACTTTCTTCCACTGATATAAAAGTTTTTGCCGGCGAAAAAGCATTAGAAGAAGTTGCATTGATGGATGTGTACGACTTAATGTTAGCAGCTATTGTCGGTTATGCAGGATTAAGGCCAACATTGAATGCAATTGAAGCAGGCAAAGCAGTTGCATTAGCAAATAAAGAAACGTTAGTGGTTGCTGGTGATTTGGTAATGCAAAAAGCATTTGAGAAAAATGTTCCTATTCTTCCGGTTGACTCGGAGCATTCTGCCATTTTTCAATGTTTAGTAGGAGAGATTAGAAATCCAATTGAAAAAATAATTCTTACAGCCTCAGGTGGTCCTTTCTTGGGAAGAAAAACAAATTACTTAGTTAATGTGAAAAGAGAACATGCATTGCAACATCCTAATTGGAGCATGGGAGCAAAGATCAGCGTGGACTCGGCTACATTAATGAATAAAGGTTTGGAAATGATTGAAGCCAAATGGTTGTTTAATCTTCGTCCCGATCAGATACAAGTATTAATCCATCCGCAAAGCATCATACACTCCATGGTTCAGTTTGAAGATGGAAGTGTGAAAGCGCAATTAGGTTTGCCAGACATGAAACTGCCTATTCAATATGCGCTGGCTTTTCCGCAACGGATACCAAACAATTTTCCCCGTGCCGATTTTCGTCGTATTCAGCAGTTGACTTTTGATGAACCCGATTATCGGACGTTTAAAAATCTTTCCCTTGCCATCGATGCTTTAAATAAAGGTGGTAATCTTCCATGTGTAATGAATGCAGCTAATGAAATTTCCGTTTTTGCATTTTTGAGAAACCGTTTAGGCTTTTTAGAAATGACGGATATCATTGAAAAAACAATGGCAAAAGTTTCCTTCATCCAAAAGCCTTCATTGGAAGAATATTTGGATAGTGATGCAGAAGCACGTCATTATGCTGCTGATTTAATCAAACTTTAATTCTGTTATAAATTCCCAATATTTGAAGATTGGTTAATTTATATCCTTCATTTACAGGATATTTGTCCTCTTTACTAAACTTGTTCGACGTAAAATATGATGCACTTATTAGCAATAGACTGGTCTGCGGTTTTGATGCAAGCAGGTCAATTGGTGTTGGCACTTTCCATCTTAGTTATCATCCATGAATTTGGTCATTATATCGCTGCAAAAAAGTTTGGTTGCCGTGTAGAGAAATTCTATTTGTTTTTCAATCCATGGTTTTCTTTGATCAAAAAGAAAATAGGTGAAACCGAATATGGAATTGGTTGGTTACCACTGGGTGGTTATGTAAAGATTGCAGGTATGATAGATGAGAGCATGGATAAAGAACAACTAAATCAGCCTGCTAAACCATATGAATTCAGAAGCAAACCAGCATGGCAACGATTGATCATTATGTTGGGTGGCATTATTATGAATGTGTTGTTAGCCTTCGTGATCTACGCCTTCATTTTAATGATGTGGGGCGATAAGCGAGTACCGGCCAGTTCATTGAAATACGGTGTACATGTAGTGGATAGCACGTTATATAAAATAGGTATTCGCAATGGTGATCGAATTCTTGCAGTGAATGGAGAGCCAGTTGAAGACTTTGACAAAATTGTCCGTAAAATTTTAGTTGGTAATACCCTCACTGTAGAACGTAATGGACAACAACTAACTTTTAAAATACCAGTAGATTTCATTGGCCAATTAGTAGAGAACAGAAGGAAATCAGTTTCCAGCTTTTTAGAGCCAAGAACACCTGCAATGGTTTATGAAATACCTGATAGCTCCAGGGCTAAAAAGTCGGGTTTGCAAAAAAATGATGTGATTGTAGGTATTGATTCGACCAATGTTCAATTCTTTGATGAACTGAAAAATATCTTACTACAAAAGAAGAATGCAACTGTTCAGCTATCAGTGCTTCGTAATGACAACAGAGTTACTTTCCCAGTACATATTGATAGTGCAGGTCAGATTGGTTTCTATCCTTATTCTTCTTACAGTCAAATGGATAGTTTAGGCTGGGCAAAATTGGAAGTAAAAAAATATAGCTTCTTTGCTGCTATTCCTGCTGGTATCAAAATGGCTGGCAACGAGCTTGCTTTTTATGTAGACCAGGTAAAGAAAATTGTAAATCCAAAAACCGGCGGTTATAAAGGGGTAGGCGGCTTTAAATCAATGGGGTCTATTTTTCCAAAGTATGAATGGAATTGGGAAGCATTCTGGCGTATTACCGCTTTCTTATCTATCGTTCTTGCATTTATGAATTTATTGCCCATACCGGCGCTTGATGGTGGTCATGTGTTGTTTACATTGTATGAAATGGTTTCTGGCAGAAAACCCAATGAAAAATTTTTGGAATACGCACAAATTGCCGGGATGGTTTTATTGCTGGGCTTGATGGTGTATGCCAATGGCAATGACTGGTTTGGTTGGGGTAAATAATTTAAGAGTTCTGTTATTGCTGATGCAATTACAATTTTGTAGATTTGTATGCTGGGCTTAAGTGGTTCAATAGTATTTCTGAACGTACAAGAGTGCGACGCAACAGAAGTTTAATAGTAGTAATGTGGTTCGGTGCAAAAAATATTGAGCACAAGGAAAGAAATATTAGTTAACGAAGAAAACTGAAGGTTTAGAACAACTAAAAATACATTTGGGGGTGTTTGGTTTTGACAGCATTGATCTTTGAAAGTGTAAGCATGCAGTGCGTTGTATCATTAGCACTTAAATCTGAAGATTCAAACTATAAATGGCAATACTCAGTATGCCATGGCTGCCTAATCAGTGATTAAGTAGTCATTAGGGCCGCTGCACAGGTTTGTCTATTACCAAGTGCCGCCGCCGACTCAAAACAAATATAGGCTGCTGCAACCGAAGGCTGTGACAGTTGCTTAAGAATATTCAGCTAAGGAAAAGGTTGGTTGGTTCTGTTCCTGCCTTTTCCCGACAAGTAATACAGAAATAAGCATGTAGAAAGCTTTTGAGTATCATGTTTGGACACCGGTTCGACTCCGGTCACCTCCACAGATGCTATTTTATGCAAGATTTTTCAAGAAAAGTCCACTTTGAGTAAGAGTGGGCTTTTGTTTTTAATTTCTTTTTGCTCGCTTTTCGGAAAGCAATTAAAGCTAAATAGCGTCAAGATGTAACTAATGGCTAAAAATTCCCTGCCGAAGTCACATATAAATTCGATCAATCATTGTCAAAAGCATCGCTTTTGCCATTATACTTTTTCATTCCCTTCAGTAATCATCAATACCTGCCAGCCCTGTGGTAGGGAAATAACTTTGACTCCAACAGATCCGTTCTCACAATACAATTTTAAATTTGCATAACCATCACCTAATTTCAATCTTGATATTTTCAGTTCTTCAATCCCCAGGGGCATCATTGGCTTATAGAAATAAACTTTTTTTTCTTCCGCATATATGTCAATATGCAAACAGGCTTCGAGCAACATAAAGACTGCTGCCACTGACCATGCTTGAGGTGAACAAGCCACGGGATAATTAGTAGGACCTTCACCTTTTCTTCTTTCAAAGCCACAAAACAATTCAGGTAGTCGCTGCAGCTCAATGAAAAGAGATGCAGCGAACAAAGCACTGGTTAGTTGAAGCGTTTCTTCGCTCAATCCATATTTTGAAAAACCTCTTGCAATAATAGCAACGTCGTGCGGCCATACCGAACCATTGTGATAGGACATTGGGTTGTACCGCTTCTCATTCTTGCTTAACGTTCGAATGCCCCAGCCACTGAACATATCGTCCTGTAACAAACGCTTTGCGATACGTTTTGCTTTTTCCGGTTCGACAATTGAGGTAAGTAAAGTATGTCCGGCATTAGATGCGACTACTCTGCACGGTTGCTTCTTTCCATCTAGTGCTAACACGTAGGTTTCCAACTGCTCATCCCAAAATGCTTCATTGAATTTTTGTTTCAACAACTCAGCATCTTTTTCCAGTCGTTCCGCCATTGAATCATAGCCTAAAACTTTCGCCAGTTTTGCAGCACCCTTCTTTGCATCATACACATAAGCCTGCACTTCACAAAGAGCAATTGGTGGTTCTGCCAATGCTCCGTGAGCATGCATTATACTGTCATGTGAATCTTTCCATCCCTGGTTGGTTAACCCATTAACGGATTTATGTTGATATTCTATAAACCCATCTCCATCCACATCACCATAATTATCGATCCAGTACAAAGCAGCTTCAATATTTTTCCAAATAGATTTTATGAATTCAATATCGGCAGTGCGGTTGTAATATGCAGCAGCCAGTATTACAAACAAAGGTGTTGAATCTATAGAACCATAATAGCGTTTAAATGGAATCTCGTTCATTGCGACCATTTCACCGCCACGAACTTCATGAATGATCTTTCCGGGTTCTGCATCCTGGTATTCGTTTGCTTCGATTGCCTGTGTGTTTGCTAAATAGCGTAACACATTTTTAGCAATGTCAGGTGCAAGCCAAAGTGTTTCAAGTGCTGTAATGATGCCATCTCTTCCAAATGCAGTATTATACCAGGGCACTCCAGCATAAGGGTATTTGGAATGTTCGGTGTTTGCAAGAAGCGAGAGTAAATCATTTGCCGATTGTGTGATCCACTGATTAAATTGATCGTTCGAGGTTTTTATCCTTGCTAAGATGTTTGCTAATTCTTTGAGTTCTCTCTCTAATCTTTGTCTTGCTTCGTTAAAAGAAAGCAATTGCTTTTCTTCATCACCAATTAAAAAATGAATAGCATATTCTATCGTAAACTCTTTATGAGGCTCTAACTCTACACGGAAAATAGCGCAATCATGCCCTTGCCATTTATCGGGCTTTTCCGAAAAATGAACTTGTGTAATTCTTCGAACTTTATCCAATCCATCATAGTAAATACGAACCTTGCCTTGAGGCAAATGCCTTATTTCAGTAATTTCTCCACGATGTTCACGCTTTATACCTCTTACCTCAAAAATGTCTTTGAAGTCTGCATCGAAGCGAAGTGAAATCTCAAAATCATACCGTTCATTTCCGTAGTTGGTTATTTTAATTTGCTCATAGCATGCGCCGTTGCGAATGAACTTGCTTCTTCCAAGATGCAATACTCCTTTAGGAATGATGCTGCCATCAGTTTGCAATGCAGGATTGGTCAGGTCCACCGAAAGAATTTCATTCTCATCTTTCACTGAGGAACTTAAAAGCAATGGTCTCTTTCCGTTGATGCGAAAATCAAGGTTGGAGACGAAGCGCATACCATTATGATAGATACCCTGCACTTCTTCTCCAATTTGCTGCACATCGCCCCATCGGTCAAAAATGCCGAAGGTGTCGGCATGGTTCAACACCTTCATACGGTCATCTGCATAAGTTGAATTGACCGCTACATAATATTTGTTCTCCAGTTGAATGATGTCATTCATAGAACAAGATTTAATTTGCCAACACTACATAATTTTCCTTTTTCAGCGGAATTGTGAGTTGTGGAAGACTGAATAGTTTTTTCTTCCTGCTGCAAATTTTTTCATACAGGTGACCATAATTTTCAGCCATTACCTCAGAAGTAAATAAATGCTGGAATATTTTTCTGATTAATGGACGCGAAAGCAAAGGAACTTTCTCAACAGCCTTCACTGCTTGCTCTATATTATTTACAATAAATCCGGTTCTCCCATGCTCCAACACTTCAGGCACAGACCCATGATTCCAGGCAATTACCGGTGTTCCATTTGCCATCGCTTCAATCATTACCATACCAAATGGCTCTGGCCAGTCAATTGGAAATAATAAGGCTAAAGCATTACCTAAAAACTCGCCTTTCTTGTCTTCACCAATTTCTCCAATAAATTCAATTAATGGATGATCGAGCAAAGGCTTAATCTTTGTTTCAAAATATTCCCTGTCTGCACCGTCCACTTTAGCAGCAATTTTTAGTTTAATGCCTGCCCGCTTTGCAATTTCAATAGCACGATCGGGACGTTTTTCAGGTGAGATGCGTCCTAAGAAAGCAAGATATTCGCCTTTGCCTTCTCCTAATTGGTATAAATCTTTTGGCAAACCGTGATACACGGTGCCAATCCAATTTGCATAAGGCAGTGGCTTACGCTGGCTATCAGAAATGGAAACGACCGGTATTTGGTGAAACCTTTTGTATATGGCCTTCAAATCTTTCATGTCCAGCCTTCCATGCAAAGTGGTAATGTGTTTATACTTGTTTTGAATGGATAAAGGAAAATGTAAATAATCGTTATGAAAATGAATGATGTCAAATTCCTCTGCATGATCCATTACCAATTGCAGTTGATAAATATGCCAGGCGATAGGATCTTTGCAATCGGGATTCAGTCGTATTGCCTGATTGCAAACCGGATACAGGTTGGCACACGTCACCGAGTCCTTCGTGCCAAACAAGGTTACTTCATGTCCTTGTTTTGCCAATTCTTCTGTTAAATAAGAAACAACTCTTTCGGTGCCTCCATAAAGTTTTGGAGGGACGGATTCATAAAGTGGCGGTACTTGTGCTATTCTCATAATGTTTAGTTTTTTATGTTACGTTCAACAATTATCAATTATCCTTGTGTTGATAATGCTTCAACCACTTTTATAAGCAGTGTCAGAAAAAGCGCTAGCCAAATAGCATCTGTAATTGCATTGCTCCACGAGTAACGGAAAGGATGCTTGGTAGAACTTCGCATATCTCATACCTCCTTTTTGGTAAGTTTATAGTGGTAGTCCCCAAATAGAGACTACCCGTAATTATCAGAATCAGGAGAGCACTATTTAAACTGATAAAACAGACCCAATTGCCAAGTCCTGTTCTTCACATTACCAGCACTTTTGTCGATGTCTGCAAGGCCAAGATTGTAGCGGGCATCAATACCTAAGCCAAGCTTAGTTAAATAACTTGCTCCACGCACCATGAAAGGTTAGCACCTGCTTTCAGCCCAAATTCAACAGGAAAGGATTGTGCAAAAACAGCACTAACAAACGACAATAGAGATAACGTGATTAAAGCTATTTTTCTCATAGACTCCTCCTTTTTTTAAATTCGCTTATCAAAGTCAGTACCATTTAAATCCTTAAGCCTCTTAGCAAAGAGCAAAAATCCGGAAGCTGAAAAATTTTCTTTTTCAATTGAAAGTTTTTCATTTCAGGTTGTCAAAATTTCAATTTTCACCATAGGAATATCATTTGATAGGATATATAAAATGCGGTTATGAAAAGCAAAGTCTTTGAAGCTTGTTTTACATTTCTTGCACTTTTTTTATTTGCTTGTGGATTTGCAGCCACAGTATTTATAGGCATGATGCTAATGCCAATCGCTTTTATGGCTGTTTTTGTTCTTGCTATTAGAGAAATCATAATTTGGAAAAGAAGAATAAAACCTGTTAAGCCACTTGTTCTTAAAGCAGGACAAAGGCACGATCAGGAAAATGACATACTTGCATAATGAAGAAAAAATGAAAGCTAAACCATAGTTATGGAGCCTAACTGTTTATGCTATATCAATAAGTAAATATTTTCTGATTTTAGCCGATTCAATTTGAGCTTCTATTAAAATTCATTATGTATGAAAAGAAGTTTATTAACGGCATTTTTGACTATCGTTTTTACAATCAGTTGCAGCAAGGAAAAAACAACTTAACTCCTGTTTTAAATCGTAAATGGCAAGTTTATTATGTAAGTACCCCTTTTTTCAGACAGTATTGATTAGAGGGTTTTTCTTTTTTAATGTTTGTCTGTGCCACTCTTCTGG
>PSMG01000001.1:0-12168 GCA_040290035.1 Chitinophagaceae bacterium
ATTGTCTGGCTTTGGTTTTCAAGCTTTGATGATATCATGATCCTGCACTTTGAGTATGAATGGGAGTAACCGTTTATTTATCAACATATCTTAATAGCACAACACGTGTATAATTAGTACCCAGAAAGTATTCAATGATTCCAAAATCAACTTGTTTGTTAAGCCAAGTGACTGTGCGCATGTAAAATTAGCTAAACGATTTTCAGTGTTCAGCAAGTCAGAGACATAACTAAAGCAATGTACGAACGCACAACAGCGGTTTTGCGTCAGTGGGGGGCGACCCAAACCGGCATCATCAACAGGAACAATATTCATCTACAGTTTCAGCAGAAGGAATGCAGTTGAATGAGGAAAAAAACTTGTAAATCAGTAAAACTATCGGCAGCAGTCCAGGAGCGACTGAACACGGAATACCCCGCTGAACGCAAAGCCGATGAACGTTCGCAGTAACATAAACCCAGACTGAAATAAACCGGATACGACAAGTTCATTATTCCAATAGAGGGCAAATAGAAACTGCCATCAGAGCACGACATTTTATTATCAACAACCTTGACAAAGAAGTTAACCTTGACTTACTTGCCCATGTTCGTTTCACTTCCAAGTTTCACCTGCTTCGCTTGTTCAAAAGGTACTACGGGCAAACACCAAAACAATACCTAATAGAAAAGCGGATTGAAAAGGCAAAAAATTGCTGAAAAAAGGTATGGTTGTAACTGAAGTTTGTTTTGAAGTTGGATTTGAAAGCCCTTGCTCCTTTAGTACCTTATTCAAAACAAGAACTGGGTATCTCCCTGCTGATTATAAAAAAGAGCAACTTTCGCAAAGTTGATACAAAGGCTATTTTGTAATTTTTGCACATCAAACAAAAAGTCAGCTTAATGAAAGTGAAAATCATCAGCATCCCTGTACTCGATCAACAGAAAGCATTGGAGTTTTACTCCTGAAACTTAGGTTTTCTGAAAAAAGTAGACGTGCCTTTAGGCAAAGATAGTAGGTGGTAACGGTTGTAAGTGAAGAAGAACAAGACGGTCCAGAGGTGCTGCTTGAACCCTCACCCCTTCATTTTGAACCTGCTAAAACTTATCAAAAGAGGCTTTTGATGCAGGTATTCCCTACACGAAGTTCAACGTTGACAATGTGCAACAGGACTATGAGCGACTTGTAAAGTTGGGCGTGGAGTTCAGCGTGAAGCTAACTGAAATGGGGACAGTGAAAATTGCTGTTTTCAACGACACTTGCGGAAACAACATTCAACTGGTGGAAATGCTTTATGGCAACAGAGTAAACTACCGCCGAACATGGGCTCAACTGATACGGTTCATTACTTCAGCATAGGGTGGAAAGAATTCATCCGAGGCTGCCTGCGAAGTATCGGCAATATAAGTATGTGAATTAATGCTAAGCTGCATTTTAGTTACATCGTGTTCTGCTTTTTGATACACTTCTTTATACAAGTTAGTCAATGGTGTAAAGCGGGCAGGCATACCACCAATGATTGCCAAAGCTATAGGTAAACCATCTTCTGCTGCACGTACAACCGATTCAGGTGTGCCACCAACCGCAACCCATACAGGTAATTACTCCTGCAACAGCCTTGGGTAAACACTGCGATTATTAATTGTCTGCGTATACTTGCCTTTCCAGGTAATATTTTCGGATTGATTAATGGCCAGCAACATTTCTAATTTTTCCAAAAATAACTCATCGTAGTTATTCAGATTATAACCAAACAAAGGAAACGATTCGATAAAGCTCCCACGGCCAACCATAATTCCTGCTCGTCCGCCAGAAAGTAGATCCAATGTTGTAAATTGTTGAAACACACGTACCGGATCATCTAAGCTTGGCACGGTAACGGTACTTGACAGTTTTATTTTCTTGGTATGTTCAGCAATGGCTGCAAGCGCAACAGCCGGAGTAGAGATTGCATAATCCGGACGGTGATGTTCGCCAACTGCAAAAACATCAAGGCCAACTTCATCGGCAAGCTTTGCTTCCCCGATTAAGTTTCATAAACGCTGCAGCGGATCTGTATTTTCTTTAGTGATCGGATGTGTACCAACATCTGCAAATGTGTAAAGGCCTATTTCCATAAAATAATTCCTGTTTGCAAAGGTGACTACATTTAGGAATAAATAAGAGACTGCTTTTTTTTACTCACTTTTGTAGTGATGTACACATTGAAAAAATCGCTAGGCCAGCATTTTTTAAAAGATGAAAATGTTTGTAGACGTATTGTTGAGGAGCTACAAAAAAATTCATTCAACAATTTGCTGGAAGTAGGACCTGGAGGCGGGGCGTTGACAAAATATTTGTTGCCATTGCCGAATATTAATTTTAAAGCAGTGGAAGTAGATGATGAAAAGGTGGTGTACCTGAAACAAACCTATCCACAACTGAAAGATAAAATCATTCATCAAAGTTTTTTAGACATAGCAAAGCCATTTGAAGAAAGCTTTGCAGTCGTCGGCAATTTTCCGTACAATATTTCAACGCAAATTGTTTTTAAAATACTGGAATGGAAAAATGATGTGCAATCCTGTATCGGTATGTTTCAAAAAGAAGTAGCGCAAAGACTGGCGGCAAAAGAAGGCAATAAAATTTATGGCGTAACCAGTGTGTTGACACAAGCTTTTTACGATGTGGAATATTTGTTTGAAGTGAGTGAGAACAGCTTCAATCCACCACCTAAAGTGAAGAGTGCAGTTATTCGTTTGTTGCCAAGAAAAACGAGTCTTGAAGTAAAGGACAATCAAAAGTTTTTCGTTTTGGTCAAAGCAGCATTCAATCAAAGAAGAAAAACATTACGCAATGCTGTGAAACCTTTATTTGATGAAGCGGTTTTGAAGGAAGATCTATTTAGTAAAAGAGCTGAACAACTAAGCATCTCAAATTTTGCTTCATTAACTTTTCGAATGAAATGAAAAAGGTAATTATTACAGCACCTGTACATGAAATCTTACTGCAAAAGCTGCAGCAGCGTCGCTATGAAACGATATATCTTCCAGAAATAACCTACGATGAATTACTGGAAAAAATTTCTGATGCAGAAGGTCTAATCATTACAACTCGTTTGTCAATCGATAAAAAAATGATTGATAAAGCTGCTTCTTTAAAATGGATCGGACGATTAGGGAGTGGAATGGAATTGATTGATGTACCGTATGCTGAGCAAAAAGGTATTCTCTGCGTAAGTTCTCCTGAAGGCAATCGCAATGCAGTGGCTGAACATACGCTTGGGTTGGTATTGAATTTAATGAATAATATTACTCGTTCGTTTGATGAAGTGAAAGAAGGCAAGTGGCTGCGCAACGAAAACAGGGGTGTGGAATTAAGTGGTAAAACAATTGGTGTTATTGGTTATGGAAATACTGGAAGTTCATTTGCAAAATTGTTAGCTCCGTTCAATGTTACAGTGTTGGCTTACGATCGTTACCGTTTTGATTTTGCAGATGGTTATATAAAAGAAGCAAGTATGGAACATGTATGTAAATATGCAGATGTAATTAGTTTTCATGTGCCGCTTACAAAAGAAACATTCCATTTAGCCAATGATGATTTTTTCAACTGTTTGAAGTGCAAGCCGTTTTTTATTACCACATGCCGGGGAAAAGTAACCAATACGGCAGCATTGATCCGGGCTTTAAAAAATAAATTAATTTCAGGCGCAGCCTTAGATGTTTTAGAAAATGAGAAACTTACCTCGTATACCTCCGAAGAAAAACAGCAATTAGCGTTTCTAACAAACCATCCTAATGTGATCGTAACACCGCATATAGCAGGCTATAGCGTAGAAGCTTATCGTAAAATGGCTGAAGTAATTTTACAAAAGCTACGGCTTTTATAAAAACATATCACCAGCATTTTTACCAAGTAATTATAGAAATTAAATGAAGCAGTTTTGCGCTGTTTTTTGTTACATAGTGCTCCTAATTTAAATGTCTAAACATACCCTTATGAAAGCACTAATTATTTCAGCAATGCTTTTTGTTGCAGCTTCTTCTTTCACAACGACAACACCCATTGCAACGAAGCCAACAAGAACAACAAACACGAATTGTTTCTCCGTTTTTAGAGTGCATCGCCAGGCAAAGAATACAGAGCTTACCTTGGCGGTATCTGTTCCGGACATAGTTCAATTTGTTATTGAACGCTCTTACGATGGACAGTATTTTGATGCTATTGATCAAATGCCAGGTGCTGTTGGTGCTTGCAAGTACAAAGACAATAGCGTTTTTCCCGGTTACATTTATTATCGCATCACAGCGTTAAAAACGGATGGATCATTTGAATCTTCTAATGTAGAAGTGGTTCGTATTGTACAGCATTAATTAAATGCGGAACACGTTTCCGCATTTAATTCTTTTTCAGCTTAAACCTATCCTTATGAAAACACTTTTACTTTTTTTTAGCCCTTTTATTTTTATTACAAACGGAAGGACAAATTACTACGCTGGTTATTCGTGCAAACTTTGGTGTAGACGCAGATTTGCGTTCCATTTATTATAACGGCTTCGTGCAAAACGGAAACGATGATTGGTTCTCTAATTCAGGAGGAACGGGTGCATTTATTATTGATACAACAGGTGCAGCTTCGATGGTTTCCCGTTACCTTATTGATCCGGCCTTTCGAAAATTGCCTTTTTTCAGAACCATGCGTTATCCGCAGTATTCTATTGTTAATAATCGCTTGCTGATTGATGCGGCTTATATCCGTGATTATAATGGACAGGCTGTCGGTGATTCAACAGCCTTTGTCACGAGCAATAAGAATGGAGATAGTCCGCAAAACTGGGGCGGTGGTATTACATCTGTATTGGATAAAAATGATATTGCCGAAATGATGATTCACGTGCGTAGAGAAGGGCCATTGAAATCAGACTCGCTTTGGTTTTTTGGTGGATTGTCATTGCAAGGCACAACCGGTAACCGCTATTTTGATTTTGAATTGTATCAGACAGATATTTTTTATAACCGTGCAACAGGCCAATTTTATAATTATGGTCCTGACGCTGGACATACTTCTTGGAAGCTGGATGGCACGGGAGCAATTACGCAGCCTGGTGATGTAATATTTACTGCAGAATATAGCAGTTCGTCTTTAACCTTTATCGAAGCAAGAATTTGGGTAGATAGAAGAACGCTTACCATTACCCCAAAGGATTTCGATTGGGCAGGCTCTTTTGATGGAGCCTCAAATAATTCGCAATTTGGTTATGCAAGTATTCGTCCTAAAAATGGCGGTACTTATTATAGTGGTTTGCAAAGTGGCAATAATACCTGGGCCGGGCCTTTTGGATTTATTGATGGTGGAAATAATTTAACCACTACTTATTCAGCTCGCCAGTTTATGGAGTTTTCTGTAAACCTTACCAAACTTGGCTTAGATCCAATCACACTCTTAGGTGGTAGTGCTTGTGGTTTACCGTTTAGGAGAATTTTGGTAAAGACAAGATCCTCTACCTCTTTTAGTTCAGAGTTAAAAGACTTTATTGGACCGTTTGACTTTTTTACACCGGCACCTGTGCAAGCACAGGCTGACGTACCTGTGTTTTGCGGTGTGGTAAGCATTAGTCATTTGTGGGTTAATAATCCATTGCCGGCATCGGTCTATAATTGGACAACACCTAATTGGACATATTATAGATAGTACTAGTGGCACCTCTATTACTGTTGATGCTCCGGGCATGTATATCGTATCGCAACAACTATTGGATGGCTGTGGCTCTTTTGCTGTAGACACAGTGTTTGTTCGCTTTGACTCTACTTGCTGGGTACTTGGAAATAATGTAATCAATTTCAGGGGAGCGCTTAACAAAAACAAAGCTTTGCTCAATTGGACTTCAGTCAACAACAATAACCTGTCTTCTTTTATTTTAGAACGCAGTAAAGACGGAATTAATTTCAGTCTGTCTATACCATTGAAAATATACTGGAACAAGAACCACAGGGGTATTCATTTGTTGACGATTTGAATAATTATAATTCTCATTCTGCCTACTACAGACTAAAAGTTCAAAATGAAAATGGTCAGATTCAGTACACGCAAACCATTCGGCTGGACTTAACAAAGAAAACTGAATTCACTATTTCACCTGTTCCTGCTGCCAATTATCTGCAATTATCTATTCCATGTACAAGAAGCGGAGAAGTAAAACTATCAATCGTTGGTGCTTCGGGGCAAATAGTACGGATGGATAAAATGAATTTGCGTGTAGGTACTAATGTTTTTACGCTTGATTATATTTCGAGTCTTCGTCCAGGCACTTACTTGATTTCTGTTACAACAGAAGAAGGAACGCAATGGAAAAAATTCATGGTAGCGGACACTCCAAAATTGTAGTTATGTAATCGAAACAAATAATTTTTTATCTTTACACAAATAGTGCAACGCTTCAGTGAACCTGAGGCGTTGCTATTTTTTTCATTTTACCCCAAAGAAGTTATTATATGAGTACCGTTCAATACGTGACTAAGGAAAGATTGGAACAAATGAAGGCGGAACTACAGCACATGCGTGGTGTAGAACGTCCTAATGCCTCAAAAGCTATTGCAGAAGCCAGGGAAAAAGGCGATTTGCGTGAGAATGCTGAATACGATGCTGCTAAGGAAGCGCAGGGCTTATTGGAAGCAAAAATTGCTGCTTTGGAAGGAGCTATTGCTACTGCCAGAATTGTAGATGAAGCAACTATAGATACAAGCAAGGTTTCTATTTTAACCAAAGTGAAACTGACGAACGTGAACACTAAAAAGCAAGTCACATACAAGATCGTTAGTGAGCAGGAAGCTGATTTAAAGGCCGGAAAAATTTCCTCAACATCACCAATTGGTAAAGGTTTACTTGGTAAAAAAATAGGAGAAATAGCTGAAGTAACTGTACCAGCAGGCGTGATCAAGTTTAAAGTAGAAGATATTTCCATTTAATAAACAGATGCAAATGTGTGATAACTACTGCGCATTTGCATCTTGATCAATTTACAATAACCATGACCATCTTTTCTAAAATTATTAAAGGCGAAATACCAAGCTATAAGATTGCGGAAAATGATTTGTTCTTTGCCTTCCTTGATATTTTTCCACTGCGTGAAGGCCATACATTAGTTATTCCCAAAATAGAAGTAGATAAGCTGTTTGATTTGCCGCAGGATTATCTTTCGCAAATGTTAGTCTTTGCGCAACCTATTGCACATGCCATAGAAAAAGCTTTTCCCTGTGATCGTTGCGGGATCTCCGTAATTGGATTAGAAGTGCCGCATGCACACATGCATTTGTTGCCGATTAATTCTTCCAATGATCTAAATTTCACACAGCATAAAAAGCAAGCTTCACCTGAGGAATTAAAAGCAGCACAAGAGAAAATCCTTCAACAGCTAAATAATTAGCCAACAATTCGATCCTCATTTGCTGCTGCAAAGGCAGCCCAGCTACTTTTTTTCTTTTGGGCAGCTGCAGTACTCTTTGTTTTTATCAATGGAAATTTATCCTGGAAATGATGGCAAATAGCAACCGCTAAGGCATCGGTCGCATCAAAGTATTTTGGTTTTTCTTCCAGGCGAACAATACGCTGCAGCATCTTCCACACCATTTCTTTATCAGCGTTGCCATTACCGGTAATGGACTGCTTCACTTTTTTAGGCGAATATTCAGTTACAGAAATACCCTGGCTAATAGCAGCTGCAATGGCAACACCTTGAGCTCTACCCAGTTTCAACATACTTTGTAAGTTCTTCCCAAAGAAGGGAGCTTCAATAGCAAATTCATGAGGATGGTGTTGTGTTACCAGCTTGATGATCTTCACATGAATTTGTTCCAGGCGTTCGTAATTATCTTTTTTTGGCGA
The DNA here is from genome assembly GCA_040290035.1 of Chitinophagaceae bacterium. Classification (GTDB taxonomy): domain Bacteria; phylum Bacteroidota; class Bacteroidia; order Chitinophagales; family Chitinophagaceae; genus Flavisolibacter. The sequence continues at coordinate 7,844 of PSMG01000001.1, forward strand.
AAGGCGAAGTATATCCATCTCCTTGACTAAAATAGTAGCACCACACACTTCAATGATGCTATAACCCATGATAAGGGTTCCGGGGTCGATGCCTAATATTATTTTAGAAGGTTTTTGCAAGGAGCTGGTTATTTTTATGCCGATGCAGCCGAACAAAAATATCAAAAACTTTCTCAATTATTTTTTAGGTCCTCTTTTGTTCATCTGGTTGGTCTTCTCTATTTATCGACAAATTAACAGTCAGCAGCATTTAGAAGCGTGGTGGAGCAATATCAAAGCATCCTTACAATCTGCAAAAGTTATTTACCTAATCATTGTTATTTTATTAGTGCCTGTCAATTGGGGCATCGAAGCTGTGAAGTGGAAGTTATCCATCAATCCTATTTATCCTATTCGTTTTTGGGAGGCTTTCAAGGCTGTTCTATCCGGTGTTTCTTTCTCAGTTACAATGCCTAATCGTGTGGGTGAATACTTAGGACGAATGCTTTATCTGCCTGACGGTAATCGGCTCAAAACAATCTCTATAACTCTAATGGGCAGTATTAGTCAATTGCTGATCACGCTTATTGCCGGAACAGTGGGATTTATTTATTTGAAAGACTATTTACTGCATAGCGGAACCATCAATTCACTTTGGTATCGTTTCATTCTGGTCGGACTCATCATTGTTATGCTTATTTTAACACTCTTTTACTTCCAGATTTCTGCGTTGGAACGTCTCATGGAAAGATGGTTGAAGAACAACCGCTATTTATACTTGGTGCAATCATTGCATTGGTTTGACGGGCAACTGTTAGGCAGGCTATTATTGCTTTCCTTAGCCAGGTATTCGATCTTTGTCATACAATATGTTTTGCTCTTTAATTTGTTTGAAGTGTATGTGCCCTTAGACTTACAAATAAATACAATGGGAGTTATATTTTTAGCTTTAGCTATTATTCCATCCATTGCTTTAGTGGAGGTAGTATTAAGAGGAGAAGTAAGTCTTACGTTAATGGGATTATTCACAACAAACAGTTTAGGAATCGGGTTAACATCGGTTTCTATTTGGTTGATTAATTTGGTGCTCCCGGCTATCATTGGCAGCTTATTAATATTGAATGTAAAAGTTTTTAAACGCAATGAAACGACTTAGCTATTTTTTGCTGATTGGCATTTTTTCATTTGGCTTTACGCATAAAGCAGGCAATGACGTAAGTAACAATTGCAGTATTCGCAATAGTTCTTTCCTAGCTGGCGAAGAAGTAACCTTTCATGTGTATTATACGCTGGCAGGCGTGTATGTAAATGCAGGCACAGCCATCTTCACTAATTCACTGGAGCAACTAAACGGGAGACCCGTATATCATGTGGTGGGTGAGGGCAGAACCAATTCTTCCTATGAGTGGTTTTACAAGGTGCGTGATAAATACGAAACCTTTATTGATACCGCTACAATGCAGCCATTGAAGTTTATTCGCAATATTCAGGAAGGAGATTATAATTACTATGAGAACATCACCTTTAATCATATCGCAAATACGGCGGTAACCAACGAAGGTGTATTTAAAACACCGGAGTGTGTTCAGGATGTGATCTCTTCTATTTATTACGCAAGAAACATCGACTTTGAAACATTACAACCAGGTGATCGTGTTCCATTCAATATGTTTATCGATAACCATGTGTACAATATGTATATCCGCTACATGGGCAGAGAAACAGTGAAGACTAAATACGGAAAATTCAAGGCGCATAAATTTAAGCCGCTTACCATTAAAGGCAACGTGTTTGAAGGAGGAGAAAAAATGACCGTGTGGGTATCCGACGATGAAAACCATTTACCACTTCGTGTAGAAAGCCCGATTGCCGTAGGCAGTGTAAAAATGGATATGATGGGTTTTAAAAACCTTCGCTATCCATTAAGCTCTTTGATCAAGCGATAATCATTAAATCTCTTTTAATAAAAAGGTATTCCCGACACGGATGCCTTTTTCTGTTTGTGCCAGATCGGAACACTCAATCTTTGGATCATGTTCAAAGAAAAGTATGTAATTGTTGTTTGCCGCTTCCGTTAAAAAGCTTTTCTTTTCTTTCAGTGTTGTCAGTGGGAACATATCATATGCCATGACATAAGGAATAGGAATATGCCCTGCAGATGGCAATAAGTCCGCCATAAAAACAACGTTTTTGTCTTTATATTTTATTTGAGGTAGCATCATAGCGTTGGTATGACCATTGACAAAACGCAAGGAAATGTTTTGAGAGAAGTCAGCACCTTGAAGATGAGAGTCTGGTTCATTAATTACTGACGATTGACTATTCACAAATTTCAATTGCCCACTTTCTTTTATTGGTAAAATATTCTCTTTTAAAAAACTTGCTTTCTCTCTATCATTGGGGTGTGTTGCCCAACTCCAATGCGCTTCATTGCTCCAATAAGTGGCGTTCTTAAATGTAGGAACTAATTTATCTCCATCACGCTCAATAGAGCCGCCGCAATGATCAAAATGCAAATGTGTAAGAATAACATCGGTAATATCATTCTTACTAAAACCATGCTTTTTTAATGAACTGTCCAGGGTATCATCTCCATGCAAATAATAATGACCGAAAAATTTACCATCTTGCTTATCACCAATACCGTTGTCAATTAATATCAAACGATTACCATCTTCAATCAAGAGGCAACGCATGGCCCAATCGCACATATTATTGTCATCTGCAGGATTGATTTTGTTCCAAATGCTTTTAGGAACCACACCAAACATAGCACCGCCATCCAATTTGAAATAGCCAGTATTTATAGAATATAAGTTCATGCTGTTTTTAGTTGTTTTTGCTTTTGCAAGGTGGCCAATAAACCAATAAAGCCTATAGCAAAAAAGAGGATCAAAGCTAAAACAGAATTGCGCATGTTGCCGGTAATTTCCTGTACTAGTCCAAAAGAGAACATGCCAATCACAATGGCTACTTTTTCTGTTACATCATAAAAACTGAAAAACGAAGCCGTATCTTTTGTTTGCGGCATCGTCTTGGCATAAGTTGATCGACTCAATGATTGAATACCACCCATTACCAAACCTACCAACACAGCTACACTGTAAAACTGCATTTCCGTAGCAATGAGGTAAGCCGCAATACAAATGCCTATCCACAAGAATACCACAAACATCAACACCCTGAAGTTGCCAAAGCGGTCAGAAAGCTTTGCCATAATATAAGCGCCGGCAATCGCTACAATTTGAATAATCAAAATACAGGCAATTAATTTCTCAGTTGCTAAATGCAATACCTGACTTCCAAACAAAGTGGCCGCCAGCATTACGGTTTGTACACCCATGCTGTAAAAAAAGAAGGCAAATAAAAAACGTTTCAGTATTGGCAATTCACCTGCATGGTGCCATACTTTTTTCAATTCATGAAAACCATTGGTGAAAATATTGCGAGTGTTATTTTGCGCTACAGCAATTGATTTTGGAAGATTGGTAAATGTAATCTGCGCAAAGCCTATCCACCACAAACCCACTAATAAAAAAGAAAGTCGCGGTGCAAAGCTGTCATCTTTAATACCAAACCACTCTGGTTTTAAAACAAATAAAAAACAAATGATTTGCAGCAATACACTACCCACATAACCATAGGCAAAGCCTTTGGCGCTTACTTTGTCCTGGTCTTCTTCTGCAGCAATTTCGGGTAGATAAGAATTGTAAAATACCAGAGAACCGCAATAGCCAATAGCAGCTAATATGCAACCCATGATACCTAGGGTTAAGGTGTCTTTGTTAAACCAGTATAGGCTGCAACAGGCAATGCTTCCCAGGTAGCAAAAGAATTGCAGGAAGCGCTTTTTGTTTCCTTTATAATCGGCAATGGAGGAAAGAATAGGAGAGATAACTGCTATCACCAGGTAAGCAAAAGCAATCGCATAGTTATACAGCGATGCACTTTCAAAGGTCCGTCCTAAAAAGTGAACTTGGTGCCCCGTGATGTTGCCCTTGTTATCTTTGAAAGTGGTGATAGCATCATAATAAGCAGGAAAAATAGTGGAGGTGATTACCAGGTTGTATGCACTGTTGGCCCAGTCATACATAGCCCACGAATTCACTACTTTTTTAGACGCTGTTTGTATTGTTGGTTGCATAAATAAAAAAAAGACACCACTTAGATGTCTTTCAAAAATAGGTTTATTAATTAATTATAGCTTATGGGATAGCACTAAAGCTATTACAATAGCCCCTACTATAATTCTGTACCAGCCAAACAAGCGAAAGCCATGCTTTTGCAAATAAGTAATGAAAAACTTGATCGCAATTATGGCTACTACAAATGCAATTACATTGCCA
>PSMG01000001.1:12178-74185 GCA_040290035.1 Chitinophagaceae bacterium
CCCCTGCCGCAAAGCTGCCTTGCTCTTTATGCCAGTCCCACAAATCCTTTGCTGTAGCCGCAAACATCGTAGGCACAGCCAGGAAGAAAGAAAATTCCGCGGCGAGTTTTCTGCTTAATCCTTGTTGCATGCCGCCAACAATAGAAGCAGCACTGCGACTAACACCAGGTATCATAGCCAACACTTGCCACAAGCCAATAGTAAATGCTTTTGGATAAGTGATGACATTATCATTTTCTTCTTTTGCGTTTCGGAATAGTTGATCCACAAACAAAAGAATAATACCACCAATTAAAAGACTTAATCCAACAGTCAGTGGACTTTCCATTAGGGCCTTGATCTTTTTAGAAAACAAAGCACCAAATACTAAAGCGGGGATGACAGCCACAATTAGCTTCACATAAAATTGCCAGCGGCTAAAATCAAAAAATTTCTTGTAGTATAAAACAACAACTGATAGAATAGCGCCTAATTGAATTACCACTTCGAAGAGTTTGGTGAAACTATCTTTCTCAATGCCCAGCAGTGAAGAGGTAAGGATCATGTGTCCGGTAGAAGACACGGGTAAAAATTCAGTTATCCCTTCTACAATAGCAATGATAATTGCTTTAATAATGTCCATGTGTGTGAGTTAAAAGCTTAGCTGTTCTTTGGTCGGCGTAACAGCGCAATAGTAAGTAATACAAGGCCACTTAAAATAACAATAGGCGCCAATGTGATACGGCGGAAGCCATACACTTCATTATCATTAAACACATTTGGGTCAGGACTTTTGCCGCCAGCCATTAGTAAAAAACCAATAGCCATCACTACCACACCAGCAATCATCCACACATAATTATCTTTTTCAAAAAGAGGAGCATTCGATGTTCGGGTACGCTCTTTCTCAGTTGCAGCTGACGTTGTTCTTGTACTTTTCATTTGTATAACTTAAAAAGGAAAGATAAGGAGTTTTGTTTTTAATAAAGATCGTCCAGCTTCATGCGCAAATATTTCAGTACGCTGCGGTGTGTGCTGATAAGGGTGATACTTACGCCAATCAACAACAGAACTATGAATAACAAAAAGAACATACCGTTATCACGCAATGCTCTGAAGCCTGGGTAAATGCTTTCCGCACCCAATACAGCAAGGTACAAAACCACCATAGCAATGGTAGCGCTTACCGCACCATTGATAATAGCACGAACATCTAAAGGTTTTGCAATAAACCACCGGGTGGCACCTACCATTTGCATGGTTTTAATAAGAAAACGATTGCTGAACATAGCCAGGCGAATAGTATTATCAATGAGGATAATAACCAACACACATACCACTGCTGCAATAATGATCAATACCAAACTCACAATACGAAAGTTCTTTTGCATGGAGCCTACCACCGCTGTTGGATAGCGGATCTCATCCACAGCCGGATTAGTTCCAAACTCCGCTTTGATCTGGTCAAATTGTGTAGAGTCAACAAACTGCTCTTTCAAAGTAAAATCAATAGAGGCAGGCAACAAACTATTATCAATAAACTCACTAAAGTTCTCACCACCGCTTTGAGCCCATTCTTTTTTCGCTGTTTCTTTATCCGTATACCGAACTTCTTTTGTGTAAGGCTTTGCCTTGATGGAATCCATCAATGCTGTACGGTCTTTATCAGTTACCGTTTGCTTTAGGAATACATGCACTTCAACACTTTCCTTCAAATTTTGAATCAGCTTTTTCGAATTAATAGCCAGCCAGCCAATAATGCCCAATAAAAACAGCACCAGCGTCACGCCTAAAATAGACATGAAGTAAGATGGTTTGCCACGCTTTGCTGCCGATTTGTTTGATGTAGCCATGCGGATAGGAATGTTTGAAAGTGAACAAAAATAGGTGTTTGGTGCGTTCAGCAAAGGTTAGTAGTCAGCTTTTACAAAGATTTTAAAGCGCCTCTGCATTATTTTTGTCTTTCCCTAACGATTGCCTGCTGTTGAATATTGCCTTGCTGGTGATTTTTAGCATTGCGCTAAATATTGGAAAATAATTTGGGTAATGAGCTACAGTACCTTGATGGAACTTTGCTTGAGACGCTCCGTTGAAGTGTAGGAAGGCTATGATGCAGCCTTGTGCTTATTATGCTGAATAGATTTGTTGCTGTACAAGTGTGCGACGCAACAGACAATGATAGTAGTAATGTAGCTGATGAAATATTAATCTTAGATCTTAAATATTAATAACTGGTGGAGTATAATTTCAGAGAAATAGAAAGAAAATGGCAACAGAAGTGGAATGACCAAGGTGCATACAAAGTATCTAACCAATCTGCAAAGCCAAAGTTTTATGTGTTGGATATGTTTCCGTATCCAAGTGGTTCGGGTTTACACGTAGGTCATCCATTAGGTTACGTGGCGTCGGACATTTATGCCCGTTACAAACGATTGAAGGGATTCAATGTGTTACATCCAATGGGCTTTGATGCGTTTGGCTTACCCGCCGAGCAATATGCCATTGAGCATGGTGTGCACCCTGCTGTTTCAACAGAAAAGAATATTGAAACCTATCGTAAGCAATTAGATAATATTGGTTTTAGTTTCGATTGGAGCAGGGAAGTGCGTACGTCAGATCCCAAATATTATAAGTGGACGCAGTGGATCTTTTTGCAACTGTTTCATGCCTGGTATAATAGAAAGAATAATCGAACTGAACACATTTCCACGCTGATCAGCATTTTTGAAACAGAAGGAAATAAAAATCATCCAATTCCGGATAGTAGTTTTTTAATTCCTAATACTACCAGTACTACTTTCTCATCAGAAGAATGGAAAGCGTTTGATAATCAAATAAAGCAAACCATTTTGATGGAGTACCGTGTGGCCTATTGTGGTTATGGCGAAGTGAATTGGTGCGAAGCATTAGGTACTGTGTTGGCGAATGATGAAATAGTGAATGGCATTAGCGAACGTGGTGGTTATCCGGTAGTGAAAAAGAAACTGCGTCAATGGTATTTGCGTATTACGGAATATGCCGATCGATTATTGCAAGGCTTGCAAACCGTTGACTTCAGCGATGCGATGAAAGAAATGCAATCGAATTGGATTGGTAAATCTTCCGGCGCAGAAATCACGTTTCCTGTTCACAATTCACCATTCACCATCGACGTATACACTACTCGTCCCGATACCATTTTTGGTGTGGATTTTATGGTGCTGGCGCCGGAGCATGAGTTGGTAGAAAGCATTACAACAACGGAGCAAAAAGCTGCCGTTGAAGAATACATTGCGTATGTAAAAAGTCGCAGCGAACGGGAACGTATGGCGGAAAAAAAGATCAGCGGTGTGTTCACAGGAGCTTATGCTATTCATCCGTTTACTAAAAAACAAATTCCTGTTTGGATATCTGAATACATATTAGCTGGTTATGGTACGGGAGCCATCATGGCTGTACCCAGCGGAGATGAACGAGATCACAAATTTGCGAATCATTTCAATATTCCCATCACGAACATTTTTGGTGAAGGATACAACGGCACAGAAGCAGCTACTTCCAAAGACTTAGTGTTACACCAAAGTGATTTTTTGAATGGCAAATCGTATAAAGAAGCAACAGAAGAAGTAATCAATCAGTTAGAACAACTGGGTGTTGGCAAACGTAAAGTCAATTACAAAATGCGTGATGCGGCATTTAGCCGTCAACGTTATTGGGGAGAGCCGTTTCCGATTGTTTGGCAGGCCGACGTGGCTTATGCATTGCCTGAAGATGAGTTACCGATTGAATTACCACACTTGGATAGTTTAAAACCTGGTCCAGATGCAGAAGGGCCATTAGCAAACCTAACTGATTGGGTGAATGTAACTATTGATGGATTGGGCGAAGCCAGGCGTGAAGTAAATACCATGCCGGGTTATGCAGGCAGCAGTTGGTATTTCCTGCGTTATATGGATCCGCATAATGATGAAACCTTTTGTGATAAGGAGATAAGCAAGTATTGGAACCAGGTTGATCTATATGTAGGCGGAACAGAGCATGCAGTAGGTCACTTGTTATACAGCCGTATGTGGACAAAGGCTTTGTACGATTTAGGTTTAATTTCTTTTGATGAACCTTTTAAGAAGTTATTGAATCAGGGGATGATACAAGGTTCATCGAGATTTGTTTATAGAATTTATTGGTCAATTATTAGTTCTGAAGATTTTGATAGAAATAAATTGCCTGGAGCATTTGTTTCGAAGAATTTTTACGATGGATACTTGAATAATGATGACAAAACTATTGTTTCAATTAAATATTGGGCAAATAACATTCTTAAAGAAACATTTCCTGATAGAAGTGATTTAGGTTTATTTGATTTGAATATTTCGGAACTACATGTAGATGTAAATATTGTTGATGGATTTGAGCTTGATGTCAATGCATTTCAAAAATGGAAGCCTGAATATTCAAACTCAAAGTTTTTATTAGAAAATAATAAATACATCTGCGGCGCTCAGGTAGAGAAAATGAGTAAGAGTAAAGTGAACACTGTTAATCCAGATAACATTGTTGATAAATACGGTGCCGACACCTTTCGCATGTACGAAATGTTTTTAGGTCCTGTAGAGATGAGTAAGCCATGGGATACAAAAGGCATCGAAGGTGTACATCGCTTTCTGAAAAAACTTTGGCGTTTGTTTTATAATGAGACTGGTCTTACAGTAACCGACGAAAAAGCAACAACAGAAGAATTAAAAGTGCTGCATCGTACCATCAAAAAAATAGAAGAAGACACCGAACGTTTTTCTTTTAATACAGCAGTAAGTGCTTTCATGGTTTGTGTGAATGAGTTGAATGATTTAAAGTGCACCAAGCGTGAAGTGTTAGAGCAAGTGCTCATTCTTTTAACTCCTTATGCCCCACATATCAGCGAAGAATTGTGGCATCGGCTAGGTAAGACAACTTCTATTTTGGATGCATCTTTCCCAACCTTTGAAGAAAAGTATTTGGTCGAAAGCTCGAAAGAATATCCTGTCTCTATCAATGGTAAAATGCGTACACAGATCAATATTGATTTAGCAGCAACGCAAGAGCAAGTGCAGGAAATTGTATTGAACAATGAAATTGTACAAAAGTGGATGGAAGGAAAGCCTTTGAAGAAATTCATTTTTGTAAAAGGCAAAATGGTAAACGTAGTAGTATAATAAAAAAGCCTCAGGAAACGCTGAGGCTTTTTTATTTTATTGGTTTTCTTTTATCTCTTTCAGCATTTCTTTCACTGCTGCTTCTATTTGCTGGTCTTCACCATTAAGCACTTTGTTGTAATCGTTCTGTACTAAAATATCTGGTTCCAACTGGAAGTTCTCTAATGGTCTTTTTTCTTTTACCGCAACCGAAGCGATCATCGGAATACCAAACACCATGGTTGGATCAATCTGTGTTTCCCACCATACGGCTGTTCCTGTGCCAGGAACTGGTTCACCAATCAACTTGCCAATACCTTTTGTTTTGTACACGTAAGGGAACATATGTGCATCGCTGTAATTAGCTTCATTCATTACTACGCAACTTGGTTTCCACCATTTGCCTTGCGGCTCACCGCCACCGGAAGGCGTAAAGCCATAAGGTGCATACGTAAGGTATTGTTTGCCGGAAAGAAAGTTTGATAAGTCTTCATGCACCCAGCCGCCACCATTGAAACGTGTATCAACAATCAGGGCTTGTTTGGCGATGTTTTTACCAAGCACTTCTTCATAAACGTTTCGATAACTGTTATCATTCATTGCCTGCACATGTACATAGCCCACTTTGCCGCCGCTTAGTTTATCTACCATATCACTCATCTTCTTGGTCCAGCGTTTATACAATAAGCCGTTTTCTTCACCGCCTGTAATTGGTTTTACTATTTCTTCAAAGCTTTCCTTGGTAGTTGGATTGTAAACCGTCAGCAATACATTTCTATTTGCCTTTCGGTTTAATAGCTGCTACCAATCAATAGCATCATTGATAGTTTCGCCATCAATCTTCTGGATCACTTGTCCTGCTTTAATTTTTGTATTTGCTTTATCCAAAGGACCGCTTGCAATCACTTCGCTTACTTTCAAGCCATTGCCTCCTGCAGTTTCATCATACAACAAACCCAATGATGCAGTAGCATCACCATTTGGGTTTTGCGGACTGTAACGACCACCGGTATGAGAAGCATTAATTTCACCTAGCATTTCACTGAGCAATTCCTGGAAGTCATAGTTATTATTAATGTGCGGAAGAAAACGAGCATAGGTTTGTTTATACATATCCCAATTCACACCATGCAGTTTTGGATCGTAAAACTTCTTCTTCATTTGTCGCCATGCATGGTTGAAAATGTATGCTCTTTCTTCTGCAGTTTTCAAATTCATTTCACTGTTAATGGTTACAGGAGTAATCTTACCACTCTCTGCATCTACTTTCGAAATTTTTCCGTCGGATAACACATACAAGCTCTTGCCGTCTTTACTCATTTCCAGGGCAGCAGAATTAGCACCCAGTTTAGCAAGCATTTTTAATTCTTTAGTGCGTGGATCAACTACCCACACATCAAAGCCTTGTTCAAAACGAGCAGTGAAAAACAACTTATCACTGGCCGGCGACATACGATAGCTACCTAAATTCACAGACCCATTGGTTAAACGTAGCTTGCGTGTGTCCAGGTCAGTAAGATCCATTTTAAATGGCTGCTTGATTTGTTTAGCCAACGCAGTATCTGCTTTTTCTTTTTCTTCTTTCTCTTTCAGCAATGCATATTCTTCCTTCGTTAATTTAAAACGATCATAGGTGTCTTTGTCAAAGAACACAGCATACACATCTACTTCTCTTGCACCTTGATAAGCCAAAGGACGTTTTTGCCTTCACGATCACTCACCCACAACACTGCCTTGCCATTCAGCGCAAATTGTTGCCCTGCATTACCAAAGCCCGATTGTGTTAAGTCGGTGCCTTTATCATGCTTGTTGTTTACATCAAACAATACTACCTGACTATAGCCATAAATACCTTTTGCACTGCGTGCCGCAATGTATTTGCTGTCAGGGCTCCAACTGAAACTCTGGTCCTCATCAGAATAAGAAAAGTTTTGTCCTGCAGGAATAATTGTGCGGGATGTTTTTGTATCAATATTGTAAACCTTCAGAACGTTTCTTTCTTCCAAGTAAGCAACCTCTTTTCCACTAGGCGCCACCTTTGGTTGAAATTCTTCTTTCTCTGTAGCCACAATCGGTTCTTCCTTGATAACTGTTGATGCATAGAAATAAGGTTCTTCTTTACGTGAAATAAAAGCACGCATAATGTCCCAACTATCACCACGTTCAGCAGCATAATACAAGCTTCTGCCATCTGGCGAAAATGCAACCGAACGCTCTTGGTATGGAGTATTGGTAATGCGTTTGGTAATGCCGCCGTCAACCGATGTTACAAACACTTCGCCCCTAAACACAAAAGCAATTTCTTTTCCGTTCGGTGATAATTCAAATTCCGTAGCGCCGCCATTGATCGGCAATACTTTTTCCGTATTGCTTTTATTCTCCGATAAAATAGTGATCGCAACTTTTTGTGGTTTACCGCCTTCTTTCATTGTGTAAATAGAGCCATCTTGTGTAAAGCAAAGTGTATTATCTGTTGTGCGGCTTAAATGACGTACAGGATTGCTTTTGAAAGTGGTCAATTGCCTGGCATCGCCGCCAGCAAAACTGGCTTTATAGATATTAAGATTACCATCTTTTTCAGAAGTGTAATAATAAGATTGATCATCTGAACTGAAAAGCGGTTCACGGTCTTCACCCTCAAACGTACTAAGCTTTTTAAATGTATTTGTTTTAGGTTCAAAGGTCCATATGTCCCTGGTTACAGAAGAAGTATGATGTTTACGCCTCGCATCTTCAAAGCCTTTCTTATCCTGGAAAATGATCTTATCACCCTTGCTGTTGTAATGTGCGTTTTCGAACCCTGCGCTTGAAAGCAGAACGCTTCTTCCGCCTTTAGTAGGAACGGAATACAACTTCATGAATACACGATTGCTTGGAAAGCGAACCGATTGAGCAACATCATTTCTGGTCGATGAAAAAAGAACTTGCTTATCATCGACAGAAAAATCATACGGATAATCTGGTGCTGAATTATACGTCAATCGGGTAGTTTCACCACCTGTTGAAGGCATTACAAAAACATCAAAATTGCCAAAGCGGTCCGATGCAAACGCGATCCATTTACCATCATGACTCCATACCGGCATGTAATTGTGCTTCATGTAAAGTAAGCGGGTAAGCGGTGCCGCCACTTACTGCCACTTTGTATAGATCACCTTTGTAGCCGAAAACTATTTCTTTTCCATTAGGTGAAATGGCTGGATAACTCAACCAAAGCGGTTCGGTTTGCGCAAAGGATTTTCCGCCAACCAATAACAGCGCAATAGCAAGCAGTCTTCACTTCATGTTGTTTTGTTTGTGCTTATTTTTAAAATAAACAGGAGCGTATGACCAATGTCAACTTAGTAAATCTATTGGAAAAACAGGCAAAAAACTTTTCCAAAGTAGTTCCTTTGATAGACGGCGATAAATTATTACGAATGGATTTTTCGGAGAATAACCGAACGCTTACGCCGGAGATTTACAATGATATTGATGCATTTTCCCATTATGTGAATGAGCAACTGCAGTCAGCCAATGCAAAATTTGGTATTGGCGGTTATAATGAGCTCAGGAAAGTATATGAATTTAGCCGGGTGTTTGATGATGCTGGCGAACCTCGCCGTTTACATTTAGGCATCGATATTTGGGGCCGAATGGATACTCCAGTGATGGCACCGTTGAATGCGCTTGTCCATAGCTTTGCGTTTAATAACGCAGTAGGCGATTATGGTGCTACCATTGTTCTCTCCCATCAACTGGAAGGCATTTCATTTCATACGTTGTATGGTCATTTAAGTTTGAATTCGATCAAAGACCTACAGGAAGGCGAACGGGTAGAAGCAGGTGATGTGATTGCAGGCTTTGGTATTCCGGTAGAAAATGGCCACTGGCCACCGCATTTGCATTTCCAAATCATTATTGATATGGAAGGAAAGGAAGGCGATTATCCCGGCGTGTGTAAATATTCAGAGCGGGAAAAATATTTAGACAATTGCCCCGATGCGGATCTGATATTGAATATGATGCAGTATGCAGCAAAAAATTAAGAGTACTGAAGCACTCTTTTTTATTTCACAATTTTAAAATTAAACAATGGTGTTCCTTGCGATTGATACACTAACACCCAGAACGGAACAATGGCCTCTGTACATCTTGCCGATTGAATACCTCCCAAGTCAATCAAATCTTCGGGTTTCCAATAAAAATTATCAACTAAGAAATGCTTCACTTTATTTTTTGCATCGGCATTATCGCCACAAATAAATAAGTGGTGAGAAGCGTCGTTTACAATGCGGGCATCTACCATCAATTTATAATTCACTGTATTCAACGCCTTTACTACATAAGCATTTGGTGCTGCTTGTTGAATGTGCTCTGCTAAAGAAACATCGCGGTACGCATTCAAAATAGATGGCGGCATCCCTTGTGAAAAATTCAACGGATTGGTTACATCAACAATGATCTTACCATCTAAGTTTTCAGCATTGATGTTATTAGCGATCACATTCAAAGCATGTTCACCATTTAAGCAAACAAACATCAGGTCGCCATAGGCAGCGGCGTCGTTAAATGTGCCTACCGATGCAAGCTCACCCTGCTTTTTTGCCCATTCTTTGCTTTTATCCGTTCCATTTGTTCTGCTGCCCAGTTTTACATTATGACCTCTGTCTACTAATGCAGTTGCAAGCGCTTCTCCTACTACGCCGGTACCTATAACGCCTATTTTCATGCTCGATAATTTACTGTCAAATGTACCTATTCAAAGCAGAAAATGATTTGTTTTTAAGTATTTATTGTGCTAAAAACTTTGGGAAAATAGTTAGCTTTACAACAATGTCAAATCCTAACTTAAACACGAATAAAGAAATACTTTCTTCTGCGGATAAAGAGTTTGAAAACGGCATTCGACCTAAAGAATTAGAAGAGTTTTCCGGCCAGCCGCAGATCATTGAAAACATCCGAATCTTTATCAAAGCAGCTAAGCTCCGTGGCGAAGCACTCGACCATGTGTTGTTTCATGGCCCTCCAGGTTTAGGTAAAACCACCTTATCACGAATAGTAGCTAACGAATTAGGCGTAAGTATAAAGGAAACCTCGGGGCCGGTTATTGAAAAGCCAGGCGACCTTGCTGGCTTATTAACTCAGTTGCAACCGAACGATGTGTTGTTCATTGATGAAATACATCGCTTAAGCACGGTGGTTGAAGAATACTTGTATTCGGCAATGGAGGATTATAAGATCGATATCATGATCGAAAGTGGTCCAAATGCCCGCAGTATCCAGATCAACTTGAATCCATTCACATTGATCGGCGCTACCACCCGTAGCGGTTTATTGACAGCGCCATTACTTTCACGCTTTGCTATTAAATCACGTTTGGAATATTACGATTCCAAAACATTGCAGAAGATCATTCTTCGCTCTTCAGAAATTTTAAATGCTGACATAACTATAGATGCAGCAGGTGAAATTTCACGCCGTAGTCGTGGTACGCCACGTATCGCCAACGGATTGTTGCGCCGTGTAAGAGACTTTGCGCAAGTTTTGAACGATGGTCAGATCGATATAGGTATTACACAGCATGCCTTAAGAGCCTTAAATGTAGATGAACACGGTTTAGATGATATGGATAATCGTATTCTTTCTGCAATCATAGAAAAATTCAAAGGTGGGCCGGTAGGTATTACCACTATTGCCACATCAGTAGGTGAGGAGGCCGGTACGTTGGAAGAAGTGTATGAGCCCTTCTTAATTCAGGAGGGTTTCATTAAGCGTACACCTCGTGGTAGAGAAGCTACGCATAAGGCTTACGAACATTTAGGAAAACAGCCACCGATTCAGGGAGCAACCGGAAATTTATTTTCGATGTAACAAAAAAGGATTGAGTTTTTGCTCAATCCTTTTTTATATCAGTTAAGTAATACTTACTCTTGCACCACCAATCTGAATCCATTTCCATGAATATTCACGATCTCAATCTTTGGATCGTCCTTTAAGTACTTACGTAGCTTGGCAATATATACGTCCATACTGCGTCCGTTGAAATAAGTATCGCTACCCCAAATACGCTTTAGGGCTTGCTCCCGAGGCAGCAAATCATTCATATGTTCACACAACATTTTCAACAAAGCATTCTCTTTCGGAGAAAGTGTTTGTGTTTGCCCGCTATGCGAAAGCTGGCGAAGCTTTGGATTAAAATGGTAAGAAGAAAGATCATATTCTTTATTCTCTGCTTCTTTATTCAGCTCTTCATTGCGCTTTAAGATAGCCTTGATCTTATGAAGCAATACTTCGCTATCAAAAGGCTTGGTGATATAATCATCGGCGCCAAGCTTATAACCTTGAATAATATCTTCCTTCATGGTTTTTGCGCTTAAGAAGAAAAGGGGAATATCTGGATCTACGTCTCTTATTTCTTCTGCCAGGGTAAAACCATCCATATTGGGCATCATCACATCTAAAAGGCAGAGGTCAAAACGTTCTCTTTGAAAAGCGGCAAGACCAAGACGACCATCTCTTTCCAGCGTTACATCGTAATCGTTTAATTCTAAATAGTTCTTTAATACACTTCCTAAATTCGGATCATCTTCACACAACAAAACTTTTGCTTTTTTTCCTTCCATGACTAATGGGTTTTTAATTGAGTATTAAAATTAACGCATTTAACCAAACCACTTCATTTCATTCCATAGATGGTTTATGCAAAAACTTTTCCACGATTTATTTTTGCAGCTTATTTGCTGAGTTATGTTGATTACATCCGATAATAAATTGAAGAAGCTAATTGTTGTTGGCGACCGTGTATTGATTCGTCCTGCCAAGCCCAATGAACGTACCGAAAGCGGCTTGTACCTGCCTCCCGGCGTACAAGAGAAAGACCGTGTGCAACAAGGTTATGTTATTAAAACAGGTCCCGGTTATGCCATACCTGCCTTGCATGAAGATGAACCTTGGAAAGCGCATGAAGAACAGGTAAAATATGTGCCGCTACAAGCTAAAGAAGGTGATTTAGCCATTTTTCTGCTGAGTGGCGCTACCGAAGTAATATATGGTGGCGATAAATACTTCATCGTACCGCAAAGTGCTATTTTGATGTTGGAAAGAGAAGATGAGCTGTAAAGAATGATCAAAGGTTGATCGTTAAGCCATCATATCCCAGGTGAATACCTTCAGGTAATGTTGCTTCTATCTCATCGTGCAAACCCAGTTGATGGGAGATGTGTGTAAAATAAGCTTCCGGTACGCCAAGTTCATGCACCAGTTCTATCGCTTCATTTAAGGTGTAGTGCGAAATGTGTTTTTCTTTACGTAGCGCATTTACTACCAAAACCTTGCTGCCTCTTATTTTTTCTTTCTCACTTTGGTCTATTCGGTTCGCATCGGTGATGTAGGTAAAATCGCCAAACCGAAAACCATACACCGGCATTTTTAAATGCCATACCTGTATGGGGATAATAGGAATATCGCCGATGGTAAAAGGCTCTAGGCCTATGGTATTTAATTCAAGATTTGGAACACCCGGATATTTCTTATCGGCAAACGCATAAGCAAACTCTCGTATCAACGCATCGATGGTCATTGGGTTGGCGAAGAGTTGCATTGGCTGTTCCTGGAAGAAGTTAAAAGCACGTACATCGTCCAGTCCGGCAATGTGATCTTTATGCGGATGGGTAAACAACACAGCATCCAGCTGCTTTACATGGACCCGTAACATTTGATAACGAAAATCAGGCGTGGTATCAACTACAAAACAAGTGGTCGCCGATTGTACCAAAATACTACTACGTAAGCGATTATCTTTCTTATTCGCTGATGTACATACTTCGCACTCGCAGGCAATCATCGGAACACCACTACTGGTGCCTGTTCCAAGAAAAGTGATTGTTAATGGAGGAGTGGTCATTAGTTCACAAGTTTACGAGTTTCTAACAAAAGCCTCGTGAATAGGTAAGCTATTTATTGTTTTCATGATACCTGACCATGATATCATCAAACCATTTTTTACTTTCAGGGGTAAGCGTTTCTGCATCTATTTTGAGCTGGGGAATTAAATCGATCAAGGTGTTGATACGTCCTTCCAGTTGTAAAAATTTATTCAGCACTACTACTTTTCTATCTTCTAATATGCAGAAGCCACTTTGAAAAGAACCACGTTCATAACGAACAATATAGCCCGATTCTTCAATTAATTTCTCAATCTTATCCAATGTTGTTTGAGTATACTTCATTAATGTGAAAAATGTAAAAATTAAAGTGTAAAAATAATCCTTCTGTATTTTGCCTTTTTACTTTTTCATTTTGCGCTACTTGCTTACCATTTGCACTATGGGTACAATCATTTCTTCCAAACTTACACCACCATGTTGGAATGTATTCTTATAATAATTGACATAATGATTATAGTTGTTCGGGTAGCATAAAAAAACATCTTCGCCACCAAAAATATAAGACGAGTTGATAGTAGGAGAAGGCAAGCCAATCTCTTTGGGGTCACGATAGGCCAATACCTCTTTTGGGTCATAATTGAGGTTACGTCCGTGCTTGTAGCGAAGGTTTGTAGTGGTCTGCTTATCGCCAATTACTTTAACCGGCGTTTTCACACGAACGCTGCCATGGTCGGTAGCCAAAATGATTTTGATATTTTTATCAGCTATCTTTTTCAATGCCTGGTGCAATGGCGAATGCTCAAACCAACTGGCTGTAATACTGCGGTAACTTACTTCATCGCCTGCCAGTTCTTTCAATACTTCCATTTCGGTACGTGCATGCGAAAGCATATCTACAAAATTGTACACAATTATATTCAAGTCATTGCTCAATAAATTGTATACATTATTCATTAAATCCACACCCGCCTGATTGTTCAACACTTTTGTATATGAAGTGCGCAAATCGCCTTTACCTAAACTTTTTAATTGTGCTTTAAAAAACTCTTCCTCAAACAAGTTCTTGCCACCTTCTTCATCATCGTTTTTCCATTGTTGTGTAAATCGTTTTTCTATTTCAAAAGGCATCATGCCAGCAAATATGGCATTGCGGGCATAATGAGTTACCGTAGGTAAAATGCTGTAAAAGCTATCTTCTTCTACTAATCGAAAGCTTTCTAAAAAAATAGGCATAATAGTTCGCCACTGATCAAAACGCAAATTATCAATGAGGATAAAAAATGTAGGCACACCTAACTCTACATTAGGCAAAACTTTTTCACGAATTAAGGTATGCGACATTACTGGTTTGTCGGTTGCTTTCTCCTTTAGCCATGATGCATAGTTTCTAGTGATGAACTTGAAAAATTCCGTGTTGGCTTCGCTCTTTTGTGTTTGAAATACTTCCTGCATTTCTGGGCTGTCACTTCGTTGTAAGCTCAATTCCCATCGAACCAATTCTTTGTAAATGCCCATCCACTCACTATGGTTAGGATTGGAGTTAAGTGCTATGAACAAATTGCGAAACTCTTGCTGGTAAGCAGTAGTTGTTTTTTCTGCAACCAATCGACGGTTATCAATGATTTTTTTCAGTGAAAGCCAAACCTGGTTGGGATTCACAGGCTTTATAAGGTAGTCGGATATCTGGCTGCCAATCGCTTCATTCATCAGGTTCTCTGTTTCATTTTTGGTGATCAGCACAACAGGTATTTGCTCATTCACCTCTTTGATCTTAGCCAGAGTTTCCAACCCGGTAATGCCCGGCATGGTTTCATCAATCAATACCACATCTACAGGGTTTTCTTTGATGTAGTCAATAGCATCAAAACCGTTCGTGAGTGTATGCACATCATAGCCCTTGTTTTCCAGGAAAAGTTTTTGCGAACGCAAGCTTTCTATTTCATCATCCACCCAAAGAATTTTTGCTAATGCCATTCAATTTAAGATTTAAGATTGTAGATTCCTATCCTAACAAATGTAACCATTCCATCTTTGTGCCCGATTTTATAGATATTCGCTTTTTCTCAAACTTGCAACCGAATGTCTTACATACGAAAAATCATTAACGACCCTGTTTACGGCTTTATCACTATAGATGATCCACTCATTTTTCAAATTGTTTCTCATCCATATTATCAGCGCTTGCGTCGCATACACCAAATGGCATTTGCGTCCCTGGTTTATCCGGGTGCTGTGCATACACGTTTGCATCATTCATTAGGTGCTTATCACCTTATGGGTCTTGCTTTGGCCGAGTTAAAAAATAAAGGTGTTGACATTACGAAGGAAGAGGAGCAGGGAGCAAAGATTGCAATTCTGTTACACGATATTGGTCATGGACCATACTCACACGCATTGGAAGGAAAGCTGATTCGCGATGTACACCATGAAGATATTTCTGTTTTAATTCTCGGGTTATTGAACGATCAGTTAGAAGGAAAGCTTCAGTTAGCCATTGATATTTTTAATAACAAACATCCCCAAAAATTTTTACACCAGTTAGTGTCTGGACAGTTAGATGTGGATCGGATGGATTACCTCACTCGTGATGCTTTTTTTACGGGTGTGGCAGAAGGTGTTATTGGTTACGACCGCATTTTGAAAATGCTGGTAGTGCATGAAGGCGAGTTGATGATTGAAGAAAAGGCCATCTACTCCGTAGAAAAGTTTTTGGTAGCACGACGATTAATGTATTGGCAGGTATATCTACACAAAACGGTTCTCGCTGCTGAGAAAATGTTGGTTCGGGTAATTGAACGGGCACAGGAATTAATTGCTGCAGGCATTGAGTTACACACCGCTTCTAATAACCTCACCTTTTTTTTAAAAGAACATAATCCCGATGAGGCATTTATAAAACATATCGAAAAATTTGCCCAGCTCGATGACACGGATGTAATGTGCACTATCAAAAACTGGTGTGGCCATTTCGATACCGTATTGGCAAAGTTGAGCAAAGGCTTGGTCGATCGAAAGCTATTGAAGGTTAAATTTCAAAGCGAGCCTTTTGATCCAATGATCTTGGAAACATTACGAAAAGATGTAGCGCAAAAGCTGAACATATCTGAAAGAGAAGCAGCTTATTTTGTTTTTACAGGAGAAGCGGTGAATACCACCTACAATCCGTATGATGAACGCATCCGCATTTTGTTTAAAGATGGAAGCGTGTCCGACATATCTAAAGTGGATAATGCCCTCATTCATCACCAACTCTCGGCGCCTGTCAAAAAATACTACCTTTGTCATCTTCGTTAAAAAGAAGATGAAAAGTTAAAGAACTATGTAAATCGGCGGTTTTCAACGTAAAAAACCACCCCTTTGCCTTTAATTTTTTGCATTTTGCTTTTTTACTTTTTACTTTGAATTATGCAGTTTACCGCCGCCCAAATAGCGCTGTTATTGAATGGGAAAGTTGAGGGGAATGCTGATGCCACGGTATCTTCTTTTGGCAAAATCGAAGAGGCGATGGATGGGCAACTCACCTTTTTAGCTAATCCTAAATACGAAGAATACCTTTATACTACCAATGCTTCTATTGCCATCATCAACGAATCCTACGAGCTGCGTCAGGTGGTAAAGCCTACGCTGATACGTGTGGCCGATGCGTATTCAGCTTTTGCCCAATTGCTCAGCAAATACCAGGAAATGGTCACGCAGCAAATGAAAGGCATCCAGCAGCCAAGTTATATTTCATCTTCTGCTAAAATAGCCGATGATGCTTTCGTAGGTGCTTTTAGTTATATAGGCGAAGGGGTAAAGATTGGGGCTAACTCAAAGATTTTCCCTAACTGTTTCCTTGGCGACAATGTAGTTATTGGTGAGAATTGCATCATTCATCCCGGTGTCAAAATTTATCACGATTGTATTTTACATAATGCCGTGGTTATCCATGCGGGTACTGTTATTGGTTCCGATGGATTTGGTTTTGCGCCACAGGCAGACGGTTCCTTTAAAAAGGTCCCTCAAATTGGTAACGTAGTCATCGAAGACCATGTAGAAATTGGTGCTAATACAACCATTGATCGTGCTACCATGGGTTCTACCTGCATCAAGGCAGGGGCTAAACTCGATAACCTTATCCAGGTAGCGCACAATGTGGAAGTAGGCAACAGTACCGTTATTGCAGCACAGGCAGGTATCAGTGGTTCTACCAAAATTGGTAATAATGTTATGATTGGCGGACAGGCAGGTCTTGTTGGCCATATCCAAATTGCTGATGGTTCTAAGATCAATGCCCAAAGCGGCGTCAGTAAATCATTGAAAGAGCCCTACACAGCTGTCACCGGTTCTCCTGCTGCTGATTATTCCAGCGTCTTACGCAGCCAGGCTGTTTTCCGTAATCTCCCCGAAATGGAAAAACGCATTCACGAATTGGAGAAAATTGTAAAGCAGTGGATTGAAGAGAAAGTGAATAGTTTGTAATACTTCACTACTTATTTTCCTTTATATACAGAGCACTGTTTAGGCGGTGTATAAGCGGTTTCTTATATTTAGCAAACCAACCCTCATTGTATGGTTAAGAATTGCTGCCCGCTTTGGCTAATCCTTTTTAACCTTTATGCAGCTACCGCACAAGTGCTACCTTTTGATTGATACACTTCCAAAAACGGTTTAATTGCGGGTCGGATAACAGCAATTGCACAAGATGCACAAGGCGTCATGTGGTTTGGTTCTTATTTTGGCATTTGTGGTTATGACGGCCAAAAATTCGAAAAATTAAATCTTCCTTTTGCGCAGCAAAATAAGTATGTAAATTTTTTAAAGCCAGCAGGAGAAAAATTGTATGCCGGCTTTTATTTGGCGGCGGTTTGGTTGAAATAGATCATCAAAAAATATCCCTCATTTTATAAAAAGCAATGCAGCAGCAAATGAATTCACCTGCATGCATGCTAACACTGATGGCACATTATTCTTGTGCAATACAATGAATCAAATCTATCTGTTTAGAAAAGACAGCTTCATTTACATGACTACGTTGCCGCAACGGGCAACAGCAATAGAAAGAGATCGATGGAATAATCTTTGGATCGCTACTGAATGGGAATTATTTTTTTAGTCTTTGCCTTACACAACTATCGTCTTTTTTTCAAGGGGCAAAACATTGTCTAGTTAACAAAAAAACACAACAAAAAATATGGGTTCATCGTGCTGCAGCAAATAATAATTATATCGAAACATATGAAGGTTATCGAAATAATAGCCTGGAGGGAAAACAACAGGTAGCTATCGACCATCAAATCAAACCTATTCCTTTTTTTGGGAAATATGAATAAGGGTTTATGGTGTATCAACCTTTCTAAACTACTTATTCAACTTAACCTTAAAGGCAATGGTCAAATCTTTCAGGCACCAGTGGAAATAAATAATGACATCTCAGTTGTGTTTTGCGATCTTAAAAATAATCTTTGGATTGTCAACGAACCTGGGATCATAAAAATTGCAAACTTTAAAAATGCAGTCATTTTTGTTTAAAGAATTAGCAGCAGGCGGCGGAGCCATTGTTCAGTTCGATAGCACAATTTGGGCAACTAATGCAAAAGCCATTTACACAATAAAAAATGATATGCAAAAAACATACGTTTGCTCCACCTAAGCCAGCTTATTTTGGAGTAGCGCATGTCGATCATAAAAAAATATTTGTATTAGCATGTGGGGTCAGGGAATTTGGTGCATGAAGCAGGACGGAGGTAAATTAATTCCGGTGAAATATTTTGCCAGTTTCAATGACAAATTGATCAAAGCTAAAAAAATAGTGGAGGACAGTAAGGGCAATATTTGGCTTGCTGGAATAGAGGGCATCTTTCATATTGTAAATGAAAAAAAGTTGATACTTATCAACCAATGAACAGTTATGGGAAACCGGCTTTTTGCACCTGCATATCTATTGATGAAAAAAGTCAATGCTTATGGATAGGTGACAATGCGTCCGGAGTTATGCAGATCAGTTATGTATTCAAAGGTGATAAGGCAGAATACAAGACAGAATATTTTATAAATGACAGGCAAGGGTTGAATGATGAATACATCAGGAGTATTCTATACTACGAGTATAGCAATGTTTGGATTGGAACACGTTACGGTGGAATTTAACGGGCCGTTAGAACAAATGATGGATATAGAATAATAAATGAGACTGCAAACGCAAAGCTTACATGCACTCGTGTTACCGATATTGCTAAACAGGGTGACAAGGCAATCTGGTTTGCCACCTGTGATGGTGTTTATCAATATCAATACTTTACAAATAAATGGATACACTACACTACTGGCGATGGTTTGTTAAACGCAGAAGTTTTTAATGTTTATGTAGATCAAAATAAACATTGGTTATGGACATTGACAGCAGAGGGCATTACTAAAATCAAGTTAGAGGATCAAGAGGCAACAGTTTCGCCATTGGTTAGTATTACTGTTATTAGGGTATTGGGAAAGCCGGATACAAACAGTTATAATAAACCACTGGTGCAATACAATAGTGCACAAAACTCTATTGGGTTCACTTTTGCGGGAGCCAGTTTTATAGATGAAAAAAAGTTCGTTATAAATACACGCTCGAAGGCTTTGATAAAAACTGGAGTAACTAGGTGAGTACGAATGCAGTTAATTATGCTTCATTACCTCCCGGAAAATATACGTTCAAAGTATTGGGCGAAAATGCGAAAGGTTGATGGAGCACAACATCCGCCACTTTTTCTTTTGATATTATTTTGCCTTTTTACAAGCGGCCATGGTTTTTATTCGTGATGATAGCAAGCGTTTTTTCTATAATTAATGTCATTCCCATGCAGCGATTAAAACAACGCTACAAAATAGAAATGCTCCGACTGGCTATTGCAAGAGATTTGCATGACGATGTTGGTGCTGCGCTGGGAAGCATTAACATTCTAAGTAAGACTGCTACAAGGAAGTTAAAAAAGAACGCTGCTCAGCAAGACATTAATACCATCTTTCAAAAAAATGGTCAATCTGCCGAAAATACACTAGAAGCAATAGATGATATTGTTTGGTCTATTAATCCAAACAAGGATAAGCTGGAGGATCTGATTATTCTTATGCGTGAATATGCCATTCCGCTGTTA
Organism: Chitinophagaceae bacterium; assembly: GCA_040290035.1. Taxonomy (GTDB): domain Bacteria; phylum Bacteroidota; class Bacteroidia; order Chitinophagales; family Chitinophagaceae; genus Flavisolibacter. The sequence goes on from PSMG01000001.1 coordinate 32,291, forward strand.
GAAGCCCGGAATATCAAATTCTATTTCGATATACAGGGGACCACTGAGCAACAAATTGCAATGGACTTAAGGTGCAACCTCTTTCTTATTTTTAAAGAAGCCGTTCATAATGTTTTGAAACATGCACAAGCAAAAAACGTGTTTATTGAATTATTGACGCAGCACCATCAAATAATTTTATCTGTCAAGGATGATGGTGTTGGTTTTGACAGCACAATAGCCACCAATCGCAATGGTTTGAAAAATATGCATCAACGTGTTGCGCTGAGTAAAGGTGCTTTAACCATTGAGTCATCAAAAGATGGATCAAATATCATCTTTGCAGCTCCAATACGATGAATATATGATTGCCCCTTATTTATAAATGGGCAACTTACCGATATGAAGCCTATCAAAGCTGCTTTATGCGAAGACAATACCACATTCAGGGAAAGCTTAGCTGGATTTATAGAGGATACACCCGGATTTGAGGTGATAGCCACTTTTTCTTCTGCAGAATCTATTTTGGGAAAAATTGTAGCTGATCTGCCTGATATTATTTTAATGGATATTGATATGCCTGTCATGAATGGCATTGCGGCAACAGCATTGATCAAAGAACAATTTCCTCAGGTCAATATTCTTATCCTCACAGTATATGAAGACGATCAAAAAATCTTTGATGCTATCCTCGCGACGCTACCGGCTACTTGTTGAAAAAACATCACCTATTCGAATAATTGAAGCAATGACGGAAGTGCAGCAGGGAGGAGCATCTAAGAGCGCATCTATTGTAAAAAAAGTGCTTTCTTTTTTTCAACACAAAGAACAAGAGATAACTAACAACTATACACTCTCAGGTAGAGAACGCACAATACTACAATGTTTGGTTAACGGTGATAGCTATAAAATGATCGCTGACCACTGTACTATTAGTATAGGTAAGGTTCGTTCGCACATCAACAACATATATAAAAAGGGGCCTATCAATTCTAAGTCTGAAGCTGTAGCCAAAGCTATCAAGGAAAAGCCGGTTTAACCATATGTTTATATGATTGACTTACATTACTATTTCTGCCACATTTGTTTGCCTAAGCTTATTGCTTCTGCTGTCTGTACTATTGTTTAGTGTTGGTCATACCCAATTTGGTAACCTTAAAGAGAAAATAAAACAAAAGATCGATGAACGGGTAAATAAAAAAACGGATCAGACAATTGATAAAACATTAGATAAAGCCGAAGGTGCTGCATCAGCCAGTAATTCCACTACCAATAATAATAAAGACGCAACTGCTAGAACTGCCCCATCTTTTCTAAGCCCATTTTAAACTATTTAAAGGCTTAAGAACCTCATCTTTTCGGTATATTTGCAAGAATGGTCATGCGCTATCAAAGCGCTTAAATTTTAGCTTGAAAATGAGTGATATTTTAGATACAATTACAACTTCCGCAACTTCTACAGTAGCTCCTGGTTATGGTGCCGATAGTATCCAGGTTTTAGAAGGCTTGGAAGCAGTACGTAAGCGTCCTGCCATGTACATTGGAGATATTGGCGTAAAAGGTTTGCACCACTTAGTGTATGAGGTAGTAGATAACTCTATTGATGAAGCTCTTGCCGGTTGGTGTAAGAACATCATTGTTACTATCCACGAAGACAACTCTGTCTCTGTAGAAGACGATGGACGCGGTATTCCTACAGGCATCCACGCCAAAGAAGGCCGCTCTGCCCTGGAAGTAGTAATGACAGTGCTGCACGCTGGTGGTAAGTTTGATAAAGACTCTTACAAAGTTTCCGGTGGTCTGCATGGTGTGGGTGTGAGTTGCGTAAACGCATTAAGTACCCGTTTGCATGTAAATGTTTTCCGTGAAGGCAAAATATTTGAACAAGAATACAGAATTGGTGTTCCCCAGTACCCTGTTCGTGAAATTGGGGTTACTGAAAAACGTGGTACAAAGGTTCACTTCTGGCCTGATGATACCATCTTTATTACATCAGTTTATAACAAAGACATTTTAGAAAGTCGTTTACGTGAGCTGGCTTTCTTGAATAAAGGCTTACGTATTACCTTAAACGATTTGCGTGAAAAAGATGAGAAAGCTGGATTGACCTACACCAAAACCTTCTTTAGCGAGGGTGGCATCGTAGAGTTTGTAGAGATGTTGGATACTAATGCAGGTCGTCAGTCTTTATTGCCAAAGCCATTGTTTGTAGATGGTCGGGATGAAAAAAATAATGTGGCTGTAGAAGTATCTATGACTTATAACACTTCTTACAACGAACATATTTACTCATACGTAAACAATATCAACACTATCGAAGGTGGTACACACGTTGCTGGCTTTCGCCGTGCTTTAACACGTGTGTTCAAAAGTTACGGCGATAAGAACGGCATGTTCGAAAAAGCCAAAGTAACCATTGAAGGTGATGATTTCCGTGAAGGCTTGAGTGCTATTATCTCGGTTAAGGTACCAGAACCTCAGTTCGAAGGTCAAACAAAAACTAAGCTCGGAAACAACGAGGTGATGGGTATTGTAGATACTACTGTATCACGCGCCTTAGAATCTTATCTGGAGGAAAATCCAAAGGAAGCAAAAAACATCATTCAAAAAGTAATTCTGGCAGCACAGGCAAGAGCCGCTGCAAAGAAGGCTCGTGAAATGGTGCAGCGTAAGAGTGTGTTAAGCGGTGGTGGTTTACCAGGTAAGCTGGCTGATTGTTCGGAACGTGATCCGGAAAAATGCGAGCTCTATTTGGTTGAGGGTGACTCAGCAGGTGGTACAGCCAAGCAAGGTCGTGATAGAAGCTATCAGGCTATTCTTCCATTGCGCGGTAAGATTCTAAACGTAGAGAAAGCAATGGAACACAAAATATATGAGAACGAAGAGATCCGCAATATGTACACCGCTTTAGGGGTTACGGTTGGTACAACTGAAGATCCAAAGGCATTGAACCTGGTAAAACTTCGCTATCATAAGTTGATCATCATGACCGATGCCGATGTAGACGGAAGCCATATTGCCACCTTGATTCTAACCTTCATTTATCGTTATATGAAGGAGATGGTAGAGCAGGGTTACGTATATATTGCTCAACCACCATTATACTTAATAAAGAAAGGTAAAGAACAAGTATATGCTTATAACGAAGAGCAACGAAAGGCATTGGTACAGCGCCTGGGTGGTGGAAATCCGGATAGTGTTAACATTCAACGATACAAAGGTTTAGGTGAGATGAATTCAGAGCAGTTATGGGAAACAACAATGAACCCTGCCACCAGGACATTAAAGCAGGTAACAATAGAAAGCGCTGCCGAAGCCGATCGCATCTTTAGTATGTTGATGGGAGATGACGTAGCGCCTCGAAGGGAGTTCATCGAAAGCCATGCGAAGTATGCCAGAATAGACGTGTAATGAAGTTGAAAATAATAAGATGGAAGTCATGCTTTTTTGCAGGACTTTTTTGTTTGTTACTTTGGTAAAAATTGTTTGATGGTATATACCGCAAAGGAAGATCGATACAGCAACATGGCTTATAGACGATGCGGTAAAAGTGGACTTTTATTACCGGCTTTGTCGCTTGGCCTATGGCATAACTTCGGTGCAATAGATGATTATGAAAAATGCAGAAGCATTGTTCATACGGCATTTGATAATGGCATTACGCATTTTGATTTAGCCAATAATTACGGTCCGCCACCAGGTGCTGCAGAAGAAACTTTTGGTAAGATTTTGAAACAAGATTTAAAACCTTACCGTGATGAAATAATCATTTCTTCAAAAGCAGGATGGGGCATATGGCCGGGACCTTATGGTGATTTTGGTTCAAAGAAATATTTAGTAGCTAGCTTAGATCAAAGTCTAAAACGAATGGGGATTGACTACGTTGATATCTTTTATCATCACCGTCCTGATCCGGACACACCACTGGAAGAAACAATGAGTGCTTTGGACTTAATGGTTCGAAATGGAAAGGCACTATATATTGGTATCTCCAGTTATAATGCTGGTGAAACGCAGAGAGCAATTGATGTATTAAAACGTTTAGGAACGCCTTTGTTAATTCATCAACCAAAATATTCGATGCTGGAGCGTTGGGTGGAGAATGGATTGTTGGATGTATTAGATAAAAATGGTGTTGGCTGCATCACCTTTTCTTCATTGGCGCAAGGTTTACTTACGAACAAATATTTGAACGGAATTCCTGCAGATTCAAGAGCAGCAAGTGGAAGAGGTAATGGTGCCATCGAGGCGACAATAATTAACGAGCAAACCATAAATAAAGTACGACAGTTAAATGAACTTGCTGCGGAGAGAAACCAATCTCTGGCACAAATGGCTTTGGCTTGGGTGTTGAAAGACGAACGTATTACTTCGGTGATCATTGGCGCCAGTAAAAAAGAACAGGTGGAAGATTCCGTTCAATGCCTCAATAATTTGCAGTTTAGTAAAGATGAGCTACTTCAAATTCAATATATCCTTTCTTATGTATAAACAGGTTTTAGTTTCAAAAACCATTTTTCATATAAGTGATAGCTAAGAACCGAAGTAATAATTACAGGTATAATTAGAAATGCATTGAAGATTAATTTGTAATTAGGACTCATTCCATCGGCGCCAGCCCAATTACTAAAGTGAATAATTAAACTATCGAACATATAAATGCCATAGGCGTATTTGCCGAGAAAAATAAGCCATCGTACAGAAAAAAATTGTGCTGCTTTTTTTGTTCAGCAATGAAAAACATAACAAACTTCCAAAAAATATACTTACAACGGTAAACCGAAAAGGTGCTATTGTTGTCCATACCTCATCTGTTAGTGTAACTGCTACAATAGTATAAGCCAATAAAAAAACAAGCTCCAGACAAAGGCCCGCTTATACCAATTATTCATTCTTTTTTTGATTAGTAAAAAAAGATATAGCTATCAATGTTCCTGTAAGCAATCCATCAAGGTGTGCTAATGGTAAGCCATAATCAAGCAAAGGGTTGATTAAAATAATTCTTACTAAAATACAATTGAACAGCAGCACCCAGCATAAAATAATGAGTGAACGAGGCCGAAGCATGTACACTATAAAAGGCCAGCATAAATAAAATTGTTCCTCAATTGATAAGCTCCATAAATGACTCAAAGGTCAAAAAAAGCCTTTTTGTAGTATGAGATAATTGTTAGTATAGGTCCAGAAATAAAACTGGTATTTGTCAAATGATTTAGTGGTGAAGTAATGTGACGCGATAAATGCAAAGGCAATTAAAACGACATAATATGGTGGCATTATTCTAAGTATACGTCTTAGAAAAAAACTTTGAAATAATTGTTCAAATGTTTGGTACGTAATAACATGCCGGATATTAAAAAACCAGATAATACAAAAAACAGATCTACACCTGCAAAGCCAAAATAAAGTAGGGCTCTAACGGAAGGTGATTGAAATGATGAACCACCAACACCAACAAAATGGCCAACCCGGGTAAACCATCAAGTTGTTTTATATGTTTATGATAAATCATCTCTTGCATGGCGCTAAAGCTACTATTCTAAATGAAAAACAGCTTCAAATATTAGATGATTATCTTCGCATCGCTTAAAAAATGCTATATGAATTTTGAGACAAATGAAATAACGTTGCAAGTGGCACAGACAGCCCGTGCTTTTGCTCAGCAACACATTAAACCACACATAATGGAGTGGGATGAATCGCAGGAATTTCCCGTACATATTTTTAAAGAATTAGGAAAACTTGGAATGATGGGCGTGCTGGTGCCGGAACAATATGGCGGTACCGGACTTTCTTATTTTGAATACAAAGCTGTCATTGAAGAAATTGCTAAAGTGTGTGGCTCTATCGGTTTAAGTGTGGCAGCACATAATTCTTTGTGTACAGGCCATATTCTCACCTTCGGAAACGAAGCACAAAAACAAAAATATCTTCCAAAGCTTGCTACTGCTGAATGGATTGGTGCCTGGGGTTTAACAGAACCAAATACAGGAAGCGATGCCGGTAATATGAAATGCACAGCAACACGCGATGGTGACAATTGGATCATTAACGGAACAAAGAATTGGATCACGCATGGTAAAAGTGGAGATGTAGCGGTGGTTATTTGCCGCACAGGCGAACCTCGTACTAAAGACAATGCAACTGCATTTATTGTCGAAAGAGGAACGCCGGGCTTTAGCGGTGGAAAGAAAGAAAACAAATTGGGCATGCGAGCTTCTGAAACGGCAGAAATGATCTTTGAAAATTGTGTGATACCAGATGCCAATCGTTTAGGTAGTTTAGGTGAAGGTTTTAAACAAGCTATGAAAGTGTTAGACGGTGGACGAATTTCAATTGCTTCACTTTCCTTGGGCATTGCAAAAGGAGCTTATGAAGCGGCTTTGCAATATGCACAAGAACGACACCAGTTTGATAAGCCTATTGCCTCTTTCCAGGGTATATCTTTTAAGCTGGCAGACATGGGTACTGAAATTCAGGCAGCAGAACTATTAACGCTGGAAGCTTGTGATTTGAAAGAACGCAAACAACCCGTGACGAAAGTGGCGGCTATGGCAAAATATTATGCAAGTGAAGTGGCGGTAAAGGTATCAAATGATGCAGTACAAATTTTTGGTGGCTATGGTTATACCAAAGATTTTCCGGTGGAAAAATATTATCGAGATTCTAAGCTGTGTACGATTGGTGAAGGGACCAGTGAAATACAAAAGCTGGTGATTTCGAGAGAAGTACTTAAATAGATAAAAGCCTCCGCATCGCGGAGGCTTTTATCTTCCTCTCAACTTATTTTTTATCTTCTTGAAAATATCTTCTTTACGTGGTTTGGGCTTACCATCATGTGTAAGACCTTTGTCTAAATGATTTTGCAATGCTTGTGCATAGGCTTTCTCTGCTTCGTTTCCAGACGAAAGTTCTTTAATAAAATGCGTTGCAGCCCAATTGAGCATTCCATTTTCCGATACGGTTAAATATTCACTTCTGCCAATGGGATTATGGTTTTTATTGATAGGCGGTTTCCCGTTTTCCGCGAAATAATCAATATGAAAAATGTCTGGATTTAATTTCTTTAGTCGCTTTGTTCCTTTGCGCTCATTACGCCACGGATGTTCATCCTTTGGTAATTGTTGTAAAAAAAACTCACGATCCCATAAAGTTACCTGGTGCGACATTAAAAAATCCGAAGTAGCATTATCCACTTTGGCCACATTAAAGCCTTGAATGAACAGATCAGTGGGGTTCGTTTTGTAAACTTCAGAACTGTGTAACTTTACCTGCTTCCAGTTATTGTTTTTGGTAGGTTCAAACAACTCAGAAAAGAATTGTGCATTTACTTTCTTAGTAAGCCACATATCTTCCTGGAAGTAGAGCACATATTTTTCTTTGATCTTTTCTCTAAGCAAAAAAGCCAAGCGATCCGTCCATTGTCCTTTACCAGAATGAATATTCTGAAAACCATTGACAATTGCATCTTTTTCTTCAGTAGCAAAATAATACTTGCAAGGAATATTGAAGTCCCAGTATTTGGAAAAGAAAATATCGAAGCCTTTGTATAAAAACTCGTAGCGGTCACACGTGTGAACAATCAAGGCAATATTGTTATTTATAGCATCCATTATTTTACTTCCTGCATTTGTACCAAACGATAGTAATATCCGCCTTTCTTCATCAACTCTTCATGGGTTCCGCGTTCTACAATCTCACCTTTTTGCAATACAATAATTTCATCAGCATGTCGAATAGTAGACAAACGATGCGCAATAACAATCGATGTTCTGTTCTCCATCATTTTATAAATAGCATCCTGCACCAGGCGTTCGCTTTCTGTATCTAATGAAGATGTTGCTTCATCTAAAATTAAAATCGGCGGGTTTTTCACTATAGCTCTTGCAATGGTTAAGCGCTGACGTTCGCCACCACTTAGCTTAGTACCTCTATCGCCAATGTTGGTGTTAAAACCTGCTTCTTTTTTGGTGATGTAATTAAAGGCGTTAGCCACTTTTGATGCATATTCAATTTCCTCTTGATCTGCATCTTGTTTGCCTATGCGAATATTATTCTCAATGGTATCATTAAATAAAATTGGTTCTTGTGTAACGATGCTAATTTGATCACGAACTGATTTTAACGAGTACTCTTTTATATTCACTCCATCAATCAACAATTCACCACGGCTTACATCGTGAAAGCGGGGAATAAGGTCGGCTAAGGTTGATTTCCCTGCACCAGACGAGCCAACTAGTGCCACCGTTTTTCCCTTTTCTATTTTGAGGTTGATATCTTTCAAAATGGGTACGTCATCATAATCGAAAAATACATTTTTCAATTCAATGCTCTGCTCAAATTGATGCATTACCTTGCCATTCATGTTATCATCAACAGTGTTTGGCGTATTCAATACCTCTTCAATGCGGGCAATGGCCGCTGAACCTTTCTGCATATTGCTTACAGAAGTAGATAATGATTTAGCCGGCGTAATAATATTGTAAAACAATGCGAGGTAACCGATGAAAGCAGATGCTTCGAGTGGTATTTGTTGTGACAACACCCATCGTCCACCGAAATATAAAATGGCGGTGAACATAATCACTCCCATCGATTCTGATGCAGGTGAAGCCAGGTCTCTACGATAACCAATTTTATTTTTGGCAGTAAGCAATTGATCATTGATGGAAAAGAATTTATTGCGCAATACACCTTCAATATTAAATGCTTTGATCACTCGTAAACCAGAAAGCGTTTCATCTAATATAGATACCGAATCGGCATAACGGTGCGCAATATCTGTTGAGTGTCTTTTTAAAGAACGGGTAATTCGTGAAATAACAAATCCCATAATTGGAATGAACACAAGTAAGAATAAGGTGAGCTGAGGACTTAGAAAGAATAAGAAGGCAAAGTTGAAAACAATGGTCAATGGATCCCTCACCAAACCTTCCAAAGTACCTACAACAGAACCTTCTACTTCGCCTACATCATTGGTAATACGACTAATAATGTCGCCTTTTCTTTTTTCTGTGAAGTAGCCAATTGGTAAATGCAGTACTTTTTCGTATAGTTCAGAACGAAGTTGATTGACGATCTTGTTCTTTAAAGGATTAAGTACATAGTTCGACAGGTAAAGGAATAAATTTTTTAGAAGGATGGAAATGATGATTAAGATACAAATCAAACCAAGTGTCCTTACCTTTCCTTCTATTTCGCTGCCATTCGATTGTATATTATTGATCAGAAAATTGCGGATATAATTGACAACAGGATTACTTGAGCCTTTTACTAAAGAGCCCATGCCCGATTGATCCCCTTTAAAGATCAATTCCAAAAAAGGCATCAGCATGCCAATTGAAAGAATAGAGAATACAATCGAGAGTACCGAAAAAAGAAAATAGAAAAAAACAGAGCTCTTGTATTGTCCTACGTATCGAAAAATGCGTGAATACTTCTTCATGAATAGCTGACTGCTTCTGCAGAAAGGCGCAAAGTAACTAATTTTACTGCGTTCGGGATAGAAATGAACATTTGTAAACTATTAATAAAATGTTAGAGCATGCAGGAAGGTAAACGACAAAAACAAATTGGTGGGTTGTTGCAGGAAGAGATCAACCTTATTTTTCAACGATTAGGTCTAACAATGGTACATGGCGGTATGGTTTCTATATCAAGCGTGAAGGTGACACCTGATCTTTTAGAGGCGAGAATATATCTCAGTGTTTTTCCAAATAAAGATGCCAAAGCAGTATTGAAGATAGTTGTGGATCGTAAATGGGAGGTGAAAAAAGAATTGGCAGCTAGTGTAAAGCATCAGCTTCGCAGGATACCCGAGTTAAAGTTTTTTTTGGATGATACATTGGATCATGTATTTAAAATGGAAGAACTTTTTAAACAAATAAAAGAAGAAGATCTTAAATACGGCGCAGCAAAAGATGATAATAGTAAATAACTAAAGCACTTTATCTAGTTCACTCAATCTTTAACTTTCAAACTTGAACTTTCTATTTGCTTGGCGATATTTCCGTGCGAAAAAATCTACTAATGCAATCAACATCATTGCCTGGATCAGCATCGTGGCCATTATGTTCGGCACGGCTGCTTTGATCTTGGTATTGAGTGTATTTAATGGCTTTGAAGGTTTGGTGCAATCACTTTATTCTTCTGTTTATCCTGAATTGCGCATCAGCTCCGCACAAGGAAAACAAATCACACTTACGCAAGAGCAATTAAAAAAGATCAACAGTGTTGCCGGTATAAAAGCAGTTTCGTTAACTGCCGAGGAAAAAGGTTTGTTGTGGAACGGCGATTTGCAATCGATCGTTTATTTAAAAGGTGTAGATGAAAATTATTCTTCTATTACTGATTTTGCCGATCATGTGTATAAAGGCAAGTATGATTTAGGTGATGCTACTCATCCGCTTTTAATCTTAGGTGCTGGTGTCGAAAATGCCGTTGGTGTGCAAAGTGATCGCAATATTCAACCATTGGTCGTGTATATGCCTCGTAAAGTAGAAGTAAATGTGAGTGACCCTTTGCAGTCGGTGAATGCAGATACGGTAAATACATCCGGCGCTTTTATTATTCAGCAAGAATTCGACAATAAATATGCTGTTTCCAATCTGGGCTTTGTAAAACGCATTTTGGAGATGGGGCCGGACACATACACTACTGCCGAATTAAGCCTGAAGAAAAATACAACTCCGGAAAAAGTGCAGCAAAACTTACAACAGTTGTTGGGCAACGATTACAAAGTACAAACACGCTACGAGCAAAACCAAAGTTTGTACTCGGTAATGCGTACAGAGAAATGGTTCATCTACGCTATTCTGTCCTTGATTTTAGTGGTGGCGGCTTTTAATATGATTGGTGCTTTGACGATGCTGGTGTTGGAGAAGAAGGAAGACATTTCTGTGCTCAATGCATTAGGTGCTACCAAAAGTTTTGTGCAACGCATTTTTTTGAGTGAAGGCATTTTGCTTTCTGTAATCGGTGGCGGTATTGGGATGTTACTGGCACTGATTCTTTCTCTACTGCAAATAAAATATCACTTCATTCCATTGCAAGGTGAAACATTTTTGATCAACTACTTTCCGGTAAAGCTGAAGCTTTTCGATTTTATTTTGGTAGGTGTAACCGTTTTTGTGATTGCTATTATTGCTTCACTTATTCCTGCACGCAAGGCTGCCCAACAGCAGTTTATGTTGCGCAGCGAATAATTACTTTGGTCGGTATTTACTCTCGTCAAAAATTTTTCTTGCAGGCGTAGCTAGCACTTGCTGCAAACTAAGCTGTGGGTTTTTCTCAACATAAGTTTGAATAATACGCCAGCCAAACCATTGACCGATGTTTCCGGGAGATGCTTCAGGCATACCTTGCGTAAAAGGTGCTTCGCCAATATAAGCCTGAATAGAAGTTGGATTCACCGTGTACAAATCTTCATTCTTAATTAAATAGGCCCAGGCATTGCCTTCATTTTCCCGTGTCCAGTCCAATTGTTTTTGTGTGTAACCAGTAATGATACTATCAGGCACATCAGGAATAAAGTTTTGCACCAGGTACCATTGTTTTCCTTTTTCAATCATTTGCTCAATCAGGGTTTTGGTGCTGCTAGTATCGGGATAAATATCATCGGCAATAATCAACATTGCATCAGCCACCATATATTCTTTTTGAAAGCGGCGGCTTCGAAAAGCAGGAACAATATTTAATTGGTAATCGTTGTTTTGATAGACAGAAAAATTTCTTCCTAAATAAAACTGCAAGCTCACACCTAAAAAATCTCTGCCTAAAAAATCGGGTGTGTAGTTGTCATTCATTTTGGCAAGGGCATCAATAGGTCCAACAGTAGTGATAACTTTTGGTACATGATAGTTGGGATAATAATATTTTACATACTTGAACGCTTTGATTAAGCGGCTTTGAAATTCATCCAAATTGGGATGCACCTTCATTGCTGTATCATAAACAAAATAATTTTGGCGGATAAAACGACGCATTTCACTGAACTGAAAGCCTGTATCCTGCCGAGGATCAATACCTAAAATATTGTTTAAAAAGATGGGTAAGAAAGAAGGATATTTTTTCTGCAGCGCTGTTAGCGAGGGTAACATTTGCGTAGTATCAATGGCAAAAAAATCTTTCTCAAAGCGTTGTACTGACAAGTCTATAGTGATATTGGAAACATTCGGCTTATTGTCGTTGTTGCTACAACTCAATAACAGTACAATTAATGTTGGCAAACAAAAGCGATACATAGTGCGATTAACGGTTGTATTCATTTTTTATTTCGGAACTTTGAACTAATAGAATTCGTAACGAAGATGAAGATTTTCTTAGCACAACAAAATTATCATATTGGCAACTTTGAAGGTAACACACAAAAAATCATTGACGGCATTAATAAGGCCAAAGCCGCAGGTGCAGATTTAGTAGTGTTTTCGGAGTTATGTGTTTGCGGTTACCCCCCAAGAGATTTTTTGGAATTCAATGACTTCATCAATAAATCATATGAAGCGCTTGATCGAATTAAAGTGCACACATGGGATATTGGCGTGTTGGTAGGTGCACCGTCCAGAAACACACGACCTGAAGGAAAAGATTTGTTTAACGCCGCTTTTTTATTGTATCAAAATGAAATAAAAGCAGAGGTGCATAAAACCTTGTTGCCTACTTATGATGTGTTTGATGAGTATCGCTATTTTGAACCATCTTTCGAACGAAAACTAATTGAATTTAAAGGAAAGAAATTGGCGGTAACCATTTGCGAAGACATTTGGAACTTAGGTGATAATCCTCTTTATCGCCTACGACCGATGGATGAGTTGATCGAACAAGGTGCAGATGTAATGATCAATCTTTCAGCTTCTCCTTATAATTACGCACAGGATACAGTACGTAAAAGTTTGGTAGAAGCCAATGTGGCTAAATACGGTATTCCTATGTTGTATTGCAATACCGTGGGTTCACAAACGGAAATCGTTTTTGATGGTGGCAGTGTAGTATACGACATCAATGCAGAGTTGGTTCAAGAGCTAAAATATTTTGAAGAAGATTATGCCCTGTTTGATTTGAATGAGCTATGCAAAAAGAAAGAGCATCCAAACGTAGCGCACAAATATTACTATGCTGCAACGGAAGTTGGTAAAGACACAGACACATTGGATTATTTGCGAGATGATAAAAACATTGACGAGATCTATCATGCGCTTATTTTAGGCATTCGCGACTATTTTCAAAAAATGGGTTTTAAGAAGGCAACACTTGGTGCCAGTGGCGGTATCGATAGCGCTGTGGTACAAGCATTGGCAGTAGAAGCATTGGGTAAAGAAGCTGTACATGTATTGTTGATGCCATCGGAATATTCCAGCGATCATTCTATTGCTGATGCAGAGCGGTTGAGTAAAAATTTAGATAACCCATTTGATATTGTTCCAATAAAAGATGTGTATCAATCTTTCTTAACCACACTCAAGCCTATATTCGGTGATTTGCCTTTTAGTCTGGCAGAGGAAAATATTCAAAGCAGAACCAGGGGGAATTTATTGATGGGTGTTGCCAACAAGTTCAATTATATACTACTCAATACATCGAACAAAAGTGAATTGGCAACAGGTTACGGAACACTCTATGGAGATATGGCTGGTGGCTTAAGTGTATTGGGCGATGTGTATAAAACGCAGGTTTATGCTTTGGCTCGCTACATTAATCGCAATAAAGAAATTATACCTAATAATATTTTAGTAAAAGCACCTTCGGCAGAATTACGTCCCGGGCAAAAAGATAGTGACAGCTTGCCCGAGTATGATGTATTAGATCGGATCCTTTATCAATACATTGAGCTAAGGCAAGGGCCAAAAGAAATTATTAATCAGGATTTTGATGCTGCTTTAGTTGCAAGAGTATTGAAGTTGGTAAATAATGCAGAGTACAAACGAAATCAATTCTGTCCTATCATTCGTGTAAGTTGTAAGGCTTTTGGTGTAGGAAGACGATTGCCAATTGTAGGGAAATATCTCTGTTAAAGATGGTAAGCAAACAGCCTGCTGTTTTGCATTAAAGTAGTTCCGTTTTTTGCTTCCGCCTCAATCAACCCAACATCTTGCGAGAAGTAGTAATCCATTGTATAGGTTAATGGAATGTTGATACCAGCAGGTAGGGTTGCAGCCATTTTGGCCTGTACATGAATCACATTGTTATAAGTATGATTGAAGACAGTTCGAGTCACACCTTTTTCTAAAATTTTATAATCCAAGCCAAGAAAAATCGAAATTAAGGGTGGAAAGGAAAGGCTATAAATAGTATCTCTCCAGGCGCCTCCAACTGGTAGTGTTGTTTTTAAAATTGATGTTCTAAATTTATCAGGTACTTGTATCAGATTGGAAGGAATAGGAATGGGCGATTGAACCGTTTGTAATAAAGCATGAACAATAGAGTCGATATTAATCCCGAACCCGCTTAACGAAAGCAAAACTTTATAATCGCCGTTTGCACAATTGTACCAAAGCCCTTGCCCAAATGTAGCATACCCTGCAACCTTTGTATATGTAATGCCATTGACAGTGGTATCATTCAAAATTGTAGCCGTGCCCCTGGTCGTATCTATTCTTCTTCCGTTTGAATCAACATAAACAAATGTGGAACTATCGCAGATAGGTAAGTAAGAGCAGGCAATACACTTTCTAGCATTGGCCAATGTACCACCGCCTTCATAGCTGTATTCTTTAGCACAGCTAGAAATGAGAAAAGCAAGAAAGATTGCTAATATGCACGTTAATGTAATCTTCAATGATTAATGTTTAAAATTCACAATGAATGTCCCATTTACGGAAGAAATAGTTGTGTCTCTACCCAATGAAAGACGCGTAGTGCTTAATTCTACTAATTTAAATTGACCCGATACTCCAGCAATTGAAACCCCTGATATATTTATCGCAGTTTCGTTATTGGCAAAAGACCACGTAAAATTGGTGGATTGTTGAGACCCGCTACATATATCAGTACCTTCGTTCATGGTCCCAGTGTTATCGGAACGAAACGTAAAAATATTATCACTTAAACAGGAAGTTATAGGTAAAGGATAATCTGTCGTACCCAATCTGAAAGCTGAACTCTCGATTGTCCAGTTTGCTAAAGTTAACAATTGACCTTTGGTAGGAGTTGAACTTCCGCCATCATTATTTTTACTACAGGAAAAAAGAACAAACGTTCCTAATAGGGCAAAAAGGTATTGTTTCATAAATATTGTTTAAATATTCTGCAAGCAAAATAGATATAATCTTTCAATTATTGTAGAATATTTAAATATACATCGTCACCTTCCAAATAGCTGCATTTTTGCATTACGGCAGGGCTTTTGCTGAGCTACCCTTCGTAATTTGTGCATGCTAAATAACCATTATGCAAAGAACCGCAGAAGATATTCGATTGATGAACGAAAAAATTACACAGTCGAGCCGATTTGTCGATATACTTCGCAACGAGGTGAATAAAGTGATTGTAGGACAGAGTTATATGTTTGACCGGCTGCTGATTGGTTTATTAAGTAACGGACATGTGCTATTGGAAGGTGTGCCTGGCTTAGCAAAAACACTTACTATTAAAAGCCTGGCACAGGCTATTCATGCTAAGTTTAGCCGTATTCAATTTACACCCGATTTACTGCCGGCCGATGTAATTGGTACCATGATCTATAACCAGCAGCGGAATGAATTTGTTGTGCGTAAGGGACCCATCTTTACCAATTTTGTTTTGGCAGATGAGATCAATCGTGCACCAGCCAAGGTGCAAAGTGCCTTGTTGGAAGCCATGCAGGAACGTCAGGTAACCATTGGTGACACCACCTATAAGTTAGATGAGCCTTTCTTAGTATTAGCGACCCAAAACCCATTGGAGCAAGAGGGAACCTATCCATTGCCAGAAGCACAGGTCGATCGCTTTATTATGAAAGTAGTGGTTAGTTATCCAAAACGAAGCGAAGAACAATTGATCATGCGGCAGAATGTGCAGGGAGTGCCAACTCCTACAATCAATTCTGTTGTGTCTGCTTTTGAAATCGTTCAAGCACGACAACTGGTGCGTGATATTTATATGGATGAGAAAGTGGAGCAATACATATTGGATATTGTATTTGCTACTCGTGTGCCTGACGAATATGGATTGGAAAAATTGAAGCCGTTGATGTCGTATGGATCATCACCTCGTGGAAGCATCAACCTTGCTATCGCTTCAAAAGCACAAGCTTTTCTAAATGGTCGTGGCTATGTTATTCCGGAAGATGTACGTAGTATTTGTGTCGACGTGTTGCGTCATCGTTTGGGTTTAACTTATGAAGCAGAGGCAGAGAATGTTACTACCCTTAACGTAATTGAAGAAATTTTAAATAAAGTAAAAGTGCCATAGTGCTTACTACTAAAGAAATACTAAAAAAGGTTCGCATCCTCGAAATCAAAAGTAAAAAACTCGCTACTGATCTGTTTACGGGTGAATACCACAGTGCGTTTAAAGGCAGAGGTATGTCGTTTAAAGAAGTACGTGAGTATGCAGCTGGTGATGATATTCGCTTTATTGATTGGAACGTATCTGCACGATTTGGTCATCCTTTCAGCAAAGTATTTGAAGAAGAAAGAGAACTGACAGTAATGCTTTTAATTGATATCAGTGCCAGTACGCTGTTTGGAACCTTGTGTGCAAATAAAAAAGATATTATGACTGAAATAGCAGCTGTTATTGCTTTTTCTGCGGTGGATAATGGCGATAAAATAGGTGCGATTTTATACAGTGATAAAATTGAAAAATATATTCCGCCAAAAAAAGGCAAACAACATGCGCTTTATTTAGTTCGCGAATTACTCTCTGCATCTGCAATAGAAAAGCAAACGAATCTGAAACAGGCTATTCACTATTTTAATAATACTACACGCAACAATAGCATAGCTTTTATCATGAGCGATTTTATTGATGAAGGCTATGAACAAATGTTGCGGGTTGCAGGCAATCGACACGATCTGATCGGTTTAAAGATTTACGATAAGATGGAACAGGTACTACCTAACATAGGTTTGGTACGAGTCGAGGACGAAGAAACAGTCGAAGAGAAATGGGTAGATACAAGCAGCAAAAAAATTCGGCAAGAATATGAAAAGGAATTTTTTGCCAATACCGATCATACTATTGCTGCTTTCAAGAAAGCAGGCAGCGATCTGCTGCACGTTCGCACCGACGATGATTATGTAAAGATTTTACGACGATTTTTTATCAGCAGAAACCGTTAATGAAAGGACTTCGATACATTGTTTTAATAGGCTTGTTTGTTTCTTCCTTTGCTGCTGCGCAAAAGGTTTCCCTCAATGTATCCAAGCAAGGCATTTTGTTGGGCGAACAATTCACCGTTGCGTTAAAAGTATTTGTACCAGCGGGCAAGGAAATACAATGGTTCCAGGTTGATTCAATACCGCATTTCGAAATCATTGATAAATCAAAAATCGATTCGCTAAAAGAAGGTACAGATCTCATCTTACAACAAAAACTGGTGTTAACATCATGGGATTCCGGAAGTAGGATTTTGCCTCCATTTATTTTACCCAATACATCTGAACGAACCCAGCCAGTAAAAATTGAAGTAAGCTATACATCGCCTTGGGATCCTAACAAAGATTATAACCCGGTAAAAGATATTATTGAAGTCGAAAAGCCCGAACGAACCACTTGGTATTGGTATGTAATAGGAGCTTTGCTACTACTGCTGTTATTTATTTTGCTTTTTCCAAAAGGTAAGAAGCCTAAAGAGAAAAAGAGGGTAGTGGTCAATGCGTATGATAAGGCAATAAGTGAATTAAAAATTTTGCAGCAAACAATTGACACCAAGGATTATAAAGAGTGGTACACAGCATTAATAAACATATTGCGGAATTATTTATATCATAAAAGAGATTTTGAGCTGCATACCAAAACATCAGACTATTTAGTAGTGTATTTGAGTAAAGAAAATTTAGATAAAACCTTTCAAAACGATTTATTGCAAATACTGCGTTTGTCAGATGTGGTAAAGTTTGCGAAATACGAACCAACACTTATTCAGAAAGAAGAGTCGTTGCAAACCATTAAAAAAACGATTCAAACCATAGAAGGCAAGGCATGATTTACGAATGGTTACAAAATATCGAATTTGCCAACAAGTGGATGCTTCCGTTTTTATTCCTGTTGCCTGTTATTGCCGTATTGCATTTTCGAACAAAAGTAAAATCCACTTTTAAGGTAAGTAGCACCAAAGCTTTCAGGGTGCGTACAACTCGAAATGCTTTTAGCAATCTTCCGTTTTGGCTGCGCCTGTTGGCTATTGGTTTTGTTATTCTTGCTTTAGCTCGTCCACAAACAAAAGAACAAAAAAACAAGACACGAGGTGAGGGTATTTCAATTGTTTTGGCGATTGATGTGAGCGGTAGCATGCTTACACCCGATTTTATTCCGAATCGTTTAAGTGCAGCCAAAGATGTGGCCATCAACTTTGTGCAATCGCGGCCAGTAGACGAAATCGGTTTGGTTATTTTTTCGGGCCAAAGCCTTACTCAATTTCCTTTATCAACTGATCATAGCTCATTGATTGAGCAAATCATTAACCTGCGTAGTGGTATGTTGGAAGATGGAACCGTAATTGGTGAAGGGCTTGCCACTGCAGTAAAAAATTTAATGAACAGTAAAGCGAAAAGTAAGGTGGTTGTTTTATTGACAGATGGTAAAGAGCAAGCACCTGAAACCAGAATCATTGACCCAATTACTGCCTTGGGAATTGCAAAGTCAAAGGGTGTAAAAGTATATACGATTGGCATGAGCGCCAGCAATATGTACATGGAGAATGGAAGAAGAGTGACAGGTGAAATTGACGAATCGTTGTTGCAACGAATCGCATTGGAGACAGGCGGTACTTATTACCAGGCACGCAATAAAGATGCATTGCAGGAAATTTATCAGCAAATCGATCGCCTGGAAAAAACAAACTTAGAAGTAACACAGCGTACTCGCTTCCAGGAGCAATATCATTTACTCATGTTAGCCGCACTTATATTTCTGTTTTTAGAAATAATTTTGCGCTACCTCTATTTACGTACTTTTCCATAATGCAAGGTGTTGTTTATAAATCTACGGGCAGTTGGTATGTAGTGAAAGATGAAAAGGGTAAGGTTTGGAATGCCCGTATTAAGGGTGTGTTCAAGCTCGATAGCATTACCTCTACTAATCCCATTGCAGTTGGTGATGTAGTCGATTTTGACATGGAGAATGAAAACGAATCATCGGTTATCATCACTAAGATTCAGGATCGAAAAAACTATATCAATCGTCAATCCCCTCGTGTAAAAAGCCAGCATCATATCGTTGCCGCAAATATTGATCAAAGCATTTTGATTGCCACATTGCGGGAGCCGAGAACATCGGCAGGATTCATTGATCGGTTTTTAGTGGCCTGCGAAATGTATCATGTACCGGCTATTATCCTTTTTAATAAAATTGATTTATACCGAGAAAAAGAGTTAGCTCAATTAGAACATTTAAAAGAAGTTTATGAAGCGGTTGGTTACCAGGTCATTGGTAGCAGTTTAAAAAGCCGCGAAGGTATTGAAGAGATCAAAGCTTTATTGAAAGATAAAACCTCGCTTATTAGTGGGCATAGCGGTGTAGGTAAATCAACCTTTATCAATACAATTATTCCTGATGCAGGTATTCGTACACAAGATGTAAGTGGCTGGAGCCAAAAGGGACAGCATACTACTACGTTTGCCGAAATGTATGAACTCGCTTTTGGTGGAAGAATCATTGACACGCCAGGCATGAAAGAATTTGGTTTGGTAGATGTAGAACGTCCGGAGCTCTCAGGTTACTTCCCTGAAATGCGCAGGCGATTGAATGATTGCCAGTTTAATAATTGCCAACATATTAATGAACCCGGATGTGCTATTAAGCAGGCAGTAATCGATGGTGAAATAGATGAAGACCGGTATGTGAGCTACTACAACATTCTGGAAAGTATCGAAGAGAAGAAATGGTGATTAATGCAGGAAGAAAGAAATAATGCCAACAGCGATCAATACAATTCCACTGATCCTTTTTTCATTGTGCTCAATAAATTCTGCCGGTAATAAATTCACACCTTTATTTCCAAGATTGACCAGTAATAATATTCCAGTAATGCTGATCACTGAATAAATAACAGACATCGTGATTATAACAGACATACCATAAGTACCAGCAGACAGAAATAGGCTTTCTACTTCAAGACAAGGCGAAAGAAACATCATCACCACAAAAATCAAAATCCAGCGAACATGTGAACGTTTGTAACTATCTACATCTTTTTTTTCATGATGGTGATGATGCCGCAAATTCACGGTGAAATAAATCAAACCAAATACGATCAATAAAATAGGGGCCACAACATTAATAACTCGGCCATATTCATCTGCCAACTTATCACCTATTTTTCCTAGGATGATACCTAATGCAACGGTTCCGATCACATGCGCAGTAGCAGCCAGTAATGTAACTGTGTTCAGCGCTTTCGCAGTCCAGCCTTCAGCACGTGCTACAGCCACCAAAGGCAACCAATGATTGGGAATAAGTGCATGAACTAAGGCAAGTACAAAAGTGCCGGCAATGACTGTGAACATGAATCAGGTTAAATAAAACGCTAAAGTTAAAAGTTGCCGTGTTACCGCAACAACAATTCACAAGGTTTCAAACCGGTGTGCTTTTTAAACGCTGTGGAAAAA
The DNA here is from genome assembly GCA_040290035.1 of Chitinophagaceae bacterium. Classification (GTDB taxonomy): domain Bacteria; phylum Bacteroidota; class Bacteroidia; order Chitinophagales; family Chitinophagaceae; genus Flavisolibacter. The sequence goes on from PSMG01000001.1 coordinate 53,017, forward strand.
TGGGAGATGGAAGAATAGCCTAGCAAAGCTGAGACTTCGGTCACGCTTAAGCCTTTTTCATACAACAAGTATTTAGCGTGTTCCATTCGCTGACTTTGGTAAAAATCAAAGATGGTTGTACCAAACATTTCTTTGAAGCCTTTCTTCAGGTAACATTCATTCATCGCTACTTTACGGCTTAAAGCTTTGATGGTAATAGGCTCACCAATGTTCTGAATTAAAATTTCTCTGGCTTTTAGTACCTTCTCACGATCGGCTTCATTCGCCAAAAACTTACAATTAATTACATCAATTTGCTTTTCCTCTATGCAATCCAAACTATATAGCAGCAGCATTTGTGTTTGAGCATTTACGTAAATGTTTTGTAAGCTGTCTGTGTAGGTATGATTCAACAAGGCTTCAATTACCATTCTTGTTTTGCCGCAGAGTGGTAGGGTTTTAGCAAAAGGAATTTTATGGGTAAATGAAAGCACATCATCTGTCAACGTATTAGTGGTGATTCGGGATTTCACAAATTGCTCCAATAAAGTAGACGAAAAAGTAAAGCTCAGAAAATCAACACTCTCAATTTTTTCCTCGCAATTAGCAGATGCATGAAACTTGCACTGGTTACATTCGTTTTGATATTTACGGCAATACATATTACCATTGATGCAAAAACGAAGCTCTACATGGTTGCTTTCTTTCTTCGAAGAAGAATAATGGTAATGCAACACACCAACATCTTCTCCCATCCAGTTAGACGGCTTTGCATAACGCCTGATGGCATAACGAACAGAACCAGGAATATCCTGAACTGCTTCGAACAACAATGGCGCCTGTAAAACACTATCCGGCACTAATTCTTTTAAGGTAGATGTGAACTGCATCAGTTGCAAAATTACGTTTCAATACGTGGACAATGGTAAAGCAATTGTCAAAATCCAACCTTGATTTTCCTCATATTTGTATACTTTCGCTCAATGCTGTCTATTAACACAAACGAATTTCAGCATACGCTTGCTACGGAAACAACGATCAGCGGGGTAGGAATTCACACAGGTCAGAATGTAGAGATGGTTTTGAAACCTGCAGAACCAAATACGGGCATCGTTTTCAAACGTGTTGATCTGCCTAATGGACCAATAGTGAAGGCGGATGTAGACAATGTGGTGGAAACAACTCGCAGTACTACCATTGAGGCCAATGGGGCAAGAGTAAGCACTATTGAACATTTGATGGCTGCACTGGTAGGCAACCAGGTTGATAATGTGTTGATTGAAATTAACAGCGTAGAGGTTCCCATTCTTGACGGAAGTGCCGGACCTTTTATTGAGGCTATTCAGAAAGCAGGTGTAAAAAAGCAGGAAGCTCCTAAAGTTTATTACACGCTGCAACACAATATTTCTTTTTCTGATGAAGAGAAGAAGGTAGAAATGGTGGCCATGCCTTACGATGGCTATCGGATCAACACTCTTATTGATTTTAATTCGCCGGTCTTAGGCACGCAGCATGCTGCGTTAAAACAAATACAAAACTTTAACGAGGAAATTGCTCCTTGCCGTACGTTTTGCTTTTTTCATGAATTAGAATACCTGCTAGACCACAACCTGATCAAAGGCGGTGATGTAAATAATGCTATTGTAGTGGTTGATAAAGCTGTGTCCGATGAGCAAGTGCATCGTATTGCCAAAGTGTTCCGTAAGGAAAATGTACACGTAACAGAAGGCGGTTTTTTAAACAATCTGGAACTACGTTTTCCAAATGAACCAGCCCGCCATAAGTTATTGGATGTAGTTGGTGATTTGGCATTGGTTGGCGTTCCATTCAAGGCTCATATTATTGCTAACCGTCCCGGTCATTCATCAAACATTGCTTTTGCCAAAAAAATAAAAGAGCACATCAAAAAATACAAAGGCAAACAACAGGCGCCTGCGTATGATCCAAATAAACCACCAGTGGTGGATGTGCATGGTATCGAAAAAAAATTGCCGCATCGCTATCCGTTTTTATTGATTGATAAAGTAATTGAGCTAACAGATAAAATAGTAGTGGCTGTAAAAAATGTTACGTATAACGAGCCTTTCTTTCAAGGACATTTTCCCGGCAATTGTGTAATGCCTGGTGTCTTGCAGGTAGAGGCGTTGGCGCAGGCAGGTGGCATCTTAACCATCCCTGAAGACCCAGATCATACCTATGATACTTATTTCCTGAAGATTGATAATTGTAAGTTCAAACAAAAAGTAGTTCCTGGTGATACCCTTATTTTAAAAATGGAATTAAGTAATCCGGTACGCAGAGGAATTTGTGAGATGAAAGGAACTATTTTTGTCGGCGATAAAGTAGTAGCAGAAGCGGATTTAGTTGCTCAAATTGTAAAGAAACCCAAAGCATGAGTACCATTTCTTCGTTGGCATCAATTCATCCAAATGCAAAATTGGGCAACAACGTGACAGTGGAACCATTTGCAGTGGTCCATGAAAATGCTATCGTTGGTGATGGCAGTCATATCATGTCTCATGCGGTGATTATGCCTTACAGTAGAATAGGCGTTAATTGCAAAATATTTCCTGGGGCCGTTATTGGCGCTATCCCACAAGACTTAAAGTTTGTTGGCGAAGAAACTACCGCTGAAATTGGTGATAACACCACAATTCGCGAATATGTAACTATTAATCGAGGCACAAAAGATAAATGGAAGACAGTGGTTGGCAAAAATTGTCTCATCATGGCTTATGCACACATTGCCCATGATTGCATAGTAGGTGACAATGTAATATTTGCCAACAATGTTACACTTGCAGGACATGTGGAAGTGGGTAATTATGCAAGCCTGGGAGGTTTTACCGCAGCCAACCAGTTCACCCGCATTGGTGCACATACATATATCGGCGGGCAAAGTGCCATTCGTAAAGATGTACCTCCTTTTGCTAAAGCAGCAAGAGAGCCTTTAGCGTACATGGGTGTTAATATTGTTGGCTTGCAAAGAAGAAACTTTACTTCCGAGCAGATCAATACCATTTCGCAGATTTATCATTTGCTTTTCATAGAAAAACACAGCACTACAAAAGCATTGAAACTTATTGAAGACACGATACCGGACGGAGAAATTAAAAAAGACATTCTAGCTTTCATCCAACAATCGAAAGCAGGTATCATTCGTCGGTACTTAAAGGAAGGAGTAGATGCAGATTAATCTTTCGGGTGCAGGCAAACGCTTTAACCGCGAATGGATCTTTCGAAATGCAGATCTGCAATTTTCAACAGGAAATAGTTACGCAATCACGGGGCCTAATGGCTCTGGTAAATCAACCTTTCTGCAAACAGTTGGTGGGCTAATGCAACTTAGTGAAGGCAAGATAGAGTTGACAGTTGGCAATAAACAGTTAGCGGGAGAAGAAATATATAAGCATTTATCTTTTTGTGCACCTTATCTGGAGGTTTTGGAAGAGATGACACTCAAAGAATTTTTGCATTTTCATAAAGGGTTCAAATCATTCATCAATAATTATTCAGAAGAAGAGGTAGCCGAAATTGTAGACTTGAAAGGAGCCTTGCAAAAACAGATTCGTTTTTATTCTTCAGGCATGAAGCAAAGAGTGAAGTTGGCGCAAGCTATACTAACGGATGCTGCTTTGGTGTTGCTGGACGAGCCATGCAGCAATTTGGACGCAAAAGGGATTGCACTCTATCAGTCCCTGATCAATAATTATTGCCTCAATAGATTAGTGCTTGTTTCTTCTAATGATGAAGTGGAGTATGGCTTCTGTAAAGAACGTATTTCCATTCTCAATTACAAATAAGAACAAGTTGCATCGTGATGATCAATAATCTTCGCTAAAGTTTCCTTTAACTCATCAAATTTTTTCTTTCCTAACAATTGCTCGTATCGCTTTTCCAGATCGATCACCTTGGTTTTTGCAGAGATCAAAAGCTTCTTTCCTTTGGTAGTGAGGTATACGTTAGAACTACGTTTATCTTGCCCATGAACTTCCGTTTCAACATAGCCCAAGGCAGTCAATTCTTTTACGATCTTACTCATGGCCTGCTTGGTAACTCTGGCTTTTTTAGCCAATTCATTATTGGTAATTCCATCAGGGCGAATGTTCACCAGTAGCGGCATGTAGCTCATCTTAAAATTATCATACCCGTGCTTCGTTAACTCTTCCGTAGCCCAATTATCAAATTGCTTCTTTAGCAAAGTGATAATTTTGCCCCAGCTTTTTTCCTTTTTCTGCTGGAAATCAATAATCTGCCTATCCAGTTCCGACATTTTCATAACGCAAAGATAAAAAAAAATAAATTAGTCAACTAATTTTACTAATTAGTAAACTTGGTTTACTTTTGCTTTCCCAAAATAAAAAGTGATCTAATGGAAACAGTTGAAACAACAGCGATTGAGACCCAAAAGAAGAGATTCAAACCGATTTATGTAATTCTCCCCCTGGTTTTATTGGTAGGCGGATGTTATGCTTTTACGAAGATCAATCATGCGGTTCATTATGAAAGTACAGATAATGCACAGGTTCAAAGTAATGCGGTGCCTGTATTAAGTCGTATTGCAGGGTATATTGATTCTTTGTACGTACAAGACTTCAGTACGGTAAAGGCTGGACAGATCATGGTGAAGTTGGATGACCGTGAGCAGCAGTTAGCCGTTTCTCAGGCGCAGGCCGACTTATTACAAGCACAGGCAGATTTAGCAAATGCGAAAGCTGCTTTAGCTACGGTCGGGGCTTCCAGAGATGTAGCTTCGGCTAATACCGGCGTTTTACAAACGCAATTGCAAAAGGCGCAACAGGATTTAAATCGTGATGAAGCTTTATATGCCGATGGTGCCATTACTAAAAAACAATTAGACGATACAAGAGCCCGTGTAGCTACAGCTCGTCAGCAAGTAGTAGCAGGTAGTACTCAGGTAACGCAAGCTTCTGTGCAGGGTACCGGTGCTACCGCACAAATTCAGAAAGCAGAAGCGTTAATCGCAACTCGTAAAGCAGCATTGCAGCAGGCGCAGCTGCGTTTGACTTATGCGAACATTGTAGCTCCTGCTGATGGAAAAGTAGGTAAGACTAATTTGCAAGTAGGGCAATATATACAACCTGGTCAGCCCTTGTTCACTATCATTAATAATGAGCAATTCTGGATCATCGCCAATTTTAAAGAAACACAATTACGACAATTGAAAATCGGGCAGCCTGTTGAAATAACCCTTGACGGTTATCCAAACCAAACGTTTACGGGTCGTATTACATCTTTCAGCGAAGCTACTGGTGCGCAAACTTCTTTATTGCCTCCAGATAATGCTTCCGGTAATTACATCAAGGTAACACAGCGTGTACCTGTGAAGATTGAGTTTGATAATACACCGGAATTGAAACAAATTTTGAAAGCTGGTTTAAGTGCAAATGTTGATGTGAAAGTGAAATAGTGAATTGCGAGTGGTGAATAACTGCTCACAATCACAGAATTCTCTACTCACTATTGGCAACTCACAATTGACGAATATGAGTACAGTGATAACAGCAGCAATGCCTGCAGTGAAGACGCCCAAGGGATTTGCAAAATTCATCATCGTGTTAACAACGGTATCAGCAGCCGTAATGGAGTTGATTGATACATCAATTGTAAACGTTGGTTTGAATCAGATTGCAGGTAGTCTTGGTGTAACTATTGAAGATATAAGTTGGGTAATTACAGCATACGCCATTGCGAATGTGATCATCATTCCATTGACAGGATTTTTGGCAGAATACTTCGGCCGAAAGACTTATTACATAGTATCAATGATCTTGTTTACGATTGCATCGTACTTCTGTGCGCAATCCACTTCGTTAGTGGAGTTGGTCGCATGGCGATTTGTACAAGGTGTTGGAGGCGGTGCGTTGCTATCTACTTCACAAGCGATTTTATTTGATGCCTTTGAACCTAAGGATCGTCCGATGGCATCCGGCTTGTTTGGTATGGGTTTGATCTTGGGACCAACCTTAGGGCCAACGTTGGGCGGATACATCATCGATAATTTTAGTTGGCCACTCATCTTTACCATCAATATTCCAATCGGCATCATTGCTACTTTTTTAACCATCACATTTATCGAACGCCGACAAGGAGAGGGTAAACAGAAGAAGAATATTGAGATTGATTATACAGGTATTTTCTTTCTCATGATTGGCATTGGATGTCTTCAATATGTGTTGGAAAGAGGAGAGTTGGAAGATTGGTTTAATAGTAATCTTATCCGTGTTTTATCTGTGCTGGCAGTGTTTGGATTGATCGCTTTTATCTGGTGGGAATTATCGATTAAGCAGCCGGCGATTGATCTGCATGTTTTGAAAAATAGAAACCTTGCGTTTACAACCATCTTCACATTTGTGATTGGTTTAGGTTTGTTCACATCTGTGTTTGTTTACCCGGTGTTAGCACAGCGAGTCTTAGGGTGGACTTCTTATGAAACGGGCTTGTCACTCTTGCCACCAACATTAATAGGTGTTGTAATGATGCCTGTCATTGGGCGGCTAATGTCTAAAGGAGTTACACCTATTCCATTTATAATTACCGGTTTCTTGTTGTTCTCCGCCTATTGTTATTTCAGCGGGCAAGTAAGTCCTGATGTAGGTAGATGGGATTTCTTCTTTCCACTCATTCTTCGTGCCTTGGGATTATCAATGGTAAACCTTCCGTTGATTAACCAGGCGGTAGCAGGATTGAAGCCGAAAGAATACGCCTCTGGTATTGCACTGAACAATATGATACGGCAATTAGGAGCTGCCTTTGGTATTGCAATGGCCAACAATTACATCGCACATCGTTACATGCAGCACCGCACGGATTTAGTGGCGAACACTAATGCGAACAATACCAATTTTAACCAGTTTATTAATGGCGTAACCAATACGCTTGCGGCTAAAACAGGCGATGCTTATCATTCCATGACACAGGCCTATAAGCTACTGGATTTACGCATTGACAAGCAGGCTTATTATTTGGCTTATTTAGATACATTTCATTTGATCGCTATTTTCTTTATTGCCGTTCTGCCTTTAGTTGCTTTTTTACGAGTGAAAAAAGGTAATGCTGCAGAAGCTGCAAAAGCAGCTGCGGAGGCACATTAAACTTATCAATTTATGAAGAAGATTTTAATATTACTTGGGTTTGGATGTACACTGCAACATGTCTCTGCACAGGTTGCAGTGAATAATGATTTGAAAGGTTTGATCAATCAATCGTTCACTTATTTTCCTCGCTTTAGAGAGCTGGAGCAAACAGTGACAATCAACGAACAAAATGTTGATTTGGCTGCAACAGCAAACAAGCCAATTGTAAATGCAGTAGGCAACTATACGTATGTAGCGCCTGTTGCAGAAATTCCTTTTCCCGACGGAAATGGCCATACCAATATTGTGAAGTTTCAACCAAATCACAACATTAATGGTGGCATTCAAGTCATTGCACCTATTTATGATTTTGGTAAAACAAAGTTAGAAATAGAACGTGCCAGACAGGGTCTGCAGGTTGCAAAAACAAACATTGATTACAATCGTACACAATTGGCAGCGCAAGTTGCTAACATTTACTACACGATTATTTATTTGCAACAGGCAATCAATGTTCAGGACACTGTGATCAGTGTGTTAGAAGCAAATAAAAAGTTGATGGAAGATCGCTTTAAGAGAGGTGATGCATTACGATTGGATGTGCTAACGATTCAGAATAATATTGACTTAGAACAAAACAGAAAAACAGATTTGCAAAACCAGTTGCAAAAGCAATACAACTTATTGCAGTTTGCTACAGGACAAAGCAGGACACACGCGACAAAGACTTTTGATTTTACCTTGCCTGTGCAAAATGATAGTGCTGCTTTGCGATTAGCGCAAGCAAATAATTACGAATATACACTAGCACAGGAACGAATCAAGGCTGCTGAATTGGACGCTGCCATTGCCCGACTGGGTAATAAACCTGCACTAAGTGCTAATGGTCAGGCAGGCGTACGCAATGGTTATCAACCTAAAATTGGAGAGATAAAACCAAACTATTCTTTGGGCGTAAATGTAAGTGTGCCATTATATAATGGTGGCAGAACAAAAAAACAAGTAGCACTTGCAGAAAGTGTCGTAAAACAAAATCAGTTAGCGATTGAAAGTTTAAACAATCAATATACAAGGGATATTGAGCAGGCTCTGACGGATGTTCGATCCAACCTGGAGCGTTTGAATACGGTTCAGGAGCAAATCAATATTGCAAAAGAAGCATTGTGGGTCACGCAAACCAGATATACAAATGGTATTGCAACAAATGTAGATTTATTGAATGCCAACAGCAATTTACAACGGGTGCAATTAGCACAAATACAATATCAATATCAGTTGACCTTAGCTCAAATTGAATTAGCACGATTGACAGGCGTTAAGTATTGGTAGGCTTTTTTACTTTAGCCAAAGCCTTTCTGATTCCTAATGGTTTCATGAAAGGCTTTTCTATTAGTAAAAAGTAAGTTGCAGAAATAGTCAAAATGGCAATAAGAAAAACAAGAAAGAATAGAGGCAAATAAAGTTTATTGCTGACATCAATTCCACTATTGCTTATGAAGTTCCCAAAGCGGAAATAACTGCAAAATGAATTAGGTAAATAGAGTAGCACATGCCACCAATTACACAAAGAATCTTATTAGAAAAAAATTGACGAATGGTTTTATTCATTAAGGTGGTATGAACCAAAATAATCATAGCGATGAACTTCAACACAAAAAGTAAAAACAGGTTGCTTCCAATAGTAAAATAAAATAAAAGAAAGGTGGTGAAGCTAACCCAAATTCCGACCTTTTCATTTTTAATCAAATTGACTTTCTGCACATATATATCTGCTAAAAATATTCCGCCTAGAAAAAAATAAAAGAAATTAAATACGTTTCCAACTCCACGAAAAAAGAAAAAACTATAACACAAGGTGATTGATGTAAGTAGCAAATATGTAAAGTAACGCTATTGTTTTCTGCACTTAAAAAATACAAATGTTAATAAGGGAGTTATTATATAAAATTGAACTTCTACTTCTAATGTCCATGCAACAGGTAATATTTTGGAAAAATTACCATAAATGGTATTACGCAGATAAATTATTGAAGCTGCATAATGAGGAAAAAGCTCCTGAAAAGAATGAATATGTAATACGTAAACTTTCGCAAGAAATAATATCGATAAGATAATGATGTATGGTGGCTCTAAACGAGTAAGCCGTCTTAAATAATAGGCTTTTAAACTTACTTTTTTCTAATGCAATAAATAAGACTTTGCAAAAGGTAATTCAAGTATAAAGTCGCTTATGATGAAAAACAGATAGACACCAAAATTTCCTTCAAATATTAAGGCCTTTAGGTAAGGATGCGTTATTAACCCATCGTTAAAAAATTTCTCATCCATGTAATGAATAACATGCATGTGTACTACCACTAAAAAAATAGCAATGAAGCGCAAGCCATCTATTTCGGGTAAATAGTTGGTGCTATAAGTAACTCGTCTGAATCTTTGTAAAAATGGCTCCATCAGCGCTGACTTGCAATCAGCAAATTAAGGTCTGTGTATTTCAGATTGAAGCGTTCGCTCAAATAAAAGTTAGTGAGTGCTCCTTTGAACAAATAGATACCGCTGCGTAAATGAATCTGGTGCCACAATAAATATTCAAACCCTCCTTCATCTCCTGCTTCTAGTAATAAAGGCATCAAAACATTGCTTACAGCCTGGGAAGCCGTCCTGGCGAAACCGGAAGGAATATTAGGTACACAATAATGGATTACACCATATTTTAAAAAAATAGGATGTTCATGAGTGGTTATTTCGGAAGTTTCAAAACAACCACCACGATCAATACTTACGTCTATAATTACAGAGCTAGAACGCATATTGCTTACCATTTCTTCAGTAACAACAATTGGTGTTCGTCCTGTTTCCGATCCCAAAGCTCCAACCGCCACTTCACAAGTTTTTAATTGCTTAGCTAATAGTTTTGGTTCGATAACTGATGTCCATAACCGATGGCCAATATTATTTTGTAAACGCTTTAAACGATACACACTATTGTCAAACACTTTTACAGAAGCACCTAAGGCCAAGGCAGCTCTTGCTGCATATTCACCTACAATGCCTGCTCCAATGATAATAACTTTTGTTGGTGCAATACCAGAAATACCTCCTAGCAAAACTCCTTTGCCATGATTGGAAGAGCTTAGATATTGTGCAGCAATCAGCATCACTGCACTTCCGGCAATTTCACTCATGCTGCGAACAATAGGATAAGAACCGCTATCGTCTTTTAAATTTTCAAAGGAAATAGCAGTGATCCTTTTATCCATCATCTTCTGTAACAAATCCGCTTTCAATATAGTAAGGTGAATAGGAGAGATGATCAATTGATTGTATTGTAGTAATGGTAATTCTTCCTCAATAACCGGTGCACTTTTTACTAAGATGGGCACCTTGTACACCTCTTCACGATTATAGGCAATTTTAGCTCCGGCCTCCTGATAATCTTTGTCACCGAAATGGGCTGCTGCTCCGGCGTTATGTTCAATGATTACGTGGTGCCCATTACTTACCAGTACACTTACCGCATCGGGGGTTAAAGCGATACGATTTTCCTGAAACGCAATTTCTTTCGGAATTCCTATATGTAGTTCGGCTCCTTTGGGTTTTACATCCAGCGTTTCCTCAAGGGTCTCATAAGAAAAAGAAGGACTAATAATTGGTTTTTGTTGCGACATATAGCTGGTTCGTCATTGAGCGTACAAATTACGATTTGTCTTGCATATGGAGACTGACTTCGTTGTGCGGCACCATTTTAATGCTTCTCCTTTCTTCGTCAATTGGTTCAATAAATACATGCATCGTCTTTTCATCAAACAATTGCGGTGCTTTTTCCGGCCATTCTATAAAGCAAATACCCCCGCCATAAACGCAATCTTCAACTCCCGCTTGTACGGCTTCTTCATAATTTTTCAAGCGATATAGGTCAATATGTAAAATCTTATGAAGCTGATTGGTGGCAACAGAATCATATTCATTGATAATAGAAAAAGTAGGGCTGCTTGTTGCATCTTCTATACCCTTTGCACGGCATAAGGCAGCAATAGTCGTTGTTTTGCCTGCACCCATTTGTCCATGAAAGGCAAAAACTTTCGTGTCACCTGCTTCCTTCCAAAAAAAGAGTGCGAAATCATCTAGTTCGTGTAACGAAACGACCTTTTCCATGCAGCAAATTTAACAGTGTTTGCAACGGTGTTGAAAAGATAATCATTGTTTCAGCTTTTTGCTTTTACGACCTTTGCTCTATGGAAAAAGTTCAATGGAAGGTGGAAGGAATGACGTGTTCGAATTGTGCATTAACCGTAAACAAATTTCTTCAAAATAATGGTGCCCAAAACGTTGCTGTTAATCCAATTAATGGTGATGTTTCTTTTGAATTAGTGGAAGCAACTAAAAAGCAATCATTGGCTAATGGGATTCAGTCGTTAGGCTACTCAATAGCTGCTGATAGTCAATTAATCCAGAATGATAAAAAGCCGCTTTTCAAGAATCATTTGCAACGTTTTTTGTTCTGTCTGCCCTTTACTGCCATTTTAATGTTGCACATGGTTGGGCTTCATATTCATTGGCTAATGAATCCGTGGTTGCAATTGGCATTAACGCTTCCTGTTTATGTTGTGGGCATGTCTTTCTTCGGACGTTCTGCAATCAAAAGTATTCGCAATGGCGTTCCTAACATGAATGTTTTGATTGCTATTGGTGCCACTGCAGCTTTCATATATAGTTTGATCGGAACCATGAGCAATAACACCGATTATATATTTTACGAAACAGCAGCAACAATTATTACACTAGTGTTTCTGGGTAATTATTTAGAAGATGCGTCGGTAGCATCTACGCAGCGGGCTTTAAAAGCATTGGAGAAATCGCAAAAAGTAATGACCAATATGATTGCTTTTGATGATCAACATCAGGAACAAATTTTTCCAATTGAAAACACACAACTGCGTGTAGGCGATTTGATCTTAATAAAAACAGGCGAACAAGTTCCGGCTGATTGTAAAATTTTATGGGGCGATGCATCCGTTAGCGAAGCGTTGATTACTGGGGAAAGCAATCCTGTTGCAAAGACTAAAAAAGATGCATTGATTGGTGGAAGCATTATTGAAGATGGAATGGTAAAAGCACAAGTCACCGCTGTTGGAAATGATACGGTTCTGTCCAATATTATAAACCTGGTAAAGCAAGCTCAAGGCGAAAAACCACCGATGCAGCAAATGGCTGATAAGATTAGTGCTGTTTTTGTTCCTACTGTTTTAATTATTGCGGTACTTACTTTGTCTGTTAACTGGATTGTATTGCACGATTTTGTTCCGGCACTCATGCGTAGTATTGCTGTATTGGTTATTGCTTGCCCTTGTGCCATGGGTTTAGCTACTCCTGCTGCCATTGCAGTAGGTTTAGGACGTGCAGCTAGGAATGGAATTTTATTTCGCAATGCAAAAAGCCTCGAATTGTTTAAAGATATCCGGCAAGTAGTCTTTGATAAAACAGGAACATTAACCACGGGAAAATTTCAAATCTCAGATTTTAAATGCGAGAATGTAAGTGAAGAAGATTTTAAGCGTATTGTTTTTTCACTGGAGAAATATTCCAATCACCCATTAGCCAAAACAATTGCTACACAATGGAAGACAACGGAATTTCGTTGGGCTTCTGTAGAAGAAATAAAAGGAAAGGGAATGATTGCAACAGATAAAGAAGGCAATCGATTTGAAGCTGGTTCTTACGCTATTGTAGCTTCTTTAACCAATGATGATAGCCACAATATTTACGTAACGAGGAATGGCAACTTGATTGGTTGGATTGATCTACTAGACGAATTGAGGCCTGAAGCAGAAGGTGTAGTTCGTTATTTAAAGCAAAAAGGTATTAAAACCATTTTGCTCAGCGGCGATCGTTATGCAAAAACTAAACGCTTAGGTGATACATTAGGCATTGATGAAGTGATTGCAGAACAAACGCCTGAACAGAAGCTGCAAAAGATTCAGGCTTTAACCGAAACTGCGCCTACCGTAATGATCGGTGATGGCATCAATGATGCACCTGCTTTGGCTAAAGCAACCATTGGCATTTCAATGAGCGACGCTTCGCAAATGGCGATGCAAACAGCCAGCGTAGTATTGATGAATAATGGCCTGAAAAAACTACCTACCGCATTGGGTTTAGGTCGTCATACTTTTTTAACCATAAAGCAAAATCTTTTCTGGGCATTTTTATACAACATCATTGCTATTCCGGTAGCTGCTTTTGGGTTCTTACAACCAACTTTTGGTGCATTAGTGATGGCGTTAAGTGATGTGGTCTTGGCGGCTAATTCTGTCCGCTTGTTTGTGAAGAAGGTGGAGTAATCTAAGAAGCGTCTTGCTGCTTCTGCCGATCATTGTTCCATTGTAATAAACTTGAACAATATAATTTCCCTTTTGGAGATTATCTGATGTAATAGAAAAGGCAGGACGCTTGGTTTCGCTGTCCAATAAAACTTTCGACGTATAAAGCTTTCTTCCTTCTGCTGTTTCGAAGGCGCCTCCATCCCAGGAAGAACTTTGTAAAACCTTTCCATTGGGCTGTGTCACCACTACGTAAAACGAAGCGTTCGTCACGTTGCTTCTAACTATGAAACTCCCTGCAAGTCTTGCTGCTTCTTCTGCCCGGTTGGTCTCTTGCCCATTTTCATTTACGGCGTTTACCCTTATGTCAGCAATAAAAACTTTATTGCTTTCTGGTCCAACAGTAGCGTTACTAGATCTGCTACTTTGACTTACCAGCCTGATGTTTTGTTCCTTAGCTTTCAATTCTTTTGTTAATTGCTCCAACATTGTCTTTAGAAACTTATTTTCTGATTCCACCTTTGTTGTTCTGCTTTTCAAATCATCTATCTTTTTTAGCAGTTCAAAAATTTTCTGTTTAGTAGTAGCAACAGAAGTATCGTTGGCTTGATTAATTACAGAAGGAATTTGCTTCTTCAGAGCATAAATTTCATTAAGCTTTGAATTAATAGTATCAGCAGATGTAATAGGTGTAGTGACGGCCGCAGTATCCATCTTTGCACTTACCAACGTAGTGCTTACTTGCGGCAATACAACTTGTTTGGGATTCTCTGCTTTTTTGGTAATTAACGCTGTTGTTTTAGGGCTATTTTTGCGTCTAAAAGATAATAGATAGAAGTGGCAATCAGGCCCACTGCAATAATGATCAGGAGTACAGAAGAAAATAATATGAAAGAAACTTTGAACCTTGGCATTACTTGTTGGTAATGGTGTTTTCGATATAGGCAGAGATCCAGCCTACCTGGCCATTCTTGATCAGGAAAAATTGTTTCTTTTCATAAACACCTTCAAACTGGCGCATGATGCGAAGCAGTAAGCCAGTACCCGCAATTAATGATTTTTGATCAAATACCGCTGTCACTTTTTTTACTTCTCCTGCAACAGCAGCTTTGTCGACAGTTTTATCTGCAATCATTTTTACAATAGTAGCTGAATCGGTCACAGATTTAAAATCATTTGCTAATCGTTCGCTATACTTCACTACGTCATTATAAGCTACCGGAACTACTGCGTTGTCCACTAATTCAGGATACATCAGTGTCGCTGTTGCCCAGGCTATACCGCCACTGATCGCCATATTATCGCTCATATTGTAAGCACCGCTTGCATTTACTGCATAAACAATTTGATCGTTTGGCTAGCCGGCCAATACTCGATACAAATTCTTGTTGAAGTTGGAAATGCTTTTATCATCACCAACTCTTTTTTCTGTTGCATTGGTTACACTGCGTGTGCCCCAGTTCACTTCAAACAACTTAAACACGTTTGTATTACCATTTGGAAAATAGCCGCCCTTAGTGTTGCCGCTGCCTATGTCAATCAGAAAAGTATTGTATCGTTTTTCATTTGGAATAATGCTTAAGTGTGAAAGCCTTGCTTCCTGGATTACATCAATTACGGGCACCATACGGTTTGGATCGTTTGTCCGCTTTTTTAAAGAATCAATTAGCTCCGTAACCAAGGCATTTTTCCCTTCACGATCTGCTTGTTCTTTGATACCACTGCTTACAACTGTATAAATGCGATCGGCAGGAATTTTATAATCGTTCAGGGCAGTCGTGTACAATTTTGCCACAGCATTTACAGTACCAGAAAAAGTGGGACGAGTAAAAGAAATGAAGTCAGTATTGATGGAAGATTCCTGCACCACATTAAAAGCTCCTGTTTTGGCAGCATTTTTTGCAGCTTCTACTACGCTTAGTTTTACACCCTTCGAACCAATATCGATCCCGGCATAAAGCTGCGAGTTTTTGTATTTAAGCTTTAATGCGTTTTGGCTGTTTGTTTGCATACCCAGAAGAACAGCTATGCAAACAAATAATTTTGCAGTCTTTCTCATTTTTAATTGAATTGAACTATTATTATGTTTTGTAAATCAGGGTAACAGAAGATAGCTTGTGTTCAAAAGTTAGTTACGAGCAAATCCAGTCAGGGCAATGCTTTTCACGGTCTAAGTAAATGTATTCACATTTCTGAAGGGAATGAAAAATTTGGAAAAAATATTAAGAGAATATTGGGGATATGAAGCTTTTCGCCCTTTGCAGGAGGAGATTATCAACGCTGTATTGGACGGAAAAGACACGCTTGCATTATTGCCAACCGGCGGCGGAAAATCAATTTGCTATCAAGTGCCAGCTTTGGCCCAAGATGGAATTACATTGGTAATATCGCCACTTATTGCCTTGATGCGTGATCAAGTGGAAAACCTGAAAAAGAAAGGTATTCTGGCGGCGGCTATTTATTCAGGCATGTCGCGAAGGGCAATAGAACAAACACTAAAAAATATTGCTTACGGTCCTTATAAATTGCTGTATGTATCACCCGAGCGTTTAGGGACTTCTTTATTTAAAGAATACTTACCGGCACTCAATGTAAATTTGATTGCTGTGGATGAAGCGCATTGTATTTCGCAGTGGGGCTATGATTTCAGACCTTCTTATTTACGCATTGCTACACTTAGAGAAGAGTTGCCTGATGTTCCAATTTTAGCATTATCTGCTTCAGCAACGCCTTTGGTGCAAAGAGATATTTGCCAAAAACTGCTTTTTGAAGAAGAGAAGATTTTCCAACAATCATTTAAAAGAGACAATCTTTCCTATTCTGTTTTTAAGGTCGATGCCAAGTTGCCTAAACTGGTGGATATTATTTCCAAAGTGCAGGGAAGTGCTATTGTGTATTGCAAAAGCCGAAGACGTACTGTAGAAATTGCAAACCTGCTACAGATGCATGGCATCAATGCTTCTTATTATCATGCAGGTTTAGCAGCGGATGATCGTACTAAGAAACAAGAAAACTGGATCAATAACCAGGTTCGTGTAATGGCCTGTACCAATGCATTTGGTATGGGCATAGATAAGCCAGACGTACGATTGGTGATTCATGCTGATTGTACAGATTGTTTAGAAAACTACTACCAGGAAGCAGGCCGTGCGGGTCGTGATGGCAAACGTTCGTATGCTGTGTTGTTGTATGACGATGAAGACATAGCTGATTTGAAAGCCTTGCACGAAAAGCGTTATCCATCATTTGAGCAGATCAAGGAAGTGTATACTGCATTGGTCAATTTTCTGCAGATACCAAATTACACAGGAGAAGATATTGCTTATACCTTTCGGTTTGATGAATTTGTGCACAATTTTAAATTGGATGGATTAGTTGCTTTAGCAGCATTGAAAGCTTTAGAGACCGATGGCTGGTTTGATTTCAATGAGAAGAATTTTTTCCCATCTCAGGTTGTTTTCACTACGACAAAAAACTTGCTTTACGAGTTTGAAAATGCCCATCCTCTATATGAACCTTTACTAACTACTTTGCTCCGTACTTATGAAGGCATTTTTGATTTTCCAACAAATATTTCTGAGCAATTATTAGCTCGATTGATGCGAGTTGAAGAAGCAGAGATCAAAAAACAACTTAAAGAAATTACAGCTTTTCGAGTAATCAATTACCAGGAGCGAAACGACAATCCACAAGTGATCTTTAGAAGGAATCGTATAGCAGTTCAGGATTTTAAAATGGATCTAAAGCAGTACAACGAACGAAAGAAATTATTTATTCAGCGGATTGATAAAATGATTGCTTATACGGCCAATATGGCATGCAGAAGTCAGTTCATCAATCACTATTTCGGAGATAAAGAAGATACTCCTTGTGGCATATGTGATAATTGCCTCCGTAAGAAAAAATTGGTTGTATCTAAAGAAGAGTTCGATGCTATTCATCAATTGATTCATCAGCAGCTTAATGGTAGAGCAATAAGTGCAAAACAATTAGTTGATCAGCTACCGGTGAAAAAAGAAAAAGCCTGGAACGTCATTGAATTTTTGCAATCAGAAAAGAAGCTCTTGGTCAATGACAAAGGCTTATTGGAGATGGTTAGCTGAACTGCATTATGTTCATCAGAATTCCCTATGCCGAAGAGTGCGACGCAACAAAAGCTCAATAGTAGTAATCCAGCCTGGTCAATAAATAAAAAACATTGAACAATTGCTCAATGCTTAATAATTGTTCTGAACACAACTAATTAATAGTCACCTAGTGTTTCAGGCAATTGTGCCAATGCTTTTTGTAGTTGCTCATCGTTAGGAGCTACGCCGTGCCAACTGTGGTCATTCTCCATAAAGTCGACACCTTTACCCATAACGGTATGCATCATAATAGCGATTGGCTTTCCCTGACTGGTGAGGGAAAGAGCCTGCTCTAATGTAGCCACCACTTCATCCATATTGTTTCCATCCATCTGCAATGTATGCCAGCCAAAGTCTTCAAATTTTTTCTTTAAATCGCCTAAGTCTAAAACCTTTTTAGTAGTTCCATCAATTTGCTGCCCGTTCCAATCAACGGTAGAAATCAAATTATCGACTTGATGAAAAGGTGCAAACATGATCGCTTCCCAGTTTTGACCTTCCTGCAGTTCCCCATCGCCGTGTAGCGAAAACACCACATTCTTATCCCCGTTCAGCTTTTTTGCAAGTGCAGCTCCAATGGCCACACTCATGCCTTGGCCAAGCGACCCGGAAGCTACCCGAACACCAGGTAATCCTTCATGGGTTGTTGGATGACCTTGTAAACGAGAGTTTAATTTTCGGAAGGTGGCCATCTCTTCAATTGGGAAATATCCTGAACGTGCTAATACAGAGTAAAAAACAGGAGATATATGACCGTTAGATAGGAAGAAAAGATCTTCGTCTCTTCCGTCCATATCAAAACCCGGCTTACGTTTCATTATTTTAAAATACAAGGCTGTCATAAAATCGGCACAGCCTAATGATCCACCGGGGTGACCGCTTTGTGCTCCATGAACCATACGAACAATATCTCTTCTAACCTGGCTTGCAATATCAGTAAGGGATGGCATAAATTATTTGTTGTTGTTTATACTTTTAGTGTAGTTCCGATCTATAAGAACATTGAGTTGCAAAAGTGCAATCCTTTTTTTTACTAAAAAAAAGAATGTACGGGCAACTTTTTTAATCAGAGCTGCATAAGATAAGCCAAGCATCTAAGAAGCCGAAAACCTTTGCTATGAAACTATTTTACTCACTCCAAAACTCTGCTGTAATATGGTAAGTGTGATGTTGACTAGTGCGGTGGCGTTTGTGATTACTTTTTAACTATCACATACATTATTAATATAGCTGATCAAAAAAAACTGTTCGACATACCCGATGCAAGAAAGTTGCATAAAAAACCCATTGCTTCTTTGGGAGGTATAGGCATTTTCGGCGGTTTCTTTTTGGCTTCACTTCTTTCTATTTCCAATAAACTTAATCCCGAGTTTAAATTTTTTTGCAGCAGCGCTGATCACTTTTTTCTTGGGAGTAAAGGATGACCTTGTTGTGCTATCCGCTACAAAAAAGTTCTTGGGGCAATTGATCGTAGCCGCTATCTTAATTCATTTTGGCGGACTGCGGATAGCGAGCATGCATGGTCTGTTTGGATTGGAAACCTTACCCTAATCTTTTAGCATTGGACTTTCATATATAACCATCATACTTATCATCAATGCATTTAACCTGATTGATGGCGTGGATGGACTTGCAGCCACGTTGGGTATGTTTGCTGCGTCAGTGTTTGGTGCTTATTTCTTTATGGTCGGAATGACGGCTTATGCAATCTTAGTCTTTTCTATGGCGGGAAGTTTAGCAGCCTTTTTAATTTTCAATTATCATCCTGCAAAAATATTTATGGGCGATTGCGGCTCACTAATGATTGGTTTAGTAAATGCCATTCTCATAATTAAGTTTATCACAGTTGCTGATAGTTCTTCTGTTACCATTCCCATCGAATCTGCACTTGCTATTGGCATTTCGGTTTTGATATTGCCTTTGTTTGATACCATCCTGGTTTTTGGCTTGCGCATTTTAAAAGGAGTTTCTCCATTTTCTCCTGATCGGACACATATTCATCATTTACTTCTCGAGAGAGGTTTAAATCATCGATACATTACATTTTCTTGCTTACTTACCAATATGGTTTTTGTCGGCTTAGCCTTCTTTGCCCGTTCATTTGGTTCAACTTCTGTTTTTTTGGTTTCACGGCTTTAGGAATTGTACTAATGAACGTTTTGGTTTACTATGTAAAACCTGTCGATTCGAACACAGTGCTCATTGATGAATCCATTTTGGAGGAAACGCCGACTATTTCATTAACCAAAGTTATCCCAATCAATAAAGAAATTGCTGTTGACGAAAACTAATACGCTATCATAAATTTGCTGCCTACAAAAGAAGTTTTGTAGGCTTGTTTTTTTATCGTTAGGCATGGTTTATTAGCTTTGCGTCCTAAATAGTTTGATATGGAAGATGTCTCGTCCGTTTTTGCCCATGCAGAGGATGCTATGCGAAAAGCGATCAATCACCTTGAAGCTGAATTAGCAAAAATTCGTGCAGGTAAAGCCAATCCACAAATGTTAGATGGAATTATGGTTGATTATTATGGTTCACCTACACCTGTGAACCAGGTTGGAAATATTAGTGTGTTGGATGCCCGGACATTGACCATTCAGCCTTGGGAAAAAAATATGCTTCAGCCTATTGAAAGAGCCATCATTGCTTCCAATATTGGTATCAATCCGCAAAATGATGGTGTTATTATTCGTTTGTTTTTACCACCATTAACCGAAGAAAGGAGGAAAGAACTAGTGAAACGTTGCCAGGGCGAAGGCGAACATGCCAAGATTGCTGTTCGTAACATTCGCCGTGATGGAATTGAGAATATTAAGAAGTTACAAAAGAATGGACTGAGTGAAGATGCAGCAAAAGATGCTGAAGCAAACATTCAAAACCTGACTGATAAATATATTGCCTTAGTAGAAAAACATTTGGCAACAAAGGAAAAAGAAGTAATGGCTGTTTAAGTTACTGAAGCACTAAAATATAGTCTTGCAATAATATTGATTAGGGTTTAGTGCTTTTATTTATTGGCAAGGTAAACACCACCAAGAATAATGGCCAAGCAACCTACCTGGATTAAGGTTATCGCTTCATGAAAATATAGGCCCCAGCCTACGCCTATAATAGGAATAACATAAGTCACCAATGATGCAAATAGACCTCCTGCCCGATTGATCAATACATAAAATAAAGCAGTTGCAACGGCACTACCCATCACACCTAAAAAAGCTGCCACTAAAATACAGTCACGTGCTTCGACATCGTACTGAAACAAAGGAATTATATGGTGTTGCACAGCTAAAATTCCTGCTGGAATAGCCATGATGGCTAATGAAATAGTCGCCATTTTAATAGGCTCAACATCTTTCAGGTAAAAACCGACAATGTTTACGTTTAGCCCGTACATGATAGTCGCAATTAGGATAAGACCTGAGTAATAGAAATTGCTAGTGGAAACACCCTTCGATAAAATCAAGAAAAATAGTCCAACAAAACCAATGATCGTCCCTAAAATTTTACGTCTTGAAATTTTTACTTTAAAAAAAGAAATCCCAACAACAATTACAAAAAGAGGCGTAAGTGAATTTAAAATGGAAGCGAGCGAACTATCCATTTTGTTTTCAATCGCAATAGCAAATAGAAATGCCGGTAATAAATTGCC
>PSMG01000001.1:74205-120531 GCA_040290035.1 Chitinophagaceae bacterium
AAAAAAGCCGGTAAGAGCAATTAAATGGAGTTTGCGTAGAGACACGTTTCTTAAGTTAAGAATAGCAAACGGCAGAAAAAATAAACCTGCCGAAAAAATGCGTACAGCCCCAAGTTGAATGCCATTTAGCTGCGCCTTGCTAATCTTCATTAAAATAAAAGAACTACCCCAGATAAATGAAAGCAGTAGAAATAAAAGCCAGTTAATGAGTTTAGCTTTTTGCATAACGGGTGCAAAAGTGCATCAACTTATTCACATTATATATTGGTCGGATACAAAACTGCTATTTTGAATTAACTTAAGCCTATCAAAACTTTAAAACTATGAGATTTGCAAAAGAATTTAAAGACTTTGTGCTTAAGGGAAATGTAATTGATCTGGCGATTGCTATTATTTTGGGTGCTGCTTTCGGAGCTATTGTTTCATCGTTGGTTGATGATGTAATTACACCATTACTACTAGCACCTGCTCTAAAAGCAGCGCATGCTGAGGATTTGGACAAGTTAGTTTGGGGAACCGTTAAGTATGGTAAGTTTCTTTCGAACGTTATTAAGTTTATTATTATTGCGCTGGTTTTGTTCATGATTATTCGAAGTATAACTAATACGAAGCGCAAAAAAGAGGTTGTTGCTGAAACGTCTGCCAAGCCTACTTATACACTCAGCGAACAGTTATTAATGGAAATACGGGACGGCTTAAAAAGGTAACTGATTTTACAAATATTCTATTATCTTTGACACAACCTCTTATAGGTTGTTTTATTTAACCAATAACTAACTGACATGAGACGTCTTCTGCTGTTTTCCTGTGCCTGTGTAGCTGTGTTGTCTGTTTCTGCACAAACAAATATCAAATCAAAATCTCATGAGGCTTCTGCTTGGTCAAAAGGTGGAATGATTTCAATTATGGGTGGACAGAGTGGAACCCGTAACTGGGCACCAGGCGGCGAAAAGTTTGCTGTTACTGGCGCGGCATCATTAAGCCTATGGGCTAATAAAACCTGGGGTAAAAATCTTTGGGAAAATAACTTGGACATCAGTTATGCACTGGTGAATACACAAACTCTGGGTGTTCGCAAGTTGGATGATAAATTAGATTTTTATTCTCGCTATAGTTACAAACTAGGAGCTGGAAAATGGAGCCTGGGTACCGTAACCGCTTTACGTACGCAAATCACCAATGGTTACAACTACTCAGAAACGCCTGTAAAACGTATTTCAGGTTTTTTCGCACCAGCTTACCTAACCTTTAGCGGAGGTGTTCAATTCAGACCAACTAATAATTTAAGTTTCCATTTTGGACCTGATGTACGCTGGGTATTTGTTACCAACTCTCCTTATAGTTTAAACTATCAAGGCGGTGTTAAGCCTGATGGTAGCCAGGAACGCACTTTGGCTGACATGTATGGTGTAGATCCAGCTCGCAAATTACGTTTAGAATATGGTGCTTATTTTTCCGGATTATATCATAAAGAAGTTTTCAAAAATGTTGATTGGAAAACTCGCCTTGACCTCACTTCTGATTTTTCAAGATCGGTACCTTCTAACATAGATGTATATTGGACCAATACTGTATACATGAGCGTTAATACTTGGCTGAAGGTTGCTTATAATTTTGATTTAGTGTACGACGATAAAGTACGCATGTTCGGCGAAGATAAAATGTCTCGTGCCGCTCAAATGAAATCTATGCTGGGCTTAGGTTTGGCTGTTAAATTCTAATTCATAATCTTCTTATATTTGTGAAGTCCCGTTGGTTAAACGGGACTTTTCTTTTAATAAAAACTACTGTGGCTACAAACGAATCATACCAGATAAAACTTCCGCAATTTGAAGGCCCTTTTGATTTGCTGTTGTTCTTTATTGAACGGGATGAACTGGATATTTACAACATTCCTATCACCGGCATTATCAATGACTTCCTTACTTACATCCATGCACAGGAAAGTTTGAATATTGAGCTTTCCAGTGAATTCATTCTCTTTATTTCAACGCTGATGCGCATCAAAGCAAAAATGCTTTTGCCTCGTAAGGAATTGGACGCCCAGGGAAATGAAATTGATCCTAGGCAGGAATTAGTGGATAAAATTTTAGAGTATAAAAAGTACAAAGAAGCAGCTGCAAAAATGGCCGAATTAGAAGCAGAACGAATGCTAATGATTCGTCGTGGTAATATTCAAAAAGAACTATCGCATATTGGTGAAGAAGCAGCTGAAGGCACAGAAGTGCAAACTATTACGATGTTCAAACTAATGAAGGCATTTGAACGGGTGATGCAGCGTTATCATGATCGCTTCAATAGACCTGTGCACACCGTTGTTCGCTACAACTATTCCATGGAGCAAACGAAGGCGGATATGATTTCTACAGCACAAAATGCTCGGACGCTTTCTTTTGAAAAAGTGTTTGAGAAAGCAGAGAACCGCATACATGCCATTTTCATTTTTCTTTCCATGCTTGAATTAGTACAGCAAAAATTTTTACGCATTGTGATTGGCGATGGAAAAAATAATTTTTTGGTTGAATACAATGAAGTAGAAGAAGGATTGACAGATGAGGAACACATGAAGTTGCTTTAAAAATCCGTATTTCTACTGAAAGGGAATAAAAAACTTCTTTCTAACATTATGCAATAAATGCATATATGAGAAAGTCGATTTTATTAGCTGCCTACAGTTTTATCATCTTCTTTTATTCATGCACCAAAGATGATCTAGGAGAACAACTTCCTCCTGAAACACACATTGGTACCAACACTTTCGGATGTTTAATTAATGGTAAAATTTGGAATGCAAAAAAGGGAAGTACATCTGTTCCAATGTTAAATGTCGATCATCCACATTCAACTGTATTCAATCTTTTTGCGAGCCGATGCCATGCAAGCTCTGACCGATTGAACAGTATTATTGAAGCAATTAGTTTTTCCATCTTACAGGATACAGTGAAGGCAGGAATCTTTGTGCTTGATGATGTTGTTAAACGCAAAGGAAGCTTTAGTAGCGATCTGACGAATTGTTATTATGAATCGAATGATAATAGTAGCAATAAGCTAGAGCTCACTTATTTTGATACAGTCCAACGTATTGTTTCTGGACGATTCGAATTACACTTTGCTGCACGAGGAAATTGTGCAGCACTTGATATTACGAATGGAAGATTTGATATAAAGTATTAGCCTGCCATTTGCATAGACTTGGCGCTAACCATTTCTCGAACGGTTGCTGCAATAGCTTGTGCGTCGTAGCCACATTCGCGATGTAATTCTTTAAGTGTTCCGTGTTCAACTATTCGATCCGGAATGCCTAAAATGCGTACATCGTTTTTATAACTATGTTGTTGCATGAATTCTAAGACAGCAGAGCCAAAGCCGCCGACAACTGTTCCGTCTTCAATCGTTACAATCTTATCAAACTTGCTGAGAGCTTCGTGTAATAGTGTTTCATCTAATGGCTTCGCAAAACGCATGTCATAATGAGCAGGATCTATGCCTTCGCTTCTTAATTCTTTTATGGCAGTTGTAGCAAAATTTCCCGGATGGCCGAATGATAAAATAGCTATTTGTTTACCGTCTTTTATTTTTCTACCGGTACCAATTTTTACTTCCTGCATTGGTTGCTGCCAATCAGCCATAACGCCCTCACCACGAGGATAACGAATCACAAAAGGTAGGGTAGTGCTATCCAATTGTGCTGTGTACATCAGGTTGCGCAATTCTTCTTCATTCATTGGTGCGCTAATGATCATATTTGGAATGCAACGGAAATATGGAATGTCGTAGGCTCCATGATGTGTTGGTCCATCTTCACCAACCAATCCTGCACGATCTAAACAGAAAATAACCGGTAGCTTTTGAATAGCTACGTCATGCACCGCTTGATCATAAGCCCTTTGCATGAAAGACGAATAGATATTGCAAAACACTTTCATTCCCTGCGTAGCCATGCCAGCACTGAGGGTTACCGCATGTTGTTCGCAAATGCCTACGTCAAATGCACGGTTCGGCATTTTCTCCATCATAAATTTTAACGAAGAGCCACTTGGCATTGCTGGAGTAATACCTAAAATCTTTTCATTCTGTTCTGCTAATTCAATAATGGTATGACCAAACACATCCTGGTATTTGGGAGGTTGCGGAACATCAAATTTCTTTTTATAAATCTCCCCAGTAATCTTATCAAACAAACCTGGTGCATGCCATTTGGTTTGATCTTTTTCCGCTAATGCATAGCCCTTTCCTTTCACTGTGATGATATGAAGAATTTTTGGGCCGGGTATTTTTTTAAGGTCAGCGAGTGTATCAACTAACTTAGTAATGTTGTGGCCATCAATCGGACCAAAGTAGCGAAGGTTAAGTGCTTCAAATAAGTTGGAACTTTTAGAAAGAACGCCTTTTACACTAGCTTCTAACTTTGAAGCCATGTCACGGGTAAAGTTTTTTCCTACAGGCAACTTTCCCAACATGTTCCAGATATCATCCCGAAGTTTATTATAGGTTTGAGAGGTGGTAATGTCTGTCAAATATTCTTTTAAAGCACCAACGTTTGGATCAATGCTCATGCAGTTATCATTCAGAACAATTAACACATCACTATCTGCAACACCTGCATGATTCAAAGCCTCGAATGCTTCACCAGCAGTCATAGCTCCATCACCAATAATAGCAACTGATTTGCGATCTAATTCTCCTTTGTATTTAGCCGCCATCGCCATGCCCAATGCCGCAGAAATAGAAGTGGATGAGTGGCCAACGCCAAAAGCATCGTATTCACTTTCGCTTCTTTTAGGAAAACCGCTTAAACCTTTATATTTTCTATTGGTAATAAAATTGTCTTTGCGGCCGGTTAAAATTTTATGTCCGTATGCCTGGTGGCCTACGTCCCAAACCAACTGATCATACGGCGTATTGTACACATAATGCAATGCAACGCTTAATTCTACCACACCTAAAGACGCAGCAAAGTGACCGCCATGAACGCTTACTACATCAATGATATATTGACGCAGTTCGTCGCACACTTGATACAATTGATCCTTTGAGATCTTCTTTAAATCGTCCGGAGAGTTAATGTCTTGTAACAGCGGACCTGGCGTTATCTGCATTGCTTAACTGTTGTAGCACAAAAATAACTGTTAACTACAGATTATTTTTATGATTCCTATTGCTTAACAAAACGAAAGGAAATTGGTTGGGTAGGGTTGTTGTTTTTATCAATTAAAACTTGGTAAAAGCCATTGGACAGGTTTTGTAGCGAAATAGGGAGTGTATTAACACCTTTACGAAGTTCTACAGAGCCACTTTTTATAGTTCTGCCGCTGGCATTAATGACCTGATAAGTAGCTGTATAATTCTTTTCAGCAGCAATATCTAACCATAATTGGTTATTTGCTGGATTAGGATAAGCTTTATTCAAGCTGTATGAAATGTTGCCATTAATACTTAATACAGGAGCGTAGAAAAAGCTGCCATCTTTATTGAAAATTTTGAGGCGATAATATTTAGAATCCATTTCTACCGGCACTTCAATAGTGTAGGTTTTCAAGCCTGAAGAAGTTAGATCCTGAATGGATGAAACAGCTGTGAAAGAAAAACCATCAACACTTTTTTCAATAGTGGTATTGCTTAAAAATTCGACATCGTTTAATTGCCACTCAAACACATGTTTTTGATTGATGGAACTGCGCAATTTAAAGTAAATCAGTTTTACAAGTAACACGGGATAGCAAGGTAAAATAGTGAAGTCAAACGATTTAAGATTGCAACCTTTTGAAGAAGCAACCGTTATGCGGTAATGACCCGCAGCTAGCCCTGTCACGTTTATGTCGGGTGGTGTCGTAGACACTCCTGTGGTGTAAAAATCGTTCAGATCAAATACTCCGATATTATTAATATCAGTAGCCAATGTGTAGCTCATTGGATAGATCGATGCAAAATCATTGCTCTTCACAATGATATGTACACTACCTGCGCCACCATTGCAATCCATAGCGCCAATTAATGAAAAGTCGTAAGTAACACTTGCTGTATTGCCCGATGCATTATTGGTAGCATTGGCACTTTGCGTCGGTGTTTTCACCCAACCACAATCACCATCCGTTCTTCGAGCAAAGCTATTAGCATTTCCTGTTGACATGCCCAATGTTTCGTAGTCAATGGTCAATCTATTCAAATCATAGGTTCGAGAAGTACATCCACCGTTCACTGTAGATGTAGTAATTGAAACAGAAGGATCAACAGGTAAGTCTCTTGTTACTGCATCCACAATGTTCATGCGTGGATCCATTAATACCAGGTTCACATTGCCATTTCCACCATCAGTCATAAAACCATCGCCTGTGGTAGGAATAGGTGTGCTGGTACAACGACAGGTATTCCAGTTCAAATTCACATGCACAGTACTATCTCTGTTACCGCAACCTTGAGGTAATATATCTTGACCAGCGATTACATAAAACTCTCCCGGTGCTAAAACAGTATTTGAGGGTATTGTAATGGAATATCTTCCGTTAGAGACAATGTAACAACCGATTTCAATAGGTACTGGGTCAAAATTGAGTAATTCCACGAATTCTGAAGTAGTACCGCAAGCGTTAGATTGCCAGGGCAGGTATTCGTTAATTACCACACGGCCGGTGCTTACTTGTGCAGAGGCGTAAATGCTTGTCTTGTAAGGAGAAGCAAGATCAAAATGCGGATATGGACAATTGATGTTTTCAAGGATAACGGATACGGTTGTTAAATTAGTACACGCAAGCGATATATTGGTAATCATCATGCATAAAATATTTATGAAATAGTGGTTTCCCTTAAAATATTTTACAAATAACCCCATTTGTAGTAGTTATTTTCCGTTGGTATATTTACGAGGCTTGTCCACTTTAATTTGGAATAATTTCACTGTATGAACCGTGAGCCATCTTATCGTTACTGGGCTTTTCAGTTGGCTGGTTGGGGCGTTTTTTTCCTAATCAATATTTCATTGGCATTTATTACAGATACTCTGTCAGAAAATCTTTTTCTGCGATTGGTATTCTTTATTGAGATGGGAATTTTGTTCTCGCACCTAATGCGGGAAACGATTGTTAAATCAGCAATCTTATTAAAAAGTTTACAACGACAAATAATTACCTTTTTAATATTAACTGGAGTCTTTTCTCTGTTTATTGCTTTTTTGCAAACCCCTTTTGAACAAAATTGTGGCTTGTTATCTGAAGGAAGAAAAGCTTCTGCATTTCACACTTTATTCTTTGGCAATTTTATTATTTCGTTGCCATTACTTTTTATCTGGAACTGTATCTATTTTACCTATCACTATGTAATGAAAAGCCAACGCCAACAACTAGATACATTGCATTTGGAAAAGTTGGTAAAAGATCTTGAGTTAAAAACCATCAAAGCACACATCAATCCACATTTTATTTTTAATGCGTTGAATTCTATACGTGCATTGGTTGATGAAGATCCGAAACGGGCAAGAACAGCCATCACCGAATTGAGCAATATTTTACGTAGCAGTTTGAATGCTCAAAAAGCTGAAACGGTTTCGTTCAAAGACGAATTGAAAATTGTAAAAGATTACCTGGCTTTGGAAAACATGCGCTTTGAAGACCGACTGCATGTGGAATATTACGTAAATGATAAAATATTAGATAAACCTGTGCCGCCAATGATGTTGCAAACACTTGTAGAAAATGCGATTAAGCATGGCATCAGTAAAAATGTAAAGGGTGGTGTAGTGCGTATTATTTCTGATGTGAATGATGGTTCCCATGAATTAAAGATTCAAAATACGGGACACTTAAACGGAGGTGTTAATGCACAAGGTTTTGGTTTATCCAGCACACAGGATCGATTGAGTTTGTTGTATGGTGACAAAGCAAAGTTTGAGATCAAACAACTTGATCCAACCATTGTAGAAGTAAGAATATTAATGCCAATTGTTGACTAATTTTCTATAAACAAATACACATGCGAGCCATTATTATTGATGACGAACGTTTAGCCAGAACTGAACTGCGAAAACTATTGAACGACTATCCTGAAATTGATGTGGTAGATGAAGCTTCTAATGTGGATGAAGGCATTGCAAAAATTGAATCGCATAACCCAGATTTGATTTTTCTGGATATTCAAATGCCTGGTAAAACAGGGTTTGATTTATTAGGCGAATTGGATAGGGCGCCACAAGTAATATTTACCACTGCTTATGATGAATATGCATTGAAAGCATTTGAAGTAAACGCTTTGGATTATTTGCTAAAGCCTGTGGAACCAAAGCGTTTAGCGGATGCGGTAAATAAATTACATCAATCAGAAGGCAGTAATAACAATCATTCCACTGCAACTAATGGTTTTGCAGAAAATAAAAGTTTGCTCACTGAAAATGATCAGGTATTTGTGAAAGACGGTGAACGTTGTTGGTTTGTAAAACTCTCCGATATCCGATTGTTTGAAAGCGTAGGAAATTATGCGAAAGTTTTCTTCGGGAACAATAAACCCCTCATTTTAAAATCGCTGAATGCGTTAGAAGAACGCTTGGATGAAAAAACATTTTTTCGTGCAAACAGAAAACATATTGTGAATCTGCGCCTGATAGATAAAATTGAACCTTACTTTAATGGTGGTTTATTATTAGAACTTAAAAGTGGCGAAAAAATAGAAGTGAGCCGTAGACAAACGGTGAAATTCAAAGAGATGATGAGTCTTTAAAAGTTGTGAATACAATAATTAGTAATCAATA
The DNA here is from genome assembly GCA_040290035.1 of Chitinophagaceae bacterium. GTDB lineage: Bacteria > Bacteroidota > Bacteroidia > Chitinophagales > Chitinophagaceae > Flavisolibacter. The sequence continues at coordinate 82,943 of PSMG01000001.1, forward strand.
ATTAATAATGAAGAAACTATTAGTACTGTATTTGGTAACAGCATCTGTGCATGGCTTTGGACAAAAAGCAGAAGACATAATTAATGTTAAGGAAGTAACACGCCTTGAAACTACGCTGGCTTCCGATGATATGAGGGGCAGAAAAGCAGGAACAGCTGATGCCTGTAAAGCTGCGGCATTTATTGCAGAGGAATTTAAGAAAGCAGGCTTACAGCCTGTAAGCAATGGAAATTATTTGCAGCAGTTTTCTATGCTTCGATCAAAGATGAAAGAACTGAAAGCAAAATTTGAAGGCGCAGATGTGGATACAAAAAATATTGTTGTGCTTACTGCAAAAGTAAATTTGGAAGCAGATGAAAAATCGGGCTTTGCAGTAGAATACATCAAAGCAGGTGATAATTTTCAGAGAAAAGCACTGGAGCTTGCTTATAGCAATAAAAACTCATTGGTAGTAGTCGATACTTCTTTTCAAAAAAATTTTAGCAGGCTTGCCGGCTTGAAACGTCAATTGTTTTCAAGTCAAAAAGATGTTGTTTTTATTTTAGCCAACATGGCACCCAAAGAGTTTCAAATAAAAGCTGAACATGAATTTTCGGAAACGAAATTTGCAAACGTGGTCGGCATTCTTCCTGGTAAATCCAGGAAGAATGAATTGGTGATTTTTTCGGGTCATTATGATCATTTGGGTATTGCTAAAACTCCAGTTGGCACTGATAGTATTTACAATGGTGCCAATGATGATGCTGCAGGTGTGACAGCGGTTATCACATTAGCCAATTATTATAAAAAAATAAACAATAACGAACGTACCCTGGTTTTTGCAGCATTCACAGCAGAAGAGATCGGTGGCTTTGGTTCACAATATTTTTCAAGGCAATTTAATCCGGCAGATGTGGTTGCTATGTTCAATATTGAAATGATTGGTACGGAAGCAAAGTGGGGGAAGAACAGTGCCTACATTACCGGTTATGAAAAAACAGATATGGGAAAAATGTTACAGCAAAATTTAAAAGGCTCTGATTTTACATTTTACCCTGATCCATATACAGATCAGGATTTATTTTACCGTTCTGATAATGCGACGCTTGCACGTTTAGGTGTTCCTGCGCATACCATTTCTACTGCCAAAATGGATAGTGAACCCAACTACCACAAACTGAGTGATGAAGTAAGTACACTTGATCTAGATAATATGGCTGCTATCATTACAGCAATCGCTGTTAGTTCCAAAACTATTGTAAGTGGTAAAGAAGCTCCTTCCAGAGTAAAGCCTGAAAACTTAAGATAGTTATACTGTAACAGGTATCGAGTGAATAGCATCAGCCATTTCCTTAATCAGGGATGGCTGTTTTTCTATAGCATTGCCAATAACAATGACGTCTGCTCCGGCTTTGCAATTGAGATAGGCTTTTTCTGCATCACGGATACCGCCGCCAATAATCAGTGGAATCTCTATTTGTTGTGCCACGGTCGCAATCATTTCTTCGCTAATTGCTTTTTTAGCGCCGCTACCAGCATCCATATAAATAAGTTTCATACCCAGCATTTCGCCAGCCATAGCTGTACACATGGCAATATCTGCTTTGTCAGTTGGGACTGGTGTTGCATTGCTGATGTAAGAAACAGTAGTTGCAGCTCCGCCATCTACGACAATGTAACCAGTAGGAATAATTTCTAAACCGCTCTTCTTTACAAATGGAGCAGATATTACATGTTGGCCAATTAGTAATTCAGGATTACGACCAGAGATTAAAGAAAGATATAAAAGTGCATCTGCATGCTTGCTAATCTGTGAAGGGCTACCCGGAAATAACAATATTGGTATATCGCAAGCCTTTTTTATTTGTAATATGCAGGCATCTAAATTGTCAGAAATAACAAGACTTCCACCAACAAAAAAATAATCCGCCTTTGCATCAATGGCTAACTTAATAATGTTTGTTAGCGAATCAACTGATACTTTATCTGGATCAATTAATATGGCAAAGGATTTCTTCCCGGCTTTTTTCTTTTCCAATAACGATTGATAAACATTCATCTTCCGCACAGGGTTGGTGAATTACAAAAATGCAAAACTTTTACCATTGAACGTATGTTCAAACCACAAAGAAATAAAGACACAGCGAAGAACAACTATTTATTCTTCTGTGTTGGTTGGTGGGGGTTCATTATTTTATCCATAGAAATACTATCAAAAACTAACGAAGCTTGCCTATTGCTTCATGAAATTTCGATTGTACAAAAGTGCGACGCAATAGGAGATGATAGTAGCAACACAGTTATTTCCATATATAAAAATGAATAGTTACAAAGACTAAGAAAAAATAGTTGCACTGCCAAAAAAATAGGGGCAAAAAAATAATTTTTTCACATTAAATGCACGTATTGCGCTGTGGGCTTGCTTGAGCAATTTATTCACCACGATTATCCACAGGTGTGCATATCTATGACTTCGTTTTTTCACTACCCAAGGATATTTTCGTCGTTACTCCGTAACTAATTACGAAGACGCAAATAAAATTCATCAACATAAATTTTCAGGTCATGGTCAGTAAACAAAAACCAACTCCAAAAGGGCTAACGTTCGAGCGTAAGTACACGAAAGATGACATCAATGTATTCGATCAATTTGAGTACGACTATCGTACATCAGTAATCCGTAATCCCACAGGTGCAGTAGTGTTCGAAATGAACAATGTGGAAGTACCTAAACAATGGTCGCAGATTGCAACAGACATTCTTGCCCAAAAATATTTTCGTAAAGCAGGAGTGCCTCAACCCGATGGTTCGATAGGAGGTGAGACGTCTGTAAAGCAGGTGGTACATCGTATGGCCAATTGCTGGAGAGTATGGGGAGAGAAGTATGGTTATTTTGCTTCAGAAAAAGACGCACAGATTTTTTATGAAGAATTGGTGTATTCTATTTTGAACCAAATGTGTGTGCCTAATTCACCACAATGGTTTAATACAGGTTTATATGAGAGCTATGGCATCAAAGGCAAACCACAAGGACATTATTATGTTGATCAGGCAGACGGTCAATTAAAAAAATCTACATCGGCTTATGAGCGTCCGCAACCCCATGCTTGTTTCATTTTAAGTGTAGACGATGACTTAGTGAACGAAGGTGGCATCATGGACCTATGGGTTCGCGAAGCAAGAATTTTTAAATATGGTTCTGGCGTCGGAACCAACTTCTCCAACATCCGTGGCGAAGGTGAAAAATTAAGTGGTGGTGGTACGTCGAGTGGATTAATGTCATTCTTGAAGATTGGCGATAGGGCTGCCGGTGCTATTAAAAGTGGCGGTACTACCCGTCGTGCAGCAAAAATGGTTTGCTTGGATTTAGACCATCCTGAAATTGTTGATTTCATTAACTGGAAAGTAGAAGAAGAAAAGAAAGTTGGCGCTTTGATCAATGCTGGTTATGCAAGCGATTATGAAGGCGAAGCATATAGAACAGTAAGCGGTCAGAACTCGAATAACTCTGTTCGCATTCCAAACGAATTTTTTGAAAAATTGGAGAAAGGTGAAGATTGGGAATTGAAAGCTCGTACCGACGGCCGCACTATGAAGCGTATTCCATCCAAAGAATTGTGGAACCAAATTGCTTATGCTGCATGGCGTTGTGCGGATCCTGGTACACAATACAATACTACTATTAATGAGTGGCATACTTGTCCGGCAGGCGGAGAAATCAGGGCTTCTAATCCTTGCTCTGAGTATATGTTCTTAGACAATACAGCTTGTAACCTTGCATCTGTTAACCTTTTTAAGTTTTTCAATTTTGAAAACAATACGTTAGATGTTGAAGGCTTTGAGTATGTATGTCGTCTTTGGACAACGGTGTTGGAAATTTCTGTGTTAATGGCGCAGTTCCCATCAAAGGAAGTGGCACAATTAAGTTATGAATACCGTACGCTAGGTTTAGGTTATGCCAACTTAGGCACATTGTTGATGGTAAGCGGTATTCCATACGATAGTGAAAAAGCAAGAGCCATTGCAGGTTCTATTACTGCAATCATGACGGGTATTGCGTATAAAACATCGGCAGAGATGGCGCAATCGCTGGGTGCTTTCCCACGTTACGAAGAAAACAAAGAGCACATGCTTCGGGTGATGCACAACCACCGCCTGGCGGCTTACGATGCTGACAGCTACGAAGGCCTAAGCCTGAAGCCGCAGGGATTGAAAGCGCAATATTGTCCCGACTATTTGCTGAAGGCTGCCTGCAAGGCCTGGGACGACGCGGTGGAACTGGGTGAAAAATACGGCTACCGCAATGCACAGGCAACGGTGATCGCTCCCACCGGCACCATCGGTCTGGTGATGGATTGCGATACAACCGGTGTAGAACCCGATTTTGCTTTGGTGAAATTCAAAAAACTTTCTGGTGGTGGTTATTTCAAAATAATCAACCAGTCGGTGCCGGTTGCATTAAAAAACTTAGGTTACAATGAAAAAGAAGTTGATGCCATTGTAAAATATGCAGTAGGTGCTGGAACATTCTCCGGTGCTCCGGGTATCAATCACCAAACGCTTTCGGAAAAAGGTTTCATTGCAGAAGAAATTAAAAAATTGGATGCGGCAGTTGCTTCTGCTTTTGAGATTGGTTTCGTATTCAACGTATATACTTTAGGTGAAGAATGCTTGCAACGTTTAGGTTTCAAGCCTGAAGAATATTTCAATTTCGAATGGAGCTTGTTGGAAGCCTTAGGCTTTACCGATGAACAGATTGAAGCAGCTAACGATTATGTATGCGGAACGATGACCGTTGAAGGTGCTCCGTATTTGAAAAAAGAACATTTAGCTGTTTTTGATTGCGCCAACAAATGCGGTAAAAAAGGCCAACGCTACATTCATGCACATGGTCACATTCGCATGATGGCGGCAGCACAGCCGTTCATCTCTGGAGCTATCTCTAAAACCATCAATCTACCAAACGAAGCAGTAGTAGAAGAGATCGCAGAATCTTATTTGCTTAGCTGGCAGTTAGGTTTGAAAGCTTGCGCTTTATATCGTGATGGTTCTAAATTGTCGCAACCACTTTCCAATAAATCGGATAAGAAGAAAAAAGATGATAATATACAGTTGACAGATGACAGTAAAGAGACTCTCAACAATCAACTATCAACCGCCAAAGATTCGAACATTGTTGACATGGGTAAACTTACCATCGAAGAATTGCTTGACGAAGTAACCAAGCGTGTGCAATCTTCTCCAGATACTAAATTGAAACGAAAACTGGCGAGCATAGTTGAGCGTCGTGCTTTGCCTGCAAAAAGAAGGGGCTTCACCCAAAAAGCCAAGATCAACGGGCAAACTATTTTCTTACGCACCGGTGAATATGCCGACGGAACCGTTGGTGAAATATTCATCGATATGGCTAAGGAAGGTGCCACCATGCGTAGTATGTTGAACTGTTTTGCCATTGCTATTTCCATTGGTTTGCAATACGGCGTGCCATTAGAAGAATACGTTGAAAAATTCGTATTCACCAAGTTTGATCCTGCTGGATTTGTAGAACACCCAAACATTAAATCATCAACGTCTATTGTGGATTTCATCTTCCGTTTATTGGGTTACGAATATTTGAACAGAACTGATTTGGTGCATGTGTTGGACAAACCGGAAGTGATGAACACAGGTGAAGAAGATTGGGATGAACCAGTGAAGCAACCTGAATTATCAAGTGTACGTGTAGTGGCAACTACGCCACAGGCAGCAAAGGTGCAAAAAAATGGTGCAAGCCTGGATGCAGTGAACGTAGCAGCGAAAGCAATTCAAAGCGATGCGCCTGCCTGTAACACTTGCGGACACATTACGGTAAGAAGCGGTACTTGCTATAAATGTTTGAACTGCGGCAACAGCATGGGCTGCAGCTAAAAATAGTATAGGACGGAAAACCAAACCTATGTACCCGAACCATTAAATCCCGCTGAAAAGCGGGATTTTTATTTTAAGTACATGCATAAAAAAGTGTAGCTATGAACTGCACTTCCCTAAAAGAATATTTTTTAATTATTTACTCTCATCAAAAATATTATTCACTGCACCTTGCAACATCGGAAATTTTTCTACCACAAAGTCTTTAATGGTTTCTATGGCTTTGTTTGCCTGGTCTTCAGATAAGCCAGCTTTTGTTTTTAACTGCTCTATTAATTCGTTTACTTGTCCTTTGTCGGCATTAAATCCAAACATAACTTCTGATTTATTTATTTGAATAATTAATTCGTGTAATTAGCGTAATCCGTTTTCTTTCGTGTAATGACTATGCTACTTTCAGCAAGCTTAGTTTGCTCTTGTCAAATTTGTGCTTTGCATACTCCATGTCAAGCGTAAAATATTTTTCTTTGGAAGAAGGAAGTTCAAACATAGCATCAGTCAAAATGCCTTCACAAATACTGCGTAGGCCTCTTGCACCTAACTTATATTCCATCGCTTTCTCTACCATAAAGTCTAAAACATCATTCTCAATGCTTAGGTCAATACCTTCTAATTCAAACAAGCGTTTGTATTGTTTGATCAACGCATTTTTCGGTTCCGTCAGAATAGCTCTCAAAGTTTCAGCATCCAATGGATCTAAATGAGTAACAACTGGCAAACGTCCGAGTAATTCAGGAATTAAACCAAATGATTTCAAGTCTTGTGCATTTACATAACGCAACAAGTTTTTCTTTATGTTTTCCTGCTGTTCTTTATCTACATTAAACCCAATAGTGTTGGTGTGCACACGACGAGCAATGATCTTATCAATCCCATCAAACGCACCACCACAAATGAACAGGATATTTTGTGTGTTGATCTTGATTAACTTTTGTTCCGGATGCTTACGTCCCCCTTGCGGTGGTACTAAAACATCGGTACCTTCCAATAGCTTCAGCATTCCTTGCTGCACGCCTTCTCCACTCACATCACGGGTAATGGAAGGATTATCGCCTTTGCGGGCAATTTTATCGATTTCATCAATGTATACAATACCACGTTCTGCAGCCGACACGTCGTAATTACATACTTGTAACAAGCGTGTTAAAATACTTTCCACATCTTCACCCACATAACCGGCTTCGGTAAATACAGTGGCATCTACAATAGCAAACGGTACGTTTAACAGCTTGGCAATGGTTTTAGCCAACAGTGTTTTTCCCGTACCGGTTTCACCAACCATGACAATATTGCTTTTTTCAATTTCAATCTCACCGGCAGGGGCGTCTGTGTTTTTATATTGAAGACGCTTGTAGTGATTATACACAGCTACGGACAATACTTTCTTTGCTTCGTCCTGACCAATGATGTATTCGTCTAAGAATTTTTTGATTTCAATAGGTTTGCGAACCGTAAGCTTGAAAGAAGAAGCACTGGTTGACTTATCGTCACGTACCATTAGTTCCTGATTAATGATTTCAAGGGCATGCTCTACGCAATTTTCGCAGATATTCCCTTCTTGACCTGCAATCAGGATTTTCACTTCATCCCGGCTTCTGCCACAAAACGAACAATGTAATATACTCTTTGCCATTTAATTGATTCTTGTTAATAGAACACTTTTATTTTGTAATAAGCTGCATTCAATCGTCAAAATTATACAATAAGATTGGGAGGGCAGGAAGATAATCGGCGATTTCACAGATTTTAAGGGTTTGAATTGAAGGACTTAGATGCAAGCAGCAGAAAACAGGACCGAATTGAGCAATCTTGAATAGAATTCTTGGATGTGCAAGTGTGCAACACAACAAAGCTTAATAGTAGAAACATAAATAATTGTCTCAGGCTGACACAGCGATTCGAACCGAAACCACAAACCTGGACAGCTTAGCCATTTTGTCGGATTTTTTGGGCAAGCATGGTATTTGATTGTTCACATTCACTTAATTTGCTTAACTATAACTTAAGATGATATGAGTTTTCAGTCAGAATTCGAAAAATATGCGGTGAAGCATAAAGGCATGTCAAGTAACACGTTGGATAGCTATGGAAAATATTTGATTACCGCCCTTACTCCCAATATTATTGAAGAGCGTCCCATGAATGTAGCTGTGATGGATGTGTACAGCCGCCTCATGATGGACCGGATTATTTTTTTAGGTTACCCTATTAACGATGAAGTGGCCAACATTGTAACAGCACAGTTGCTTTTTCTTGATTCCACGGATCGCACCCGAGACATTAACATGTATGTAAACTCACCTGGTGGCAGCGTGTATGCCGGTTTGGGAGTGTACGATACCATGCAATATGTTACGCCAGAGGTAGCTACGATTTGCATTGGTGTAGCTGCATCTATGGGCAGCGTTCTATTGACTGCCGGCACGAAGGGTAAGCGTGCCGCACTAAAGCATTCACGCGTTATGCTGCACCAACCAAGCGGAGCTATTGGCGGACAGGCAACCGATATCGAGATTACTGTTCGGGAGATCAAAAAGATCAAGCAAGAGTTGTACGAGATCTATAATCTACATACAGGTCAGGATTTAGAAAAAATACATACCGATCTTGACCGTGATTTGTGGATGACTGCCTTAGAAGCTAAAGAGTATGGTTTGGTAGATGAAGTATTGTTAACCAATCCTCGCAAAGAAAAAAAGACAGACGCTAAATAATCAGAAAAATTTTAGACTATGATGAGCATTCAAGATATGTTAGACAGAAACAGATTTTTTATGTCGCCAGGACCCGGTCCTGCACCTGATCCTAATGCGCCGGGTGGTCCCGAGGAGGAAGAGGAGAAAGAAGAACGTGCAGAGATTGACACCCGCATGTTGTACAAACGTTTGGAAAAACATTTCTACGATACCCGCAGCATTTATTTGTGGGGCATTGTAGATGATAAGTCAGCAAAAGATGTTGTAACAAAGTTGTTGCTGCTGGAAGCAGATAGTCCAGGTAAAGAAATTAAATTTTACATCAGCAGTCCAGGTGGATCGGTTAACAGCGGTATGGTGATCTATGATATGATGAAGTTGATCAAGTCGCCTGTATCTACTATTTGTATGGGTTTGGCAGCTTCTATGGGAAGTATTCTATTGAGTGCCGGTATCAAAGGCAAGCGTTTGATTTTCCCACATGGTGAAGTTATGATTCATCAACCCTCATTGGGCGGACATATTCAAGGTGTAAGTGCCGACATGGAAATTCATGCGGAGCAAATTTTACGTACTAAAGAAATGGGAGCCCGCATTTTGGCAGAAAATACTGGACAAACCATTGAACGTATTCGCAAAGATTTTGAACGTGACTATTGGATGGATGCAGAGAAATCGATCGAATATGGTATCGTTGATAAGATTGTCGAAAAGTTAGATTTTTAATTAGTCCTTTAATATTTTGATATGCAATCCCGCCTTAATGGCGGGATTTATTTTTGTAACTTGCTTGTATGAAGCGTTTCTTTTTTTTCATTTTTCTTTTTACGTCTTTTTCACTTTTTGCACAAACAAAAACATTTCGTTTTGCTTTTATTAGTGATACGCATATTGGGTCTCCGGATGGACATGCCGAAGAAGATTTACGCAGAACGGTAGCAGACATTAATGCTATGAATGATATTGCCTTTGTAGTTATAACCGGTGATATTACTGAATTGGGAACAAATACACAATTGATCTTAGCCAAACAAATTTTAGACAGCCTCAACGTGAAATACTACATCATTCCGGGTAATCATGATACAGGCTGGAGTGAAAGTGGCGGACTTAGTTTCAATAGAACATTTGGAAATGATAAGTTCTTGTTTGACTATGCAGGTATCCATTTCATTGGCTGTGCTTCTGGCCCTTATTTTCGCATGAGCGATGGTCATGTGCCACGAAATGCAGTGAATTGGATGAAAGAAAAATTGGCTAATGTCAAAAACAATGAACCGATTATTTTTCTCAATCACTATCCTTTGGATAATGGTTTGGATAATTGGTATGAAGTAATTGATTTGCTCAAAACAAAAAATTCAGTATTAGCACTTTGTGGTCATGGCCACAATAATCGTCCGGTGCAGGCAGAAGATATTCCTGCTGTTATGGGACGTTCCAACCTCAGGGCAAAAGCTGTTGAGGGGGGGTATAATTTGGTTGATGTAAGAAGCGATAGTATTTTATTTACGGAAAGAAAGCCATTAAGTCATTCAGAAAAACATTGGACAGGCGTTGCGTTTAAAGAGCAGCATTATGATCTAACTAAAAAGTTTCCCCGACCAGATTTTTCCGTTAATCAACAATATCCACAAGTACAGGCAAAGTGGACGTATGCATCTGCTGCAAATGTTATTTCTACTCCTGTTATAGCAAATGATTGTGTCGTGTTTGGTAATCAAAACGGGTTGGTGGAAGCGTTACAGCTAGGCAACGGGAAACGCAAATGGACTTATCAAACGGGCGGGCCTATTTTTTCTTCACCTGCATTTGCAAAGGATCGAATAGTGGTTGGTTCTGCAGATGGATTTATTTATTGTTTCAATAGTAATGGGAAACTGCAGTGGCAATTGCGAACAGACGCATCGGTTTTAGGCTCGCCACTCATTGAAAATAATGTGGTTTATATCGGCGGCAGTGATCATAATTTCAGAGCTATCCAATTACAAACAGGTAAAGCGTTATGGAGCTTCAATCAATTGGAAGGGCCGGTGGTAAGTAAGCCAGTTATTGAAAACCATATGCTAATCTTCGGAGCCTGGGACAAAAATTTATATGCGCTTAACAAACACACTGGTGAACTTTTGTGGAAATGGAACAACGGTTCTTCGGTAATTAACTATTCACCTGCTGCATGCATTCCTGCAGTAAAGGATAATGTAGTTTACATAGTAGCACCTGATCGCTATTTTACGGCTATCCATGCACAGACCGGAAAAACAATTTACCGGACCAACGAATCGGCTGTTCGTGAGTCAATGGGTATGTCGGAAGATGGTAAACTGATTTATGGAAAAACAATGCAGGATACAGTGGTAGCTTTTAACACCAATAAACAAATGCCACAAATTGCCTGGAAGATGAATGTGCATTACGGCTACGATCATGCTCCATCTATGTTAATTGAGAAAAGGGGTAAAGTCTACTTTGGAACCCGAAATGGAATAGTATATGCTATTAATCCACTGGCACAAAAAATTGAATGGGCTTATAAAATAGATAATTCCATGGTGAACACAGTGAATGTCATTAATGACAAACAACTCATTGCATCCACCATGGATGGAAAAGTATGTTTATTGGAGGCAAAATAGTTACCTGCGTCCGCGGCCAACTAGCCAGATAATTAAACCAACAACTACTACGATCAAAATAATGGCTGTCCAAAAACCAGCCTTAAAAATACCACCTACTACTTCGCAAGAAGTTAATGTTATTGCCATTGCAATAAAACAAAGCCACAGATAGTTTATCCGCTTCATAGTTTATTTGTTTTGATAAGTATTGCAAAAGCTTTGCCGTTGCGAAAGGGATGAGCTTGTAACTATGATCAATAGGCTACCAAACGATGAAGTGTGCGACGCAACGGAAGAAAAATAGTAGCACTACTGTTGACTACATTAAATTAATTTTCCATCTTCACAACACTTAATTTCAAAGAAGAATGTTGGTTAAAACCTTTGGAAGTGCGGTTTACGGCGTAAGCGCTATTACCATTACAATTGAAGTGAACTGGATGGAAACGGGCACTGGATATATGTTGGTAGGATTGCCGGATAATGCGGTGAAAGAAAGTTTACAACGTATAGAAAGTACCATCAAATCTATTAAGCGTACCATGCCACGTACACGTATAGTGATCAATCTTGCGCCGGCAGATATTAAAAAGAGTGGAACGCCTTTCGATTTGTCTATTGCCATTGGTATTTTAGCAGCTTCGGAACAATTAGAAAATTTTGAAGCGATAGATAAATATGTAATTATGGGTGAGTTGAGCTTGGACGGGGAGATAAGACCTATTAAAGGTTCCTTGCCCATTGCTATACAAGCAAGAAAGGAAGGATTTAAAGGATTGATTGTACCGGAAGCCAATGCCAAAGAAGCAGGAATGGTGAATAACCTGAATGTCTATGGTGTAAAGCATATTAAAGAAGTGATCCAGTTTTTTGAAAGTGGTGAGCAAAATCTGCAACCGATCACGATTAATACTAGAGACGAATTTTTTCATTCGCAATATGAATTTGAAGCCGACTTTGCAGATGTAAAGGGACAAGAGAATATTAAACGAGCCTTGGAAATTGCAGCCGCTGGCGGGCACAACGCAATTTTAATTGGACCACCGGGTGCCGGTAAAACTATGCTGGCAAAACGGTTGCCCACTATTCTTCCACCTTTAACATTGCACGAAGCGTTAGAGACAACAAAGATTCATTCTGTAGCGGGAAAATTGCCAGAGAATGCAACGCTTGTTTCCAAGAGACCTTTTCGTTCGCCGCATCACACAATTAGTGATGTTGCGTTGGTAGGAGGTGGAGGAATGCCACAGCCCGGTGAAATTTCATTAGCACATAATGGTGTTTTGTTTTTGGATGAATTGCCGGAGTTCAAACGTACAGTGCTGGAAGTAATGCGACAGCCAATGGAAGAGCGACGAGTAACGATTTCCCGTGCAAAAGTGGCCATTGATTTTCCAGCTTCATTTATGTTGATTGCTTCGATGAATCCTTGCCCTTGCGGCTTCTACAATCACCCCGAAAAAGAATGTACCTGCCCCCCAGGCAGTGTTCAAAAGTATTTGAATAAAATATCGGGGCCATTATTAGATAGAATTGATTTGCACGTTGAAGTGACGCCTGTGCCCTTTAGTGAGTTATCTACCTTAAAGCGGCAGGAAGATTCGGCAGCTATCCGTGAACGAGTGATCAGAGCAAGAGAAATTCAGGCGGAGCGCTATAAAGCCATTGATGGCATTTATTGCAATGCACAAATGACATCAAAAATGCTGAAAGAAATTTGTGTGATTAACACAGCGGGACAGAATTTATTGAAGACAGCAATGGAACGATTGAATCTTTCTGCTCGTGCCTATGATCGCATCTTGAAAGTATCCCGCACAATTGCCGATCTTGCACAAAGTATTGATATCAAAGTAGAACATTTAGCCGAAGCGATTCAGTATAGAAGTTTGGATAGAGAAGGCTGGGCCGGTTAAATGAAAATGTAAAATAGAGCAATTACAATGGATAAGGAGCTGCAGGATTTCTTCAAGGCACTAAACAACTTTTTTGATCAGGTATACGTAATCACTTTGCGGCGTGCAACCGAACGCCATGAACATTTTCAAAAAGAATTGCAGGGATTGAACTACACTGTTTTTTACGGACAGGATAAACTTGCTTTTGATGTAGAAGAGTTAAAGCAAAAGAATATTTACAACGAAGCATTAGCAAAAAAAAACCATCGTTGGAACAAACCAATGCCTGCGGGCATGATTGGTTGCTCGTGGAGCCATAAGTTGGTATATGAGGATGTGATCAAAAACAATTACGAAAGGGTTTTGATCATGGAAGATGATATTGTAGTTGATAAAAAGGTTGTCGCTGTTTTTTCAAAAGCCCTTAAAGAATTACCTAAAGATTGGGAGCTGCTTTATCTGGGATATGAACGCTATGAGGAACTTGATTTTTCAGCTAAGTTGAAGAAGGTAATTTATCATGTACAACGCTTATTTGGCGGAACACGTTTTACGCATAGAACCATAAAGAACTTACATCCCCGCAAAGTTTCTGAACACATTTTTACTTCAGGTTATCACGATCATACACATGCTTATGCTATTACCCAAAGTGCTGCAGAAAAGTTGGACAAACTGCAGGAACCAATTTCCTTCTTTCCGGATAATTTATTAGCCTATGCTATTACCAATGAAATAGTGAAAGGATATATCATTAAACCAAAGCTTATTAACCAGCAATCACAAGGGGCAGAAAAAAGCATCGGTACTTATATTGGTGATTGATTGCTAATTTTAAGAATAATCTTTCTCCTGAACGAAGCCACAAATTTCTTTTATGAAAATCTTGATACATTATCTCAAACCACATAAAGTTTTAGTATTTGTAGTATTAATACTCGCTGCTATAAACATCAGTTTCTCTTTGGTAGACCCTATCATCTTTGGTCGCCTTATTAATTTGGCAGGCGATTATTGGAAAGATTCGGCAAAGTATCAGCCCTTCTTTTGGGGTTTTGCAAAACCCGTGCTATGGCTATTGTTATTGTCAATAAGCGTAGCAATGGTAAGCCGCATAGCTAAAGCATTCCAGGATTATTTTCAGAATTTGATCACTCAAAAATTTGGGTTCAGAGTTTTCACAGACGGCCTGCAACATGCTATGGGCTTGCCTTACCAGGATTTTGAAGATCAACGAAGTGGAGAGACGTTAGGCATTCTGCAAAAGGTCCGTACAGATACTGAAAGGTTTATTGCGTCTTTTATCAATGTTCTTTTTCCTGTAATTGTTGGGATCATCTTTGTTGCTATTTATGCCATCAATATTCATTGGAGCTTGCCACTGATTTATTTTGGTGGCATTGTTATGCTAGTGATCATTTCAAACTTGTTGAGTAAAAAGATTAAGTCCGTACAAAAAAATATTGTTGCACAAACCACTGCATTAGCTGGTGCAACAACTGAATCATTAAGAAATATCGAGCTGGTTAAAAGTCTTGGTTTAGCTGATCAGGAAATAGAACGATTGAACAAAAACACGTACAAAATTTTAGGTTTAGAATTAACCAAAGTAAAGAGCATTCGCAGTATCAGTTTTGTACAAGGAACATTTGTGAACACGCTTCGCCAAGTTATTTTGTTTATGTTGCTGTGGGCAGTGTTTCAGCATCAGTTGAACGCAGGCCAATTAGCCACCATGCAAATCTTTTCTTTCTTCGTATTTGGCCCTCTGCAGGAGATTGGTAATATCATTTTAAGTTACCGTGAAGCAGAAGCCTCACTTCATAATTTTCAAAACCTAATGCTGAAAAAGCCAGAACCTCAAGCAGCTAATCCAATTCATTTAGGCCCTGTAAAAGATTTGGAGTTCAATCATGTAAGCTTCAAACATCAAACAGCACAGCATAAGGCCATTGATGATATTTCATTTAAAGTAACAAAGGGTGAAACAATTGCTTTTGTTGGTCCTTCGGGTTCGGGCAAAACTACTTTGATGAAACTATTAGTTGGTCTGTATCGGCCACAAGAAGGTGTCATTTATTATAATGGTTTAGATGAGAATCAAATTAATTTTAATGATCTGCGCAATCAAATTGGCTTCGTTACACAGGACACACAACTATTTAGCGGTACGATTAAGGAAAATTTGTTGTTCGTAAACCCAAATGCTACTGAAAGCGAATTGATGGATGCATTGAATAAGTCGTCTTGTCAAAATTTATTAGCCCGTGCAGAAAAAGGTATTGATACCATGATTGGCGAAGGGGGATTGAAATTATCTGGTGGAGAAAGGCAACGTTTGTCTATTGCACGTGCCTTGGTACGCAGACCAAAACTATTGTTGTTTGATGAGGCCACTTCCGCATTAGACTCACTCACTGAAGAAGAAATTACAGATACCATTCGTGAAGTTTCCTCAACTGAAAATCAAATCACCATTTTAATTGCGCATCGTCTTTCTACCATTATGCATGCCGATCGGATTTATGTATTGGAAAGAGGTGTGATTGTAGAAACGGGTACACATGATAAATTGCTCGATGAAAAAGGTTTGTATTATGCTATGTGGCGTCAACAAATCGGCGAACGTAAAAGCATGAACAAGGGTAGCCAGTTAGCGAAAGCAAAAGCTTAGTTCATAATATTATAATGAGACCCATAAGGTTTTAAAACCTTACAGATCTTTTCTTTTGAGAGGATTGTATTAGCCCCGATAGCAGCGGAAATACTTTTTGTTTTAAGGGTGCTGTGTTTAGGCTTCAAAAAGATTGGAGTCAATAGCGGGCTACGCAAGCACTGATGAAGTAGCCTGATTGTTGCTCCTTCATCAGTAGCTACTCTTTTTACTACGCTTCTACAAATGATTGTAATTGGAGTACTACATCTTGCCATTCTCTGTAAGAGTCAGGCTTGGTGAGGTATAAAGAAGCGCCTAATCGTTTACACACTTCCTTATCCATTTTATTGCCGGAAGTGGTAACAATAACAACAGGAATATTTTTGTATAAATCGCTGTTTTTAATTTGCTGCAGTGTTTGGCGGCCGTCCATTTCAGGCATGTTCAAGTCCAACACAACCAGTGAAGGCGTATGTGTTTGTGTTTCGTGCAAGAATTCCATTACCTCTCTGCCGTTAGACACGAAGGCTATATCCCAATTGAGATCTAAATTTTTGCAGGCTTCACTTACCCAAGTTACGTCGTCCGAATCATCATCGGCATATAAAATAAACTTCTTGTTCACTAGATTGGCTTTAGCTTTTCAATGGTGTACGTTAGGGGTGTGGTGGTTTTGTAGGATGATGTACGGACCCAATATATTAATAATAATATTACTGCATTAAATACGCTCAATAATTCCTGCAATGCCTTGTCCGCCGCCAACACAGGCTGTCACCATGCCGTACTTTTTGTCTAATCGTTTCATGTCGTTTAAAATCTGAATGGTCAGCTTTGCGCCGGTACAACCTAATGGATGCCCCAGAGCTATGGCGCCGCCATTAATGTTCACTGTCTCTGGATTTAAGCCTGCTTCACGAATAACTGCAATAGACTGCGAAGCAAAGGCCTCGTTTAATTCTACTAAATCAATGTTGCCTAAGTTCATATTGGCTTGTTTCAACACTTTTGGAATAGCAGCAACAGGACCAATACCCATGATGCGGGGATGCACACCTGCAGAAGCACAGGCAACCAATCTGCCAATAGGTTTTAATCCCAATTGATTCACTAAACGTTCACTCATAACCAATACAAACGCAGCTCCATCGCTTGTTTGAGACGAATTGCCTGCTGTAACTACGCCGTTTGCAGCAAACACAGGTTTTAGTTTACCTAATGCTTCTTTTGAAGTATCGGCACGAGGACCTTCATCTGTATCTACTATATAATTTCTTTTTTGGCGTTTGCCTTTTTCATCCACATAAACCTCTTCTACATTAATAGGTAAAATACCGTCTTTAAAATAGCCAGCTTCAATTGCCTTTAATGCTTTTTGATGTGAGTTATAGGAAAATTCATCCTGATCTTCACGAGAAACATTGTACTCTTTAGCTACTGCTTCGGCAGTTAATCCCATGCTTAAATAGTAATCGGGTTCGTCCTTCGCAATAGAGTAAGCGGGCACTGTTTTCCACCCTGCTGTAGGTACTAAGCTCATACTTTCTGTTCCACCTGCAATAATGCAATCGGCCATACCCATTCTAATCTTTGCAGTTGCAATAGCAATAGTTTCTAAACCCGAAGCGCAATAACGATTCACGGTCATACCTGGCACGTCGTAACCAATGGCTCTTGCAGCAATGATGCGACCAACCTGTAATCCTTGCTCTGCTTCAGGGACGGCATTACCGACAATAACATCATCGACCAGGCTTTTGTCTAATTGCGGCACGGAATTCAGCAATCCCTGGATTACTTCAATTGCTAAATCATCCGGACGAAAAAAACGAAAGCCACCACGTTTTGCTTTGCCTACTGCTGTTCTATAACCTGCAACAATATATGCTTCTTGCATGTGTATGAGTTTAATTTCGAATGAGGGTAAAGTTAAGCCATTTCAAAAGGCAAACACCTCGTAAAAAAAGCTTAACAACTTAGTAAAACTCCCGGTTATCTTCGCACCTAATGTATTTATTTTTACGAAGAGTCCTATTCTTATTTTCGGCCGAAAGGGCACATTATCTTTCAATGAATCTTTTGAAGTTTGTGTGTTCTGTTTCCTTCATACGGAATATAATTGCCAATAGATTTACACCAGAAACCAACTTAAATCTACGATCACAACTTTTCAATTTGGCATTTAGAAATCCTGTTGGCTTAGGTGCTGGGTTTGATAAGAATGCCAAATACTTGCGTGAATTGGAGGCATTGGGTTTTGGCTTTGTGGAGATCGGAACGGTTACACCTCGTCCACAAGCCGGCAATGACAAACCACGTTTGTTTCGATTACCCAAAGATAAGGCCTTGATCAACCGCATGGGTTTTAATAACGATGGGGTAGAGGTGATTGCAGAACGTTTGAAAAAATGGAGACATCGTCAACGGTCAACCGTAGGCAATCAACGGATAACTATCGGAGGAAACATTGGTAAAAACAAATACACACCCAATGAAGAAGCCTGGAAAGATTATGAGATTTGCTTTCGTGTCTTACATCCTTATGTTGACTTTTTTGTAGTGAATGTGAGTTCTCCTAACACACCGGGCTTACGTGAATTGCAGGAGAAAGAAGCGTTGAAAAAAATATTGACGCATTTGCAATTGCTGAATAAAAATTTTGAAAAGCAAAGACCAATCTTATTAAAGATTGCACCCGACTTAACGTTTGAACAAATTGATGATGTAATAGCGTTAGCAACCGAAATAAACCTTGCCGGATTAGTAGCTACCAACACGACTATTGCAAGAGATAAACTGATTACTGAGCAATCGCAGCTCACATCAATCGGTGCAGGCGGACTGAGTGGCAAACCATTACAACAAAAGGCAACAGAAATCATCCATTATATTCACCAAAAAACAGGCGCAACAATACCTATAATAGGAAGTGGTGGAATTTTTGATGCCGCTGATGCGGAAGAAAAAATGAAAGCAGGAGCATCATTGGTAGAAGTGTGGACAGGCTTTATTTATGAAGGGCCCTCTATTGTTAAAAAAATTTGTAACAACATCGCTTAATCATATAATCGCATGGAACAATTGTTTTCGATCGAGAGTTTAGTCTCGTTTCTTGTACTGGTTATCTTAGAAGTAGTGCTTGGTATTGACAATGTGATTTTTGTTAGTCTTATCATGAACCGCTTAAAAGAAGATAATCGCATTAAGGCACGCAGGGCATGGATGATTACAGGCATCATCATTCGTAGTATTTTATTGTTTGGTTTAAGTTGGTTATTGTCACAGAAAGGAAAAGCATTGTTTACCTTATTTGGTAAAGGACTCGACCTCGCAAGCTTTGTGATGATAGTCGGAGGTTTGTTCCTCATATATAAATCAGTAAAAGAAATTCATGGCAAGTTGGAAGGAGAGGAAGAAATGTATAGTGGCGCTAGTGCTTATCTTTCTTTAGGTAAAGCCATTGTACAAATTATGTTGATTGATACCGTATTCTCTTTTGATAGTGTGATTACAGCAGGCGGTACAGCCAAGCATTTTGAAATCATGATCGCAGCTGTGGTGATTGCAATGATCATGATGTTTTTGTTTTCGCCAAAACTCGCATCATTTATACATAAACATCCCACATTAAAAATGCTGGCACTTTCATTTTTAGTGATGATCGGTCTGAGCTTATTGATCGAAGGTTGGGACTCTGAAAAAGCGGAAGATCTTCATCTGAAAAATTATATCTACTTCGGTATGGCATTTTCGTTTGGTGTAGAAATATTGAATATGACGATGTTTAAAAGAAAAAAGAAACGCAAGGTAGTATCGTTGAACGAGCCTCGTTTACCCAGAAATGAAGACAGTATTTCTGATGAAGCCCATTAACGATGTAGCAGATCATTACACCTGAAGTTACTTCCTTAGCAAAAAAGCTGTGGCATTACCATCATCTCAATCATTCGCTGGAAAAAGCGGATTGCATTTTTGTATTGGGTAGTTACGATTTACGTGTGGCTGAAAGAGGAGCGGAGCTGTTCCTGCAAGGTTATGCACCGTTTGTTATTTTCTCAGGTGGATTAGGCAAGCAAACTAAATATATGTGGACGATGTCTGAAGCAGAGTTGTTTGCAGATGTTGCTATAAAAATGGGTGTGCCTTCAGAAAAAATCATTATTGAAAACAAGTCTACGAATACGGGTGAAAATGTACTTTTCACTAAAAAAGTTTTACAAGAAAAAAGAATTGATCCGCAGTTGTTTTATTAGTACAGAAACCATACATGGAGCGAAGATCCTATGCAACGTTCATGAAGCAATGGGAAGGCAAAAAAGCAATTGTTACGTCGCCACAAATTTCGTTCGAAGATTATCCAAAAGCCGAAGTGCCTTTGCCAAATGTAATTGCCAGTATGGTTGGCGATCTGTAAAGGATTAAAGAGTATCCAGCAAAAGTTTTTCAAATCTATCAGGAAATTCCAGATGATGTGTGGCAGGCTTATAAACGATTGGTGAAACTTGGATTTACGAAAGATAAAATTTGGGAAGCTAATTAAGCAATGCAAAGCAAAGTAGCTGCAACCATTCCTGCGGTTTCTGTTCGCAATCTTGTCTTGCCTAACGTAACCGGGATAAAATCATTTTGAATAGCGAATGTGATCTCTTCTTTGGTGAAATCGCCTTCAGGTCCAATAAGGATAATGGATGATTGTTGATGGTCTACTTCTGAGAAGGCTTTTTTTTCTTCTTCATTACAATGGGCAATGAACTTTTGATCAAATTGATTAGTATGAATTACTTGATCAAATTCTGTTGGCTCATGCAAATGTGGAAGACATGCTTGTTGCGATTGCAACATGGCGCTAATTAAAATTTGTTGCATTCGGTCAAAACGAAATTTTTCTTTTTCTGTTCGTTCGCAAATAAGCGGAATGATTTCAGTTACACCAATCTCTGTGGCTTTTTCTAAAAACCATTCAAAGCGTGACGTGTTTTTTACTAAGGAAATAGCAATGCCTATTTTACGCTTTCGCTCTGCTTCAGTTGAAGTAGAAACAATGGTGACTGAAGCATGCTTGCGGTGATCATCAGTAATTTCTGCAATGGTCTTTATTCCTTTTCCATTTGTCAATAAAATCTTGTCGCCTATTTTTTTGCGGAGTACTTGTATTACATGTTTAGACGTGTCTTCATCCAAAACAATTGTTTGGTTATTTAAATCGGCAACAAAAAAGAAAGGCAAACTCATAATGCGAAGAAAATAAAAAAGTCCTGCATTACTGCAGGACGTACAATTGGTATTGGTCTATTAGAATGGGTCTTCGTCATCTGGCAAGTCATTCATCTTACTACTAGTCTGAATGAACATGCGGGCACCGCCTCCGTCACTGTCTGAAACGGGTTTCCAACTGCCCGGCATTGGAGGTCCGCCAAAGCCGCCTTCGTCATCCACAAATTTTTGTATGTGCAGCAAGGCTCTAAGCTTAATTGTTTCCAAAGAACCGTTACGGTGCTTCGCAATACGAATGTGCGTTTCGCCTCTGTTGCTTTCGCCCATTTCATTGCTGGTTACATCGTAATATTCCGGACGGTACAGGAAGCAAACCATATCCGCATCTTGTTCAATCGCTCCTGATTCACGAAGGTCAGAAAGCTGAGGCATCTTGTTGCCATCTTTACGCTTCTCCACTTCACGACTCAACTGTGAAAGTGCAATGATGGGCACTTGTAATTCTTTTGCTAGTCCTTTTAATGAACGTGAGATGTTGGAAATTTCCTGCTCACGGTTAGAGTTTCTGTTTTCACCTGTCCCGCTCATCAACTGCAAATAGTCAATGATGATCATTCCAATGTTATTGGCATTTTTCAAACGACGACATTTAGCCCGCAATTCAAAAATGTTCAGGGCGGCAGTATCATCAATAAAAATAGGCGCTTGTGCTAATCGCTGAATGCCCCGGGCATAAAGTTGTTTCATCTCGTGTTCTTCCATTTTGCCCCGAGAAATTTTTTCCAGCCATATTTCACTTTCAGCGGAAAGGATACGTTGCACTAACTGTCCTGCACTCATCTCCAACGAGAACACAGCTACAGGTGTAGGCTTGGTTGGATGCAATGCTGCATTACGTGCCAGGTTCAAAGCAAATGCTGTTTTACCTACTGACGGACGTGCTGCTAAAATGATCAAATCTGTGCTTTGCCAACCATAGGTTACTTTATCCAATGAAGGGAAGCCACTCGGTACGCCAGTGATGTCTTCATTTTTGTGACGCAGGTCTTCAATTCGCTGAATGGTTTTTACCAATACCGAATCAATCGTTTCGTAATTGTTACGAAGGTTCTTCGATGTCACTTCATAAATCTTGCTTTCTGCCTGATCTAACAAATCAAAAACGTCTGTGCTGTCTTCATAGGCATCGCCAATAATTTCACTGCTAATGCGAATCAATTCACGTTGAATAAATTTTTGCAGGATAATCCTAGAGTGTGCTTCAATGTTAGCAGAAGAAACAACTGCATTGGTAAGTTTGGTTACATAGTAAGGTCCACCTACAATATCTAACTCTTCCCGAAAACGTAATTCTTCAACTACGGTTAGAATATCTATGGGCTGGCTTTTATTTGCCAAGCCTTGCATGGCTCTGTAAATGCGCTGGTGGGCATCTACATAAAAACAATCGGGGCTTAAAATTTCTACTACCATATCAAAGGCACCCTTTTCTAACATCATGGCACCCAGCACTGCTTCTTCTAAGTCTTTTGCTTGCGGAGGCAACTTGCCATAGACCATTGTGCTTAAATCCAAAGGTGTTTTTCTTCTGTTTTTTCTATCTCTATTTAAGTTGGTTAGGTCCATAAACAAGCGAATAAAATTTTAAACCATTGATACACTATCAATGACCTTCGGATGGAGATAGCAGCCTTGTAAAATATATGTTGAATGGCGTAGTAAGTCCCGTTCCTTAAGTCAGTTAACGAATATAAAGGCAGATAAAACTGTGGTAACAATTCTGTAACATGATTATTATTCCACAGTACACCTCACAGCTTATGCACACCAAAACCGCCTTTATACACTTTAATTCTGGTTCTGTGCACAAATTTGGTTTTTTTTGCTCATGTGACGAAGCGTTGTTAACAAGTTTCCGTTAAGAAATAAAAACAGGATTTTTTTTGCTATTTGGTTCAAATCACAGGTTGAGTTTTGTGGTGAATTTAGGGATTAAACGCTTTCTGCCTGACAATTTTTAGGTCGCTTTATCGAAAAAATTTTCTGTTTAGAGGAGTCGTGTGAATAATTTTTGAGACCGGCAATTGTTCCCTGATTGACCGTTCCTTGCGACGCTCCGTTCAAATGTGATACTACTATTAAGCAAATCAAACACGACAACTATCATTGCATATTACCATCGTTTCTTCTGCCTGAAGCAGAACATAGGCGTTCCTTATCTTTGCTCACTTACAAAGTTTTGAACAATGACGATTTCCTATAAATGGTTAAGTGAATATTTGCCCGTTAAAATTGAACCTGAACGTCTCTCTAAAATTCTTACCTCTATTGGTTTGGAAGTAGAAAGTATGGAAGTGTTTAAAGAAGTAAAAGGCGGCCTCAAAGGCTTGATAATTGGAGAGGTGCTGGAAGCAGAACAACATCCAAACGCTGATAAATTAAAACTGACGAAAGTAAATGTGGGCAAAGGAGAGCCCTTGCAAATTGTCTGTGGTGCACCGAATGTTGCTGCAGGACAAAAAGTAGTTGTGGCTACTGTAGGAACTACAATTCATCCAACTGCTGGCGAACCGTTGACTATGAAAGTGGCAAAGATCAGGGGGGTGGAAAGTTATGGAATGATTTGCGCTGAAGACGAAATTGGATTAGGCACCTCGCATGCAGGTATTATGGTACTGCCTAATGATGTGCAAATAGGTATGTCTGCTTCAGAATATTTTCAACCATACGATGATGTAATTTATGAAATAGGCTTAACGCCAAACCGGATGGACGCTATGAGTCATTGGGGTGTTGCAAGAGATGTGTGTGCTTATTTATCACACCATGATAAAAAGAATTACAAACCCGTTCTGCCCCATAACAATTTCAAAGTAGATAACCATGATCTGAAGATTGATATATCGGTAGAAAATAAGGAAGCCTGCAAGCGTTACTCAGGTATTTGCATTGAAGGCATTATTGTTCAAGCATCACCAAAATGGTTACAGGAGCGATTGAAATCAATTGGCCTTCGTCCTATTAATAATATTGTCGACATCACCAATTTCATCCAGCATGAAACGGGACAACCACTGCATGCTTTTGATTATGATGAAATACAGGGAAAAAAAATAATTGTAAAATACTTGTCCGAAGGCACACCCTTCATTACACTCGATGGAAAAGAATGGAAACTTAGCAGCGAAGATTTGATGATCTGTAATGCAAAGGGTGAAGGTATGTGTATTGCTGGTGTGTTCGGCGGTGCAAAAAGCGGCGTTACAGATAAAACAAAAAATATTTTTTTAGAAAGCGCTTATTTCGATCCAACTACTATTCGCAAAACATCTTTTCGTCACGGCTTGCGCACTGATGCAGCCACCCGTTTTGAGAAAGGTATTGATATCTCTAACACAGTAAATGTGTTGAAACGTGCTGCGATGCTCATAAAAGAAATTGGCAAAGGCAGCATCGCTTCAGACGTAATTGATATCTATCCGCAGCCTGAAGAAAAAAAGCAGGTGATCTTGAAGTTTCAATTCCTGAAAAAGTTAAGCGGTAAAAATTATCATCCTGATACGGTGAAAGGAATTTTAGAAAGCTTAGGTTTTCGCTTGCTGAAGGAAAGCATAGACAGTTTAACCATCGAAGTTCCTTATCACAAGCCCGATGTTAGCTTACCTGCCGATGTAGTGGAAGAAATTTTGCGCATTGATGGATTGGATAATATTGCAATACCAACATCCATCACTATATCGCCTTCTGTAGTGCGGAACAATGTAGCCGATTTATACAAAGAGAAAGTTGCAAATATTTTGATTGGCGAGGGTTTTACCGAAATGCTCACTAACTCTATCACGAATTCGGCTTACTATTCTCAGGAAATATTACAATCGGCTGTTCGTTTGATGAATAATTTAAGTGTTGAATTAGACATCATGCGTCCATCTATGTTGCAGACGGCACTAGAAGTCTTGTCGTTCAATATAAATAGAAAGAACAGCGATCTTAAGTTCTTTGAATTTGGTAAAACTTATAGTACAAGTGGCCTTGGTAAGTACAAAGAACAAAATCATTTATGCATTTATATCACTGGTTCACTTTCGGAAAACAGTTGGAGGAGCAAGACCATGTTGGCGGACATTTACTATGCAAAAGGTGTGGCTGAAACAGTATTAAAAGCTACCGGCGTTCGTATTGATCTTTATAAAAATTTAGAAGGCAATCGGCAATTGACATCTGGTATTTCGGCACAAATTAATGGTGAAGAGGTATTTCAATTAGGGAAAGTGTCGCCTCCTGTTGCAGCAAAGTTCGATATCAAGCAAGCTATTTTCTTTGTTGATTTTAATTGGGATGTAATAACACGGCATGTTCGTAGTAAAATGGCATTCTCGGAGATTCCAAAATATCCATCGGTTGAAAGGGACCTTGCCATGGTAGTGCCTAAGAGCATGAAATATGACGAAGTGAAAGAACAGGTGGCAAAACTTCGGTTAAACAAATTGAAAGGTGTGAACCTGTTCGACATTTTTGAAAGCGAAAAGTTAGGGACAGATAAAAAATCATTAGCAATCAACTTCACTTTTTTAGACGAGGAAAAAACACTGACCGACAAGGAAATTGATGGTTGGATGAACAAAATAATGACTACTTTGGAGAAAGAGCTTGGCGCAGAAATTCGGAAATAGTTATGGCAGTTGATCAGCAGTTTAATACCGTCAATGATAAGTTACAGCAATTGCTGAAACAGCATCTTCGTTTAAAAAAAGAGAACGAGCAATTAAAGCAGGAATTAGAAACTCAAAAAAAGAATGCAGAAGCTGCGCAACAAACCATTGAAGGATTGCATGACCAAATTGCTGTTTTAAAAATGGCGTCCGGCGACATGAGCGAACGAGATAAAAAAGATTTTGAAAAAAAGCTCAATCAATACATTCGGGAAATTGACAAGTGTATTGCTTTTTTAAGTCACTAAAATGAACAACGAGTTAATTCCGTTAAACTTAGTCATAGGCGACCGCAACTACCGGGTTCGCATCCAACCTAAAGATGAAGAGGTGGTGCGTAAAACGGTAAAGACCATTAACGATAAAATAGTGGAGTTCAAAACTCAATTTTCGGGTAAGGATATGCAGGATTATATAGCTATGGTGTTGATTTGGTTTGCAACCGAACAAAATGCTGCTATTTCTAATTTGGTGAACCTGGATAACGTTTCTGCACGCCTGCAAACTCTGGAAAAGATGATTGACAATGCTTTAGAAGAGCAATAATCTTTCCTATCTCCTTAAATATTAAGCCTTTTTGTATCTTCGTCCCTCACCTGTTGAGCCAGAATGATGAGCGACTACAGATCAATCAGTTTAAATTTTTCAAAAACAAAATTCAATGGACCCAAACGTTCTCTATATAATTATTGCCGTTGCCTCTGTAATTGTCGGCATAGTAGCGGGTAAATTCATTTTTGCCAAAGACACCAATAAAAAAGTTCAGGAAGCGGAAGAACATGCACAAAAAATAATTGCCGAAGCACAATTAGCAGCTGAAAATCTCAAAAAAGAAAAACTACTTGAGGCAAAAGAAAAATTTGTGCAAATGAAGGCGGAGCATGACCGGGAAGTTTTGGAACGCAACCGCAAAATTGGTGAAGGTGAAAATCGGATTAAGCAAAAAGAACTTACCCTGAACCAAAAAACCGAACAGCTCGAACGCCAGCTCAAAGAAAACGAAGCCATCAAGCAAAATCTTAATCGTCAAATCGAACTCATAAATGTAAAGCAGGCAGAACTGGAAAAGCATCAGGAAGAGCATACACGCCGCTTGGAAAAGATATCTGGTTTGACAGCTGAAGAAGCTAAAGCACAATTAGTAGAAAGCCTGAAGCAAGAGGCGCATTCACAAGCCTTGGCATTGCAACAGGAAATTGTTGATGACGCAAAACAAAAAGCCAATAAAGAGGCTCGCAAGATCATTATCCAAACGATTCAGCGTACTGCTTCAGAGCAGGCAATCGAAAATGCGATTACCGTTTTTAATTTAGAAAGCGATGAAATAAAGGGCCAGATTATTGGTCGTGAAGGCCGTAACATTCGTGCTATTGAAGCTGCTACTGGTGTAGATCTGATTGTCGATGACACTCCAGAGGCTATCATCCTATCTTGTTTTGACCCATTGCGTCGTGAAATTGCCCGTCTAAGCTTGCAGCGCCTCGTGACTGATGGCCGTATTCACCCTGGCCGTATTGAGGAAGTGGTAGAAAAAACACGCCGTCAATTGGAAGAGCAGGTGATGGAAATTGGCGAAAGAACCGTGATCGAGTTGGGCATTCATGGCTTGCATAAAGACTTGGTACGTATTGTTGGAAAGATGCGTTTCCGCTCTTCCTACGGACAAAACCTGTTGATGCACAGCCGTGAGGTAGCCAACCTTTGTGGTGTGATGGCTGCCGAGCTAGGATTGAATCCAAAATTGGCGAAACGTGCCGGCCTGTTGCACGATATTGGTAAAGTGCCTGATGAAGAAACCGAATTAAGCCACGCCTTATTAGGAGCAAAACTAGCAGAGAAATACGGTGAGAACCCGGCCATTGTTAATGCAATTGGCGCCCACCACGATGAGATGGAAATGCAATATGTAATTGCTCCAATTGTTCAGGCTTGTGATGCCATCAGCGGTGCCCGTCCGGGTGCCCGACGGGAAATTATGCAGCAATACCTGCAACGTATTAAGGAATTGGAAAATATGGCCATGAATTATACCGGTGTCGAAAAGGCTTATGCTATCCAGGCTGGTCGTGAGTTGCGTGTAATTGTGGAAGCAGATAAGGTGACCGACGGCGATAGCGAAAAGCTTTCGTTCGAAATTGCACAAAAGATCCAAACAGAGATGACCTATCCGGGCCAAATCAAAGTGACTGTTATCCGTGAAAAGAGAGCGGTGAACCTCGCTCGCTAGGTTAAATACAAAATGCAAAAGTTAAAAAGTGGGCTTCAGGTGTAGGTTTGAGTCCACTTTTTCATTTTTACTTTTAACTTTTGCATTTTCTTCCCTACCTTTGACCTCCTTAAAATTTACGTTATGAACGCTGCTATTGCCTTTGTACACGAACAACTTACTGGCAAAAAAGAATTCCCAAAGTTTAAAGCTGGTGATAACATCACCGTTAATTATAGAATTATTGAAGGTAATAAAGAACGTATCCAGTCTTTTAAAGGCGATGTGATCAAATTACAGGGAACTGGCGCCACTGCTTCTTTTACTGTTCGTAAAATTTCTGATGGTGTAGGCGTAGAAAGATTATTTCCTTTCTTCTCACCAAACATTGAATCAATCGTATTAAATAAAAGCGGTCGTGTTCGTCGTGCTAAATTGTACTACCAACGTGAACGTAGTGGTAAGAGTGCAAGAATTCAGGAAAAGAAAAGAACTACCCACACACCAGAAGCTGCTGCAGTTTAGTTCTTTTAACACACTAATTTTTAGTAATTAAACTTGGTGGTTCCTTTTTATCTTACCTTTACTTTAAATACTATTTTATGGATTTATTTGCGCCAAATCACATTTTATTGATCCTGTTAGTGGTGTTGCTTTTGTTTGGTGGTAAAAAAATTCCTGAATTGATGCGTGGTCTTGGAAAAGGTATCCGTGAATTCAATGATGCTAAGAACAATGTACGCAGAGAGATTAATGAAGGTGCAAACGAGAAAGACAAAGATTCAGTGAATACGCAGCACTAATCATTTAAAAAAAGATTCTGACCCCGCTTTGCGGGGTTTTTTTATGCTTTTACCTAAACGTTCCGTTAACAGGCTTTGAAAGGGAAAATGGTATCTTTGTTTCGTTTTGCACCGCTTGGTGTAACAATGAAGAAGTAAGCTGAAAAGAGAAGTGTATGATGAAACTACTTTTATTGTTTACGGGTTTGTTCCTCTTTGGGAAAAACGACGCCTCTGCCAAAGAAGCACAGCAGAAAGATTTTGCCCTGCTCAACGATTCCACCATTGAAGAAGTTGCTGTAAACCCAAGGGAAGGCTTCAAAAACCTTTTCGAAACATCAACTGCTGCAACTGGTATCAATGTTAAACTAAATCCGCAGGCTATTTCTTTTGTTCAGGATTATATGCAGCGCCACAGCTCTTTTTTAAATAAAATGAAAGTCTGGGGCAGGCCTTATTTTGATATGATGAACACCCTGTTGAAACAACATGGTTTACCTACTGAGTTAAAATATCTTTCCGTAATTGAGTCTGATCTGCAATCAGATGCTGTTTCCTGGGCTGGTGCTGTTGGGCCTTGGCAATTGATGCCGGGAACAGCTAGAAATCTTGGTTTGCGGGTGGATAGAAGTATTGATGAACGTACCAATTTTTACAAAAGTACTCATGCCGCTGCTCGTTACCTCACTGACTTATATGGACTGTATGGCGATTGGCTCCTGGTAATTGCTGCATACAATTGTGGTCCGGGAAATGTGAATAACGCTATTCGCAGAAGCGGCAGCCGCAACTTTTGGCGCTTACAATATTATCTTCCGGAAGAGTCAAGAAACCACGTAAAAAAGTTTATTGCTACCCATTACATTATGGAAGGAACAGGTGGCGTAACTACGCTTACCAAAGAAGAAACGCAGGATGCTTTGTTTGCCGCTCCACTTGCTGGTAAAGGAGAGTCTGATGAAAAAAATATCACTACCCTTAATATCAGCGGCAAATACAGCGCTATTGTAATAGCTCAAAATCTTGGAATGAACATCACAGAGTTTAATCGTCTAAACCCGGGATTGGATAGGGTTTTATCTGCATCTGATAGTTATGATCTGAGATTGCCTAATGATAAGATGCTCATCTTTCAGGCAAAGAAGCCGCAGATATTGGAACAATCTATTATGCTAATGTTGAGTAGTGGAATTAATTAATAGTTAGCGCTGGCGAATAGGTCAGCACTTTTTTTATAGCAACCGCCTTAAGCAGGCATTCTTCCCACTCTTTTTCTGCATCGCTATAAAAAGTAATTCCGGAGCCAACCTGGTAGGAGAGATAGTTCGTAGCACTATTGTACAAAATGCTTCGGATCACTACGTTGAAATCAAAATCGCCTTCCTTAGTTATATAACCCACTGACCCTGAAAATAACCCACGGCTGCTTGCCTCATATTCATCAATCAATTGCAACACACGATGCTTGGGTGCACCTGTCATAGAACCCATAGGGAAAAGTGCTTCTATTATTTTAGAAAAAGAAACATAATCACTTAACTGCCCGCTAATAGTTGATATCAACTGATGCACTTGTGGAAAAGAATAAACGTTAAATAATTCATCCACCACTACCGAATTTTTTTCACAGATTCTCGATAGGTCATTTCGCACCAGGTCAACAACCATTACATTTTCTGCTCTTTCTTTTTGACTTTCTTGTAATTGTTTTCGAATAAAATCATCTTGCTCCTGATCAATTAAATCTCTCTTTGCTGTTCCTTTTATCGGCTGTGATAAAATGCGCTTGCTTTCTTTTTTAATAAATCGTTCAGGACTTGCACACAGTAAATACTGATCGTTATTTCGATAAAGAACAGAAAATGGATTTGGTGAAACTTGCATCAATTGAGAGAATAACGAAACCGGATTGATAGCAACACCTTCAGCATAAAACTCTTGGCAGAAATTGATCTCGTAACAATCGCCACGCAGAATGTGCTGTTTTAAGGCATTGATCTTATCGATGTATGCTGACTTGGTTAATCGCTGCTGTATAGTAATGTCAATGGCAGATTCTTCAAACATTGAGGAAGCATCCATAATCGATTCATAAACACACGCTGCATTATCAGACTCAATGCATAAACGGTCACCTTTTATCGATACAACATGCTGCGGCACAAAGAAGAAGAAATCTGCAAAACCTATTGGATTGTCTTTGCTTTGAAGTGGGTAAAAATGATTCTTAAGATCAAAAGAAAGATGCCCAAACTTCCAGTCTTTTTGTGCCATCAATGCATCGATTTTGGCGAAAGGATGATTGTTACTTATTACAGAAGACTTCACGCCAACGGAAAGCAAACAATCAAAGGAGTGGTGTGTAGCATTATAATTACAATCATCCATAAAACAAAAAATGTCGAACCGGGAAGCCCAATTCAACATTTTTGTTTTAACCTGAGATAATTGATCAATTTGATAATAGCAGTTGGTCAGGCTAAAGTATTTTGATTAGAAATCATCTTCCTCGTCAATATCATCATCGCCAACAAACAAATCTTCCTCGTTGAAATCTTCGTCAGCTTCAGGCTTAAAATCGTCTTCATCATCAGCGCCTTTTCTACCACCCTTAGATGATTTGCGAACATCGAATTCATCAAAATCAGGATCCCAATCGTCATCTTCTTCATCTGCACCATCTGCATCCTCGTCATCATCTTTATCGTCATCATCTTCATCACGACTTGCTTTGCCTTTTGCCAATGCTTCTAAACTTTCGATTAAAGAAGGAGTTTTTACTTTTTTTTCCTCTGTTACTATTACCATATGCTTAAAGGATTAACGGTGTAAAATTTCGGCGAAGTTTTTAATTCGCCAAATTTTCGTTTACTTTTTTTATCCTGTCAAAAATAATTTTCTATTCAGGAAATTTTTACTATTTGTTCTCTGCCCGGACCGTTTGATACATAAGTTATCGGCGCTTGTAAGTTAGCATTGATAAAAGAAATGTATTTTTTCATGGCATCTGGTAAAGAATCGCTATCACTAATTGCTGATGTGTTTGTATTCCACCCCGGCACTTTTTGATAGAGTGCTTCTACTGGTGCCTTGGTTAATTGAAAAGGAATTTGCATTGTTTCTTTTCCATCAATCTTATAAGCAGTGCAAATTGAAAGGTCTTCAAAGCTATCCAATACATCAGCCTTTGTCATTACTATTTGGGTTACACCGTTGATCATGCAGGCATATTGTAAGGCCACCAAATCCATCCAACCGCAGCGACGTGGTCGGCCTGTGGTAGCGCCGAATTCATTTCCAAGCTCACGTAATCTTTCTCCTGTAGCATCGTGTAATTCTGTTGGGAACGGACCACTACCTACACGGGTACAATAAGCTTTGGATACGCCAATTACTTCTTTAATTTTTTGTGGGGCAACACCTAAGCCCGTACATACACCGGCAGAAATAGTATTGCTGGAAGTAACAAATGGAAACGTACCAAAATCAATATCCAGCATACTGCCTTGTGCGCCTTCCGCTAACACTTTTTTACCTTTTGCAATTTGGTTATTGATGAAGTATTCGCCATTGACAATATTCAATCCTTTCAGGAACTCAATCGCTTCAAAAAATTCTTCTTCCCAAGCCGTAATATCTTCACCAAAATTGAAATTGTCTAAAAGCTTTTGATGCTTCAAACGAAGCTTAATGTAAGAAGTCGTAAAATTCTTATTGAGAAGATCGCCAACACGTAAACCATTTCGGCCTGTTTTATCCATATAAGCAGGACCAATTCCTTTTAAAGTAGAACCGATCTTGCTATCCCCTTTTGATTGCTCAGCAGCTTTATCTAAAGCACGGTG
Source organism: Chitinophagaceae bacterium (assembly GCA_040290035.1). Classification (GTDB taxonomy): domain Bacteria; phylum Bacteroidota; class Bacteroidia; order Chitinophagales; family Chitinophagaceae; genus Flavisolibacter. The sequence goes on from PSMG01000001.1 coordinate 115,456, forward strand.
CGTTGGTAAAATCAGATGTGTTCTTTCGGAGATGAATAAATTCTTTTTTAAATCAACACCAAACGAATGAACCGTATCTGCTTCTTTACGTAGTGTTACTGCATCCAATACAACACCATTACCAATCAAGTTAATAGTGCCTTGATGAAATACACCCGATGGAATTTGGTGCAACACGATCTTTTTATTCTCCGGTCCTACATACAACGTATGACCTGCATTAGGGCCGCCTTGAAAGCGAGCAATAATATCATAGTTCGAAGCAAAATAATCAACGATCTTTCCCTTTCCCTCATCACCCCATTGCAAACCAAGAATTACATCAACCATAAACAAAATTTAAGCGAGGCAAATGTACTGCAAACAAAACAGCCATTCCGATTAAAGAATGGCTGTTGAAAATTTAATATAAAGACCTACCTGATTAGTGTAATGGTGCCTTTCTTCGTAATCACTTTTCCGTCTTTGGTCACACCTTCTACTATCCAAACATATGTTGCGCTTGGCTGTTCTTTACCATTAATGGTGCCATCCCAACCTTGCATTAATGTTTTGGTTTCATACAATAATTGTCCCCAACGGTTAAATACGCGGAAGTAATGCAATTCTTTAATACCGACAGGGAACGGACGGAACACATCGTTCTTTCCGTCTCTGTTTGGTGTAAAGGCATTTGGTACATAAATCTCAGGACCATCATATACTTTAACGGTTGCATAGCCTTCCCCTTTACAACCGGCGCTGGTGGTAGCAGTAACTTGGTACACAATATCGCCGCTAGCTATTGCAAACACAGTATCTCTATTTGATGTGATTAAACCAAATGTTGGCGACCAAACATAATTAGTACCGACAGATAGTGCTGTCAATCGTACAGTATCACCTACTGATACAACCGTATCTCTTGGCGAAACATAAACTTGTATAGGTGGTGTTACCACAATCGTCACATTGGATGATTGAAGCGAAGAACAGCCAATGGCATCCTTCACTGCCAGTGAATAGGTAGTAGTAGTGGATGGAGTAACCTTAGGATTCACCACTTTATTGTTTGGAACAAAATTGGCGCTTGCCGGTGACCATGTGTACTCAACAATCGTACTTCCGTTTGAAGTAGAAGCACTACCGTCTAATTGATAATCCTGTCCATAACAAATGGTATCTCTGGCACCTGCATTAGCAATTGGTGCTGGATTAATTACCAGGTGAACTGTGTCTTTAACCACACACGAACCTAACGATGCTGTCAAATAATAATCAGTAGTTACTGTTGGTGAAACCGTTGGATTAGCAATCGTTGAAGTAAAACCTGCAGGATTCGAAGTCCATTGGAACTGTGAAGCATTAGTGTTTGCAGGCAAAGCAACAGAGCTTCCTTGACATATAGGAGCCAAAGTCCCGTGTGTAATGGTTAGGTTGCTGGTCAATCCAATCACTACGTTTGGCAATGTTTGAATACAACCATTTGCATCTTTCACATACACTGTGTATGTTCCTTGTGGTACACTTAAAATATTTGATGATTGATAAGTAACACCATCAGATGAATAAGAATAAGGAGCAGTACCACCAGTAATAGTTACGGTGATGCTACCATTACCAGTACATATTGCATCCTGTTTGCTTACCGTAGGCGTACCTAAAGCATTCGGTTGTGTTACATTGACATTAGCTACTGATTGCACACAACCATTTGCATCTTTCACATACACTGTATAAGTACCAGCTGCTACATTAAAGCTATTGCTTGCTTGATACGTAGTGCCATTGATTGAATATTGATAAGCGGGTGTGCCACCCGTTGCATTAATAGTGATTGTGCCATCGGATAAACCATTACAACTTACAGCTTGAGTATTTGGTGTAACAGATATTGCTGTCGGTGCATTGATCGTAAATGTTTGCGAGCCGGTACAACCATTTGCTTCTTTGTAATAAACAGTGTATGGTCCTGCGGCTAAATTGGTAAATGTATTGGTTGGTAAAAATGGTCCACCTGCATTCAATGAATAAAGCAATGGTGCTGTTGCGTTGTTCGATAAGGTTACGGTAGCGCTTCCATTGTTACCGCCGTTGCAAGTCACATCAGTCTTAGTTACAGTTGCGGTTACGGCTGGGGCAGGATTAATGCTAAATAGTATTGGCGCAGAAACACAACCCGATGCATTTTGAAATACGACGGTGTAGCTGCCCGCTGCAAGATTAGTAAACGTTGCACTCGCTTGAGGTGTGCCACTGTTCAAGGTATACGTGAACGGACCAGTACCATTGCTCGGTGTAATGGTTACACTTCCGTTTGATGCGCCTAGACAAGAAGTACTGGTTGGTGCTGCCGTACCCGTTAAGATCGCACCTTGGGGTACGGTTACGTTAAATATGTTCGATGTACATCCGGCTGCATCTTTAATAGTGATCGTATGATTACCTGCAGAAACATTGGTAAAGTTTCCGGTGCCAGCTGTAAAGGTCGAACCATCAAATGAATATTGGTAAGGACCACTACCGCTTGTAGGTACAACGGTGATAGTTCCATCGGAAGCACCACTACAAGAAGTAGCGCTTGGTGTTACGTTTGCCGTTAATGTACTCCCTACAGCTACCGTTACAGTAATGTTCTGTGTAGTACAACCAGCGCTATCTTTGATTACGATGTTATAAGTGTTGGGCGCCAGATTGCTGAATACGTTGCTGCTTTGGAAAGCACCACCATTTAATGAATATTGATAAGGTGAATTGCCATTCGTTGGCGTTACCGTAATAGAGCCATTGTTCGCACCATTGCAAGAAGTAGCCGTAGATGTCGCAGTACCGGTTAATGCCGGACCTGGGTTGATAGTCACAGAAATAGGTGCTGAGGTACAGCCTGCTGCGTTTTTAATAACAACAGTATACGTATTAGGTGCAAGGTTGGTGAATGTATTGGAAGATTGAAAAGCACCACCATTTAACGAATAACTATAAGGTCCGGTGCCATTAGTCGCAGTTACCGTGATGGAACCGTTATTAGCACCACTGCAAGACGTAGCAGTTGGCGTAGCGGTACCCGTTAATGCCGCCCCTGCTGCGATGGTCACTGGGATGGCAGCAGAGGTACATCCTGCTGCGTTTTTGATCATTACGTTATGACTACCTGCACTTACACCGTTAAATATATTGCTCGATTGGAAAGTACCGCCATCCAATGAATAAGTAAAAGGTCCTGTTCCGTTGCTTGCTGTTACAGTAATAGTTCCGTCTGATGCACCGTTGCACGAAGTAGCATTAGGCGTTGCTGTTCCGGTCAATGCCGGCCCTGCGGTTACAGTAACAGGTATATTAGCTGTTGTGCAACCGGCGGCATTCTTGATCACCACGTTGTGGTTGCCTGCTGCAACATTGGTAAAGATGTTTGATGACTGAAAGGTGCCCCCGTCTAATGAATATGTAAATGGTCCTCCTGTAGTACTACCTGCAGTAGCAGTGATGGTACCATCCGTAGCGCCATTACAAGATGTTGCATTAAAACTGGCACTACCGGTTAGCGCTGGACCCGCGGCTATAGTCACAGATATTGATCCTGTCGTGCAACCTGCACCATCTGTTACGATGATCGTATGGTTGCCGGCGCCCAGATTGGTAAAGGTACCAATACTCTGTGGTGTGCCACCATCCAAAACAAAAGTGAATGGACCAGCGCCGTTGTTTGGAACAACAGTTATAGTACCATCATTGGCACCGGTGCATGATGTAGCGGTCGGGGTTGCCGTAGCAGTCAAACCTGCCCCAGCCGTAATGGTAACCGGAATCATGTTTGAAGTACAGTTAGCGCCATCTTTTACCACCACATTGTAAGTGCCTGGAGCAAGGTTGGTGAATATATTGCTGGATTGGAAAGAAGTTCCTCCATTAATAGAATATTGATACGGTCCGCTACCACTCGTTGGTGTAATGGTAATAGAACCGTTGTTTGCACCTGCGCAAGACGTACCGGTTGGTGTAGCAGTAGCCGTTAAGCTTCCGCTACCAGGGCCAATCGTAACAGTGATGTTACCACTCTGGCATCCTGTGCTTTGATCTTTTACCGATACCACATAACTGCCTGCGGCAAGATTAGTAAACGTATTGCTCGAACCATAGACTCCTCCATTAATATTATACAGGAATGGTCCTGTGCCATTGCTTGGTGGCGGAACAGTAATCGATCCATTTGCAGCGCCACTACAAGATGGTGGGTTAGTAGTAGGTGTAGTTTGGAGCGCATAAGGGTTGATTGTTACTTGTATCGTTCCGGTACAACCTCCGGTTGCGTCCTGAACATTTACAGTATAAGGACCGTAAGCCAGGCCAGTGAAGGTATTGGATGATTGATAACCTGTAAAGCCTGACAGTTGGTATTGGAACGGTCCCACGCCGTTTGACGAATTAATAGTAATGCTTCCATTTGCACCACCAATACAAGCACTTACTGTATTAGCAGTTAACGTAAGTGTTCCGCTATTATCAACAGTTACACTCAACACTTGTGAACAACCACCTGCATCAACAATGGCTACGGTGTGAGCACCGGCAGTTACATTGTTGAATGTATAAGTTCTGTTGTTGGATACCTGTGGTGTACTTGCATCCAAAGTATAGGTAAATGGCGCAGTGCCTAAATTACTTGGCACAGTTACCGTGATAGAGCCGTTAGGTCCACAAGCAGCGGCAGTTTGTGTGGCGGTAGCATTCAAGCTGGTAGTTCTATTTACCGTTACGGTATCGGTGCTGATCATCTGCGTATTGGGATCAGAGCAGGAAGAAAAATAAGTTTTGACAATATATTTGGTTGAGGCGCCTGTAGGACATTGCTGCGGAAAGTTTAAATCCAGCAGACCGGGAGTAGTGGTCAATGTATCGGCACCTGTAGTAATACCTGTCGTTGCAAGTATAGTTCCGCTAAGAGTCAATAATTCTGCTTTTACGAAACGAGAACCGGCTCCTGACGGAACAAAACGATAAGCAGAGTCTGTTACGGTGCTCCATATTGTTGCATTCTTTCCGGGGGCAGCAACTGCTTTGGTTCTTGTCCAGTCCTGAATACCTAAAATGGTTCTGCCA
>PSMG01000001.1:120569-168049 GCA_040290035.1 Chitinophagaceae bacterium
TTTTTAGCAATATAAACATCAATCAAACCTGTCGATTCATAAACAACAATCTGGAAGGTAGTTGGATTATTGTTGTTGCAAGCGCCGGCAGTTCCGTAGTTTCCGGCACCAAACATGCCCACCCGGTAATAACTCACTATTAATTTTCTGCATGGCGCAGTTCCTTCAATACGCCATTCAATTTTCCGGTCCGGGGCCGAATAAGTCGAACGTGGGTCCAAATCCGTATACATACCCATGATTACTGCCTTTGGATAATAGATAGCACCTTGCGAGCATTGTGCGCCACCACCTGTTCCGGGTATTCCTGTATTGATAGTGTAGGCATTGGCACAATTTGCATTAGTAGTATCAAATGTGATAAGACCATTGGAGCCAACAACAGCTTTGGTAAAGATGGAGTCATAAAAGCAAACCGGGAAAGGCAGGTTTACTACCGGGCCAAATTGATCATCCTGATATAGGGTTGTCAATTCATTGCCTGTTGCAGTAGTGTAGGGCAAAAACGGTGTGAACGGTATATTGACAATTTTATAATCGGATGTAGATTTCAAATGCGGTACCTGAAACGTCATCGGCGTGCAAGTAGTACCACAAGGAAGGTTAATAACCGTTCCATTAATATTCGTGGGTACGCAACTTGTTTGCGCATTTGATTGGTAAGCAGCAAAGAAAAGAGCTACAAATAGAATGATGCGAGAACCCGATCTCATAAGCTATGATTAGGAATATGCGTGTTTGGAAAATCGCAACAATTTAAGGCTTTTTTCCTATACAAAAAAGATGAAACCCGCTAATAGCGCATAAAAAACAATAGTTACTTATAACCTATTGGTGCTCCGTATCTAAACGGTCTATCGAGTGAATACCTTTCAATGTTTTCAGCTTTGAAACCAATTCTTCCAATTCCTCTTTATCATGCACAAACAGTTTGATCATTCCTTCAAACAGCCCTTCCTTAGACTCAATGGTAATAGCTGAAATATTAATGCGCAATTCGCCACTAATAATGTTCGTGATTTTATTTACAATACCCACGTCGTCCATACCAATAATGCGCAATCCCGTAAGGAAAGAAATTTCTTTATTCTTAGCCCACTTGGTTTTCACAATACGGTGACCGTAATTGGCCATCAGCTTCGCTGCGTTTGGACAATTGGTGCGATGAATGGTCAATCCTTTACCCGTAGTCACAAAGCCAAACACGTCATCCCCGGGGATGGGCTTGCAGCAGTTAGCAAGATTATAAACGATCTTATCGCTGCTTTCACCAAAAATGATTAGTTCGGTTTCCTTCTTACCTAGGCCCGGTACGTATTCATGCTTTTCCGGTAAATGCTTTACTGGCTTCGGCGCCTCTATACGATCGCCAACAACCTTGAACTCTTTTAATTCTTTAAGGTCAATATTTTTTACGGCGATCGAATAATACAAATCTAAGGGCGACAACAATTTGTAGTACGTTACCAGTTCTTCTATGTTGTGATGATTGAAAGCAACACCTAACCCTTCCAACTTCCGTTGCAAAGTGTATTTGCCTTCTTCACCAACTGCTTTTTTCTCTTCCTTCAGGCTGTCCTTGATCTTGGTTCTTGCCTTTGCAGTTACTACAAAATTTAACCAATCTTCGGATGGCTTTTGTTTGTTGGAAGTAATGATCTCTACCTGGTCGCCACTTCTAAGCTTATGACTTATCGGCACCAGTTTATGATTCACCTTAGCACCAATACATTTCGAGCCCACTTCGCTGTGTACGGCAAAGGCAAAGTCCAAAGCAGTAGCGCTTACAGGTAACATCTTCACATCACCCTTTGGCGTGTACACGTAAATCTCTTCGGCAAGAAAAGAAGTTTTGAAATCGTTCAAAAAATCGATCGAATCAGTATCGTTATGACTAATTACTTCCCGTATTTGGTTAAACCATTTATCAAAGCGGCTTTCATCGGTAGTGCCTTCTTTGTATTTCCAATGTGCAGCCAAACCTTTTTCTGCAATCTCGTTCATACGCTTGGTACGTATTTGCACTTCCACCCATTTACCCTGCGGGCCCATTACCGTTGTGTGTAAGGCTTCATAGCCATTGCTCTTTGGGTTGCTAAGCCAGTCACGTAGCCGTTCAGGCGACGGTGTATATTCATCAGTGATGAAGGAATAAACCTTCCAGCAATCTTCTTTTTCTTTTTCAGGTGGGGAGTTGAGAATAATGCGAATGGCAAACAGGTCATACACTTCTTCAAACGACACACCTTTTTTCTTCATCTTATTCCAGATAGAATGGATGCTTTTAGGCCTGCCATAAATATCGGCGTCAAATTCACCTTTATCCAGTTTCTCTTTGATAGGCTTTATAAACTCATTGATGTAACGGGTGCGTTCACGTTTGGTTTCTGCCAACTTCCGGGCAATCTCTTTATACACACCTGGCTCCAGGTATTTCATAGCCAGGTCTTCCATCTCTGTTTTAATGTTGTATAGCCCCATGCGGTGTGCCAGTGGCGCATAGACATAGATCGTTTCCGAAGAGATCTTCAATTGCTTCTCCCGCTTCATGCTGTCCAGTGTACGCATATTGTGCAGGCGGTCGGCCAGCTTAATAATGATCACCCGCGGATCATCGGTAAGCGTTAATAATATTTTGCGGAAGTTCTCAGCCTGTTGTGAGGCGTTTACATCAATAACGGTAGAAATTTTGGTCAGTCCATCTACGATCTTGGCGATCTCCGGACCAAATTCCTTTTGTACATCATCCAATGAAATATCGGTGTCTTCTACGGTATCATGCAGTAGCGAACAAATGGTAGAACGAACACCCAAACCAATTTCTTCTACACAAATTCGGGCTACTGCTAAAGGGTGTAAAATATAAGGCTCGCCGCTTTTACGGCGCATGCTTTTGTGTGCATCGGCAGCCATTTCAAAAGCATTCCGAATAAGTTTGCGATCACCCGGTTTAATACGAGCCTTTAAGCCACGCAACAGGGCACGGTATTCCCTCAGGATCAGCTTCTTTTCCTGCTCTTCATTCAAGTTATACTTCGGTATCTGCGCTACGGTTTCCATAGACTACGAATTTACTGTTTTTACAGTGGTTTATTTCTTAACATAAAGAAAAAGCCAAAGCGTAAATGCATAGCAAAGTACAGTCAAACGTGTTGTACAACTAACTAATCCCAACTGCGTCATTGCGAGGCACAGTATCCTAGTTGCATTAATCGGAACATGCGTGCCAAAGCAATCCCCTGCCTTAGACCGAAGGATGCCAACATAAGTTTTCACGTAAAGCCTCCTGCCACGAAGCAATCTCCCAAGCCATAACCCTCTCTTCAACAAAAAGGCTGCCCTCGGGCAGCCTTCAAAAATCTTAATTAAACCTTACTTTATAAACTCGTAACGCAACGTGATCTCATGTGCATTCGCACCTTTATCGTAAATGCTCAATGGTGTTTTATATACATCAAAAGCATAACCCAAATTAAAATTCTTCCACAGATGCACACCGGCAGATGCCATGAACGACTGGTTTACATGATAACCCAGCCCAAACCAAAAGCTCTTGTTGTAATCAAGCCGTGCGCCTGCTTGCACTTCGGTAGGTGAGTGGGGCACTGCTATTACCAGAATATTTGGAATAATATGTACCTGGCCATCAATATCAAAATCATAATAGCCATGGAAAAAGAAATGGCGATAAAGCATTGCTTCTTCATTCTTGGGGCCGGTACCGATATAAAAATTCAATTTAGTTTGGATCAACTGGCTCACTGATGCACCGATCTGGAACTTCGGATCGTTGTACGAAATACCGAATCCTGCATCTCCTTTGATCTTCTTGTCATCTCCCATAATAGCAGGGTCATTGCTGCCTAACGATTCTTGTAGCTTCGAACGGTCAAAACTCCATTGCTGTACGCGGCCTTCAATACCTAAAGAAAAAGTGCCACCATTAGCCATTGGAATATGATAAGCATAAGCCATTTGTAAACCGATGCGCTTAGTCGGGCCCGTTACATCATTGTATAGGTAACCGCCAATACCCACTCTTCCGCTAGCCAAAAGCGTGTTGCCAAAAAGTAAAGCTGTTTGTGGGCCGCCATCGATACCGCTCCATTGTGTACGAAACATGCCACCTATTTCAGCATGTTTTTTAGCGCCTGCAGTGGCAGGATTGTGCATAATAGGGTGCAGGTCATAAAAACTGGAGGTAGGTAACTGTTGCGCAGCACCAGCTTTTGCTAATAATAGGATTAGGGAAAGTTTTATAATTCGTTTCATGTGTTACAGTTTAATGAGGTTAGCGAAGAATGGTTACGTTTCCTTTTTGGGTTACAGTACGGCCATTGATCAACTTATAGCTTACCACGTAATAGTAAGTGCCATCAGGCAAAGGTTGTCCGTTAAAGGTCCCCTTCCAGTCATTGCGGTAATCAGTAGCCTCAAACACTTTGTTGCCATAGCGGTTAAACACCTGAGCAAAAATGTACTGCGAGCAACCACCATTCGTTACCTGCCATGTATCATTAATGCCATCACCATTTGGTGTAAACGAATTCATCACTTTCACACAGTATGGGAGCACAGTGATCTTTACCGAGTCGCTTTCCGTACAGCCTTGCTGGCCGGTAGCAGTAAGTGTATAAGTTGTAGTAGCCAAAGGCGTAGCAATAGGGTTCAAAATAGTAGCCGAACTCAACCCTGTTGCTGGCGACCATACATACGTATTGTTAGCGCCGCTTACTGATCCGTTTAATTGTACATGGTCTCCTGCAATAATGGTTTGCGGTGCACCAGCGCTTACCGTTAAACCTTGGAAGGTATTGACGTTGAACGATGCTGTTTTGGTACAAGCACCCAGGGTAGCAGTTAATGTATAGCGTGTCGTTTGTCTTGGAGCCAATGTGGGATTCACATTAGTTGGGTTGGTTATACCAGTCTGTGGCGACCATGCATATTGAGTAGCATTGGTATTTACCCTTGGTGTAAAGCTCGAACCACGACAGATAGTAGTATCCGGTGTAAGAATTTGAACGGTTAAATTGTTGTTCAGTGCAACGGTAGCATTCACATTATAAGTACAACCTAAGTTATCTTTTACAGTCACTACATAAGGGCCTTGAGCTAAGCTGTTGAATACATTGCTTGTTTGGTAAGCATTACCATTCAAAGAGTATTGGTAAGGGCTTGATCCTGCTGTAGGCGTAATGGTGATGGTACCATTATTATTGGCACAATTAGTAGCTACTGTTGTAGCTGTTGAAGTTGGTGTACTGCCTGTTTTGGTTACACGAATCGTATCTGCACCATATACTTCTTGTGTAGGATCATCTAATTTTTGATAAACAGACCAAACAATGTATCGGGTTAAACCAACACCTGGACAAACGTTCGGGAACGTTACATCAAGGTTGCCATTGGTGCCCGGTGCAGTAGTTCCCAAACCTAGTACATTTCCATTTAAATCACGCAATTCCACACGTTTTAAGGTGCTGACAACAGCGTTTCCCGTGCCGGTGGCACTTGGGAAAAAACGCCAGGATTCATTCATGCCGATAGAGCCCCATGGTGCATCAGAAACTTTTCTTCCGGGAGCCATTACAGCCTGTGTTTTTGTAATATCCTGCATGCCAATCATAGCCTTTCCGTTGTTCCATGCTGAACAGATTTCTTTATCATAAATAAAGATGTCTACCATACCTGTTCCTTCATATAAAACAATCTGGTGCGTATTTTCAATTTGAGAAGTACAGCTGAAAAGAGGTACTTTATAAAAGCTGAATACAAATTTTCTCGCAGGAGCTGTACCTAACACTTGGTATTGTATACTTTGTGTGGGTGATGTAGACAGACCAGGATATAAATCGTGGTAAGGTCCCATAATTATGGCTCCATCATACCCTGTGTTGGGTAAATCGCCAGGCGCTGTACTCCAATGGGAATATGCATTGGCAAGAGCAGTATTAAAGCTTAAATAGCCATTTGTGCTTAGTACCAATTGATTATAGGTAGTGCCGAAAAAACTAAATGGGAAACCAATATTAACAACGCTGCCATACCTATCATCTACTGTTAGGTTACCAGAGGTACCTGTTGGGTCATTCGGAGCAACAGGCGGTCTAAAGCCGCAACCATTGTTGTTAAGTTGTGTAACAATATAAGTAGGAGTGCCACCCGTACCTGCTCTTTTTAGATCAGGGATCTGTGCTTTAAGCGTGATACACGAATTAGAACAACCTGCTACAGTTGTATCTTTTGTACAGTTGAAGTTGAACGCAGACTGCGAGTAGCCAACTACCGTAAGCAATAGCAAAAAGGAAAGTATAGAAATTCTCATACGCAGATATTTATCAAAATGGTTAGTTGCAAAAGCCGTTGTTGGTTCTTGAAGGAAGTATTGAATTAGCCTTCTAGGATTATGGGAATTACACAATTACCCTTCCGCCACATGATGCTTGGAAAGGATGTATCAAACTTAATCTTTTTTTCAAATCGTTTTACATTTTTTTAACTTTTAAGCATAACTTTTTTAAAGTCAGCACATTACTAGTAAAATTTAAAGGTCAAATTAAATAACGTAGATATTTATAAGCAACACAGGTATGTTCCAGGAGGCAATCAGGAAATAGGGTTCATTCTCCGTAGCCAAAGAATAGTCTAGGGCACTTTCACTCCACATTCTAAGGCAGGATAATGGTACTGTAAGGCACCCTTATTGTGTTAAGCAGCACCCTCCTCCGACCTAAAACCCTCTTCCAGCGCCTCCAGCACCTCACTCCATCAAGGCACTTTACCTACAACAATAAACAAAACACATAAAGCTCACGCTCTCTCCCTGTGCCCTGGCCTCGCTGCACATGCGGAGCAGTTGTGGCAGCGGGTCCTTTTGGGTTACTTTTTGGACACACAAAAAGTAACGGAGACCATTTTTAGTGCTATCCAGTAAAAAAACCTGTAGCACACCCGTAGCATACTCGTACTTAGTCCGATTCAGGCCGTGTCCTTATTATGTTAAATAGGTACTGATAACCTAAAAATTATTCAATTTCCTTTTTCCATTCTCCTATTCTTCCCCTACTTTTGCACCCCTTAATGCGGGTGTGGCGAAATTGGCAGACGCACCAGACTTAGGATCTGGCGCCGCAAGGCATGTAGGTTCGACTCCTATCACCCGCACTAACATTGATAAGTTGATCCTTGGACGGTAGCGGTTTTTAAGTTGTTTCTCTCCTAATCAACTTATCAACCACTCAAAATAACAACCTAACAATGGCAACAGTAACCAAAGAACCGATCGGTTCATTACACGAGAAGATCAACGTCACCATTAACAAAGAAGATTACTTACCCTTTTTCGAAAAATCACTTAAAGAATACAGCAAAAAGGCAAACATCCCTGGTTTCAGAAAGGGAATGGTACCTGCAGGCCTGATTAAAAAAATGTACGGCTCCTCCTTATTTACCGACGAAGTATTGAAGGTGGTAGATAAAGAAGTATACACCTACTTACAGAACGAGAAGCTAGACATCTTTGCACAGCCTTTGCCTATGGATATGAGCCTCACACAGCTCGATGTAAACAACCCATCGAACTATACCTTCTCATTTGAAATAGGTATGAAGCCCGATTTTCAGTTGCCTGACCTTTCGAAGGAAAGCATAAAGCGTTATAAGGTTACTGTAACCGATGCAATGCTGGATGAAGAAATTGAGCGTCTGCAAAGTCGTTATGGTAATATGACAGAGCCTGAGGAAGTAACGGGTGATGAGAATGTATTAAACGTCACCTTTATTGAAACGGACGCCAACGGTAACGAGGTGGAAGGTGGTATAAGAAAAGACAACTCGCTTTTAGTAAAATATTTCAGCGAAGCCTATCGTCCGCAATTGATGGGTAAGAAGAAAGATGATACTATTCAGATCACTTTATCCGATGCATTTGGCGATAAAGAAAGAGAATGGATATTACAGGACTTAGGCATTGACAGCGCTTCTGGTAAGTACTTTAAGCTGCTTATTACAAAGGTGGGCTTGGTAGAAAAAAGAGAATTGAATGAAGAGTTCTTCAAGCAATTGTTCCCGAACGAAGAGATCGCCTCAGCAGATGCGTTCCGTGATCGCATTAAGCAAGAATTGCAAAAGCAATGGGATGCAGAAAGCCGTAACCAATTGCAACACCAGTTGTATCATGTTCTGCTAGACCGTACACATATTGATTTCCCGGCCGAATTCTTAAAGCGTTGGTTAAAGACTCAGGGTGAAAATGGCCAGGTAAAGACAGACGAGCAAGTAGAGCATGAATTTCCAACCTTTACTAACCAGTTAAAGTGGACCTTGATCATTGATAAATTGGTTGGCGATAACAGCATACAGGTACAACAGGAAGATATTCGTCAGTTTGCTAAAGAGCAGTTGTTGGGCTATATGGGCATGGGAGCATTAGATGAAGAGCAAGATTGGGTACGTGACTATATTGATCGTATGATGAAGGATCGCAAGTATGTAGAAGATGCATACAATCGCCTGCAAACACAAAAAGTATTTGAGTGGGCAGAGTCAAAAGTGAATGCTGTAGAAACACCAGTTACAAAAGAAGAGTTCATTCACATGAACGAAGAGCATCAGCATCATCACCACTAAACTGATAGATGATTAATATTAAAATGGAGAGTAGCTTGCTATTCTCCATTTTGCTTTTTAAGGTGTTAAATAGAATTTCGCAGTACAAAAAGTGCGACGCAACAGAAGCTCAATAGTAGTAATGCAGGTTAGTTCATAATAGAATTCTTAATTTCAATTGTGCTGCACCGTTCAACCATACAATTACTTCGCTTTCATTTCTCCTTTTTCTTATTACCCGTTTACTTATTTGCCTTGAGCCAGGTGCCTACAATAAACTGGACGAAAGCAATACTTGTTTTTCTTGTGCTTCATCTTTTGGTATATCCATCCAGTAATGGTTATAATTCGTATATGGATCGGGATGAAACGCCTATTGGTGGTTTAGCTCATCCGCTACAGCCAACCAAACAACTTTTTTATACAAGCATAGCAATGGATGTATTGGCATTGATCATAGCTGTATTTATTGAGCCTTTTTTTGTGCTGGGCATTTTACTCTACATTATCGCTTCCCGTGCTTATAGCTATCGAAAAATACGTTTGAAGCAATATCCCTTCATCGGCTTCCTGACCGTATTTCTTTTTCAAGGAGCAGTAATTTTTTACATTACGTGCATCGCAGTAAATGCAGCAAACAGTAATGAGGTGTCTTTACAAACAGCACTTACAGCCAGCTTTCTTATTGGCGCATTGTATCCGCTTACACAGGTGTATCAACATGAAGCAGATAAGAAAGATGGAGTGGTTACCATTAGTTATCTGTTAGGCAAGAAGGGAACATTTGTATTGAGCATGCTGTTGTTTCTAAGTGCCGCCTTTTTACTGTATTTACGTTTTAAGCATGAGTTGAACTTTTTCTATTTGTTTTTGTTCATCACTTTTCCGGTGGTATTGTTTTTTCTGTTCTGGATGAGCAGGGTGTGGCGTGATGAACGAGCAGCAAACTTCAAAAACAGTTTACGCATGAACATTATTGCAACACTTTGTACTACGATCTATTTTTTCACCCTTATCGTACTAAAGCATTGAGTAAAATTGTATCTATTGGAACGGCGCTTCCGGCCTACTGTCATCCGCAAACCGATATTATGCGGTTTATGCAAAATGTATATGCGCCTTCAGAAGAAGAGAAAAGAAAAATGCGTTTCCTATATGCGCAATGCGGTATTCAACAACGTTATTCAGTTATTCCTGATTACAGTAAGCCAACAGTAGAGTGGAAGTTTTATCCGCAAACAGAAAACTTAGAACCTTTTCCTTCTTTGGAGCAACGGATGGCCGTTTATAACAAGCAGGCTCCTTTGCTTAGCGTTGATGCAATTCGCAATTGTCTGAATAACACACATGACCCAAAAAAGATTACGCATTTGATCACTGTTAGTTGCACGGGCATGAGTGCACCCGGTTTGGATCTGCAAGTGATGGAACTTTTGGAACTGAATAAAAACATCTTTCGCACTTCTGTCAACTTCATGGGTTGTTATGCTGCTATTCATGCACTAAAGATTGGTGATGCTATTTGTAAAAGCGATAAAGATGCGCAGGTTTTAATTGTATGCACCGAGTTATGTACCCTGCATTTTCAACGAGAGTCAACCATGGATAATATTACTTCTTCGTTATTATTTGGAGACGGCTCTGCAGCGGTGTTGATGACCAATGTTGCCAGCGAAGCACAGGGTATAATGATCGATAGTTTTTATAGTGAAATTATTCCAAAGGGTAGGAGAGACATGGCTTGGGAATTATCATCTTCTGGATTTTTAATGACCTTAAGCGGCTATGTGCCTGATTTGATCGAAGAAGATTTTAGTCATGTTGTTGATAGAGCATTGCAAAAAGATAGAAGCGAAAAAGGAGATGTTACACATTGGTGTATTCATCCTGGAGGTAAGCGAATTTTAGAAGCTATCCATAAAAGTTTACGCTTTACCAATGGACAATTAGCTACTTCGTATGAGGTGCTCAGGCAAGTGGGAAACCTATCTTCTGCCACTATCTTATTTGTGTTGAAAGAAATGATGGAGACTTCTAAAAGAATAGAAAAATTGTTTGGTGCTGCCTTTGGTCCGGGCTTAACCGTTGAAACATTTACCGCACATTGCTAATGCCTAATCTAAGCCATCGTACCTATCAAAAGGAGTTATTAGATAGAGATGATATTCCCTTTGCTGACATTAAAAGAAATATGCAGGAACTGGATTTCATTAATCGAACATTAGGCGGTCATAACATTACTTTACAAGGCTTGAAACGGTTACTTCGTAAGTATCAGTGTAAAGAGCCTATAAACATTGTAGAAATTGGTTGTGGCGGCGGAGATAATCTTCGTGTAGTAAAAAAGTGGCTACAAAAAAATAAGATTCCCGCACAATTAACCGGCGTAGATATCAATAAAGAATGCATTGCTTTTGCACAATCACAAGAAAGTAATAGTGGAATTAAATTTATTGAGTCCGATTATAGAATAGCAACCTTTGATACAAAGCCGCACATTATTTTTTCCTCGCTCTTTTGCCATCATTTCACAGATAATGAATTGCAGGAAATGATGCAATGGTTAAAACAAAATAGCAGCATTGGGTTTTTTATCAATGATTTGCACCGGCATTTGTTGGCTTATTGTTCTATTAAATTCTTGACAAGACTTTTCTCAAAAAGCTACCTGGTAAAAAATGATGCGCCGCTTTCTGTGCAACGGGCCTTTCGAAAAAAGGATTGGCAAACTATTGTGGAGACAACTAATGGCACTAACTTCAAAATACAATGGCGATGGGCTTTTCGTTGGCTGATCACTTACACACATGAACCTGCAACAACCATATGATGTTGCCATTATTGGTGGTGGACTGGCAGGCTTGGGAACAGCTATTCAGTTGGTACGCAATGGCCATTCTGTTGTGTTATTTGAGAAAGAAAGATATCCGTTCCACAAAGTCTGTGGAGAGTATATCAGCATGGAGTGTTGGTCTTTCTTAGAAAGTTTAGGCATCCCATTGAAAGAGCTGAACTTGCCTGTCATTAATCAGTTATTGCTTACAGCTCCGAACGGAAATTCATTCACCACGAAATTGCCTCTTGGTGGTTTTGGTATTAGTCGATATAAGTTGGATCACATGTTGGTTTCTATTGCCAAGAAAGAAGGTGTTGTTGTAGGTGAAGAAACTAAAGTGGAAGATCTGGTGAAGGAGGATAATTATGTGATAAAAACAAGCAAAGGCATTGCTAATGCAAAATTGGTTTGCGGTTCTTTTGGTAAACGAAGCAATTTAGACGTTAAATGGAGGCGTGGTTTCATTCAGCAAAAGCCATCTGCTATCAATAACTATATCGGTATTAAGTACCATTTAAAAACAGATTGGAAAAATAATCGTATTGGCTTACACAATTTCAAAAATGGTTATTGTGGTATTTCTAAAATAGAGGAGGAAAAGTTTTGTTTTTGTTACCTCACTACTGCTGATAATTTGAAAGGGTGTAATAATTCAATTAATGAACTGGAACATAAGATATTAAGTCACAACCCTCATTTAAAAGCAATTCTTACTAATTCGGAAAAAGACGAAACTTTTCCCGTTACCATTTCTCAAATTACTTTTGATAAAAAAACACAAACTGAAAATGATGTTTTATTACTTGGCGATGCTGCAGGCATGATTACACCTTTGTGTGGTAATGGAATGAGCATGGCTTTGCACAGTAGTAAGATCGCCGCTTCTTTAATTAATCAATACCTGACAAATGATATTTCTATTACACAACTAATAAATGGCTATCAGCATCAATGGCAAAAACAATTTGCGAAACGCTTACACACAGGAAGGTTATTGCAACGCTTTTTCGGCACTGAAGCCATAAGTAATTTGTTCGTAAGTACTTTTAAAACGTTTCCTTTCTTAGCGAAGCCCATCATTAAACAAACGCATGGAAAGCCGTTTTAGGGCATATCATTTGTATTTTTATGAAAGAATAAATTATCATGAACGGTAAAAAGAAAACACTGGTTTTAGGAGCTTCCAATAATCCTTCACGATATAGTTATTTAGCTACTCAACGTTTACGAGCACACGGGCATCCAGTGGTAGCCGTAGGAAAAAAAGGAGGGCAAGTAGGGGACGTATCTATTCAAAAAGATCACGTTGCAGTTTCAGATGTTGACACCGTTACGCTGTACCTCAATCCGCAGAATCAAGTTGAATACTACGATTATATTTTAGAGCTTCAACCAAAGCGTATCATCTTCAATCCCGGTACAGAAAACGATGAACTCATTGCGAAAGCAAAAGAAAACAACATTGAGCCAATAATCGGTTGTACGTTGGTGATGCTTAGTGTAGGTAATTACTGATTGCGTAGTTTTTCATAGGGCTTTTACGATGCCTAAATAAAAAATGTCAGTGGTAACACTTAATCTTAAAAATTTCTCTTTCCAAGGCTTTGTCGTAAGAAATTTATTTGCAAATATTGTATTGCCGTACCGTATCCATTGAAAACAAAACAAAAAAGTTAAACAAACTTTTAAAATTAAATCCAATGAAAGTCCTAAGAACCATCGCAGTTTGCGTAACGTTGGTTGTATGCCACTATCAGGGTTCGGCACAAACCATACCCCTTAACGAGCCGGACTACAATAAGCCTAAATTATTTACTGATTTGCCGCAAAAGCTAAATCTACGTTTAGCCGATGTTGATGCAAGTTTGAATCAGCAGGTGGGGAGCCAAGTTGCTATCCAGTTGTCTGATCGATTCTCCTTTCAAGGTGTTGTCGTTTCCAAATCAGATGCTGCTGATCCAAGTGTGAAATCTGTTGTTATCAAGTCCTCAAATAGGGTTGGTGCTACTTGCACGTTAACAAAGATTATCAACACAGATGGAAGTGTGTCTTACAAAGGCCGCATCATGAGTTTCCGTCACGGTGACGCTTTTGAAGTAGCGCTAGAAAATGGTAGTTATGTTTTAAATAAAACCACTTTATACGAATTATATAATGAATAATAAATACAACCCGTTTTAATCCATTACCCAACTATCCTAAATCCTATTGTTAAAGCGTTCAAATCCTCCTTGTATGAAAAACTTTTACCTAACGGTGATTAGTGCACTTTGTGTACTAAGTAGTTTCATAGCCAAAGCACAAACACCAATTTTAAATAGCTACCCTTCAGCCAGCGCAACTATTTTTCTTGATTTCGACGGTCAAACCGTAAACGGAACCAGTTGGAATTGCAATGGTCCCATCTTCGCAGGGCCATCAAATTTGAGCAGTACGCAGATCACTGAAATTTTTAATCGTATTGCCGAAGATTATCGTCCCTTCAACATTAATGTAACTACTGATTCAACAAAGTATTTTGCAGCACCAACTACCAAAAGAATGCGTGTGATTTTTACGATCACATCTGATTGGTACGGAGCTGCTGGTGGTGTATCATACACTAATTCATTTACATGGGGTGATAATACGCCAGCCTGGGTGTTCACCGCATTGTTGAATTACAATACTAAAAATATCGCAGAAGCAGGTGCTCATGAAGTCGGCCATACTTTGGGCTTGCGTCATCAATCTATGTACGATGCTAATTGCAATAAGATTTCTGATTATAACACTGGTACAGGAAGTGGCGAAATTGGCTGGGCACCTATTATGGGAGCCGGTTATTATCAAAATTTTACGTTGTGGAATAATGGTGCAAACCCATATGGTTGTACCAATTTTCAGGATGATTTAAGCATCATCACCAGCACTACGAATGGTTTTGGTTATAGGACAGATGATTACGGTAATACCGCTAGCAATCAATCTACTGTTTTGGCATTTAATAATAGTCAGTTCTCCATCAATGGTGTAATAGAAAAGAGTACTGATGTAGATGTTTTCAAATTCACGATGCCATCTTTTGCACGCTTTACACTTAATGCTATTCCTTATGCTCCATTGACCAGTAATAATGGCGCTGATCTGGATATCCAGGTTGATTTGTTGGATAGAAACGGAAACCTCATTAGAAGCTACAATCCACCAACTACTTTAAACGCAGTAATTGATACTAATTTGGATGCAGCTAATTATTATATAAGAGTACAAGGCGCTGGTAATACTTATGCATCTAAATATGCCAGTTTGGGTTCTTATACTTTGCAAGGTAATTTAAGAACAACACCGTTACCGTTACATCGATTAGAGTTGAGAGGTGCTAATGAAAATAATAGACACAGTTTCACCTGGATCATTGATGCAGACGAAAACGTAGTAAAGCAAACTTTAGAGGCATCTACAGATGGCAGAAATTTTTCTCCAATCACAGATGCTAATGTTGACGCAAGAACTTTTGCCTATGTTCCTACACGTTCCGGTTCTCTTTACTATCGTTTGAATGTGTTGTTTGATAATGGTCGTCAATATTATTCTAATACAGTTGGTTTACGTGTTGCATCGAACAATAAACCTTATTTAACAACAAATACTATTTACAATAATGTAAATGTGAACAGCCCAATCGCTTGTAATTATATCATTACCGATTTGTCCGGTAAACAAATAGTACAAGGAAAGATTTCTCAAGGCGCTAATAACATCAACACAGGTTTCATCACTGCTGGAATGTATGTTATTCGATTCACTGATGGTCAAGACCAATATGTGGAGAAATTTGTGAAAAACTAAGCTCCGTAACGATTTTTTAATAATCCGTGCCCTCTTAACTCAAGGGTTTTCTGTAAATTCGGAAAACCCTTTTTTATGCATTGGAGAAAATTCAATGGTGAAACCATCAAACTCCCCATTTACAATGCGGTGGAGGAAGCCATCAAGCGGGAAACCGATAAAGGCTTTAAATTAAAAGTGTGCATCGGCACCGATTCCCAAGTTAAGGGTACGGAAACTGAATTTGCAACTGTAATTGTTTTTTTACGCGAAGGTCATGGAGGCTTCATGTTTATCCATAACGAGAAGACCCGCCAGCAATATTCTATAAAAGAACGGATGCTGGTAGAAGTAGCCAAGAGTATAGAGATTGCATACGAATTGTGCAATCTTTTTAGTTTTTATAATGTAGATATGGAAGTGCATGCCGACATCAACACAAATCCAAACTTCAAAAGCAACGATGCTTTGAAAGAAGCGATGGGCTATATTTTGGGGATGGGCTTTGCATTTAAGGCCAAGCCAGAGGCGTTTGCCAGCAGCAGTTGTGCAAATAAAATGGTGAACTGATTATTTTTTGCGATAAAAACAGACTGTGCAAAATGCGCAACAGCCGTATAAAGCTTATTCAGCTTCTTAGAATCTCTTTCAGCCAAAGAAAAGGTAACGAGCACGGCAATAAACAAGACAACAACTAACTTTTTTTCTGCTTTCGACTTGTTCATATGGAAAGGAATAAATTATATTCGGATGCAATATAAAGCTTATTTAAAAATTATATCAGTCCCTGTTCCTTTTTGTGATAAAATTCTTCGTTGATCGTACCGATAAAATTTCTTATTTGCTTGCAGCCCAAATGCTTAACAGCTGATGTTACAAAATAGGGTGGAATTTCTTCCCAGCTTTCACTTAGTGCATCGATAAAATTCTTCACATTCTTAGCCACTTCCTTCTGGGTTATCTTATCGGCTTTTGTAAAAACCATGGCAAAAGGTATTTGCCATTCACCCAACTGGTCAATGAATTTTAAATCCAGTCCCTGCGGCGCTACTCGGCTGTCAATTAAAACAAAAAGGTTCATGAGGTTTGTCCTTGTACGTATGTAGCCTTCAATCATTTTTTGCCACTGCTTACGCTGTTGCTGCGATACCTTGGCAAAACCATAGCCGGGCAAATCCACCAAATACCACTCTTTTTTATCGCTGGATTTGATAACAAAATGGTTGATCATTTGCGTTTTGCCAGGCGATGAGGAAACTTTCGCCACTTCTTTTTTATTGCAGATCGTGTTGATCAGTGAAGATTTGCCTACATTACTTCTCCCGATGAATGCATATTCAGGCTGATTGGGCTCAGGACACATATCCACCGATGGACTGCTGATCAAATAAGAAGCATCAATAATTTCCATGAGTGCAAAGTAAAGCCTATTGCACAAATATGTTCGGAACGATGAACGGATTGCGACGCAACAGCAGTTGCCTTGGAGTTACTAAGCTGGTATCCTAACAAAAATCATCTTATTAATAACCTATAACTATTTTTCTGCGGTTACCTTTGCAGCCCATGACAGAGTTTCCACACGACCGTATACGGCCTTTTGACGAAGAGGGCAGCAAGAAGCAGCAGGTGAGCACTATGTTTAACGAGATTGCTGGTAAGTACGATTTTATGAATCGTTTTTTAAGCGCAGGCATTGATGTTAGCTGGCGCAAAAAAGCGATCAAAGAATTAAAGAAAGTGGCTCCACAATACATTTTAGACGTGGCTACCGGCACTGCAGATATGGCTTTAATGGCTTATAAAATGATTCACCCTCAAAAGATAATGGGCATCGATATCTCCGATAAAATGTTGGAAATAGGCCGGCAAAAGGTGGAAAAGGAAAATCTCGGAACGGTAATTGAATTGCAAAGCGGCGACAGCGAAACAATAAAATTTGCGGATAATACGTTTGATGCAGTGATGGTGGCTTTTGGTGTGCGCAATTTTGAAAATCTTCAAAAAGGCATGCAGGAGATTTTGAGAGTAATGAAGCCCGGGGCAAAATTGGTTGTGTTGGAATTTAGTAAACCCCGTATACCTGGTGTTCGACAACTGTATAATTTGTATATGGGAGTAATTGCACCGCAGTTTGCCAAATGGTTTGCAAAAAATAAAAAGGCTTATCAATACTTGAATGAATCGGCAAAAGCGTTCCCAGATAGACAAAAGTTTATTGATGTACTTAATCAAACCGGTTACTCCGATACCTTTTATAAACCACTAAGCCTAGGAATATGTTGTATCTATTGCGGACGAAAGCGGTAAGACCGGTTGTATTTTTTCTTTCTTTTTTTATTGTAGTACACGCTAAGGCGCAATACAGGGAACTGAACCAGGAAGATCATGATGCAAAGTCTTATTATTTTGGAATTACGCTGGGTACAAACCTATCCAAGTTCAATGCCGAAATGCATCCATACTTTTTAGAGCAAGACACTATTTATACTGCGGAGCCTTTGAATTCAGGTGGTTTCCAATTGGGTTTGTTGGCTACTATTCGCTTGAATAATCGTTTCGAATTTCGTTTCAACCCGCTTTTAATGTTTACCGAACGCAACCTGCAATACCGGCTGAAATATAAAGACCCAATTGATGGTTTTGACGTTACGAAAAAAGTAGAATCGGTAATTGTCTCTTTCCCTTTCCAGGTAAAGTTTAATTCTGATCGTATCGGAAATTTCCGGGTGTATATGTTAGGCGGTGTAAAGGCTGATATTGATTTGGCTTCTAACGCTACTGCCCGAAAGGCGGATGATATGGTGAAGATTGGTCGATATGATTTTGGCGTGGAAACAGGTGTAGGCTTTAATTTTTATTACCCAAGTTTTATTCTTTCTCCTGAAATAAAAATTAGCAATGGCTTTAATAATCTTCATGCTCGTGATGCTAATCTGAAATACTCCAATGTATTTGATCGCATGCAATCTCGGATGATTGTTTTCTCTATTCATTTGGAAGGATAATATTTCTGATCCTGAAAGCGATTCTCCTGGTTATATTTTAGACTTGATTATGTATTATTTTGATCGCTCAATAGTTTTTGTTTCAGCACAATTGTGCGACGCAACAGAGGCTTAATAGAAATAAAAAAGCTGGTAACATGATTACCAGCTTTTGCTTTATAGTTGTTAACAAGCAGTCTCTAAAAGTCAAATTCTCTTCGGTGCATATTCCATCTTATGCCAGCCATTATGAAAAAGGTATTACCAGATGTGCCTGAAATGCTTTGGTTACGATAAGTTGCTGTCGCTTCTAAGAAGAAGTTTTGCTTTAACTCATAAGAAAGAAAAAGCGAAGCCAAAGCCGTTTTTTCTTTTACACCAGAGCCGATATTAAATCCATAATCTTTGGTGCGGTATGGCGGACCATAAGGCAAAAAAATATTGCTTCCGAAAGAACTGCCGTTTGTAGAATCTTTTCCTTGATAGTAATAAATAGCCTTGGCCTGTATATTCCACTTTGGTGCGGGCTGGTAACGAAGCAAACCAATCAACTCCTGGAAGTTAGCACCTAATGGATGCGCCAATGGCTGATTATAATGCGTGTAGTTAGTAACAGAATCTTCATGTGAATAGGTAAATGGACGAACACGATTTACTTCAACCTGTAGGTCTAAGTTCGGAATGTTGAACGCATCAATGTATTTAGCACCTACTTGTATTCCGTATTTGTTCCCCCACCAACCTTTGCCAGCTTTTAATTCGCTTAATACAAATTCATCAATGAGCAACTGGCCATAGAATTGAAACTTATGCGCCACATTAGCTTTTGCATCGAAGCCAACTACAGCATTATCAAAACTTCCATTTTGCTGCTCAATCGAACGATAGAAAATAATTGGGTTGATGTAACCAAATTCAAAATGATCTTTTCTTCCGAAAATGATTCCTTCAAATAATCCAAGATTCAGCCATTTGGTAACGCCAACATCCAAATGATGCATCGTAGCATATTTCTTTGCCAGCAAACGATCTGGGCCTCTCGGTTCTGTTGCATTTAGTTCCATGAACAGATTCTGGTAATTCAGCTTCCATATTCTGGTGTTCACTTTTAAGAACAATATGTTGTTGCTGAAATCGCTCAGGAACAAACTGCGGTAACCATTGCCAATAAAGTTTTTATCGTAGCCGAAACTTACATCAATGTATTTGGTTACGTTGAATGAAAAATAACCTCTCGCATCAAAATAATCATAGCCGGTTGTTTTGAAGTTTTTGTAATAGCCTTCACCAGGCACTGATTTAAATTGGGCCTCCCATTGGCGTACATATAGTGGATCTCTTTCCTGGTTGTCGGTAATATAAGTGTAGAAACCAATTTTGTTAGCTAATCTTCCTCTTATCACCACTCCTCTGGAATTTAAGAAAAGTGCATCGTTCACATCTTTTTCTTTTCCGTATTTGAACTGGATCACCGGATCAATAGTTAAGAAAAAGTCAGGCTTGTTTACTTCGAAAAGATGTGCCGGTGTTTTATAAAAATTTTTACCAAGTGGATGTTTGCTTGCGAAACGAAGATTAGTCCACTCAGAGCTATTCATCAAAGCAGATTGCGCATTGTATAAATCAACCTTGCTTAGCTTGAAATTACTGGCACTATCGGAGTAATAACGTTCAATAACAGGAATAACAGCTTTGCGACTATAGGGCTTGTCTTTGGAAAAGTTTAAAACCGAATCGGTTTTAGCTTTAATTTCTATACGTTCCAACAATACATTTTCTTTGGCGTCTTGACCCAGATAAGTGGTTTGGGCATTTGAAGCAAAGGGTACCAATAAAATGAAAAGCGGTACTAGTGTTTTTTTAAATTGCATATAGTTCACTTTCAGAATAACAAAGTATGCAAAAATACTTGATAAAGAATATCAATATTGTAAACGAAGGCAAGATTACAACAGGCGATGTGCTTTTTGCAAACGAACTGATAGAAAAGATAGCTCCATCCATTTCGATAGACTATGCTGTTGAGGAGATAAATGGCGAAGGCAAATATTTATTCCCCGGTGCGATCGATGATCAGTTACATTTTCGTGAGCCCGGTTTAACGCATAAAGGAAGCATTTACACAGAAGCGAAAGCAGCTGTTGCAGGCGGCGTTACTTCGTTTATGGAAATGCCTAATACCAATCCTCCTGCATTAACGCAAGAATTGCTGGAAGAGAAATATACCATTGCGGCAAAATCATCTTTGGCTAATTATTCTTTTTTCATGGGTACTTCTAATAATAATGTGGAGGAAGTATTAAAGACGAATGACAAGAAGAAAAAAGTATGCGGTGTCAAAATTTTCATGGGATCATCCACTGGGAATTTATTGGTAGATAATTACCTGACACTGGATAAAATATTTGCAGAGACAGAGTTGTTGATCGCCACCCATTGCGAAGACGAAGATTTGATTAAACAAAACTTTCAACGGTTAAAAGCAGAGAAGGGAATTCTAGAGGCGTCGGATCATCCCATAATTCGCAATGCTGAAGTTTGTTTTGAATCATCATTCAAAGCAGTACAGCTTGCAAAGAAGCATAACACTCGTTTGCATATTTTACATATTACAACTGCAAAGGAACTACAGTTGTTTACCAATATGATTCCTTTGAAAGACAAGCGCATCACTTCCGAAGTTTGCGTACATCATTTGCATTTCACTAGCGATGATTATGCACAATATGGTAACCTGATCAAATGTAATCCGGCAATCAAAGCCTCGTTTAACAAAGAAGCTTTGTGGGAAGCATTACTGGATGATCGCATTGATGTAATTGCTACCGATCATGCGCCGCATACATGGGAAGAAAAGAACGAACCTTACGAGAAGGCACATGCCGGTTTGCCACTGGTGCAGCATCCATTGCTGCTTATGCTTCACTATTATCGGCAAGGAAGAATTACGTTGGAAAAAATTGCCGAGAAGATGAGTCATGCCGTTGCAGATTGTTTTCAAATAGCAGAACGTGGCTATCTACGAGAAGGTTATTATGCCGATGCAGTGATTGTTGACCTAAACCAAACTACAACCGTAACAAAAGAAAATATCTTATACAAATGCGGATGGAGCCCGCTCGAAGGCTTCAATTTTCCTGCAACCATTACCCATACTTTTATAAATGGTCATTTAGTTTATGGAAATGGCAGCTTTGATGAATCTTTAAGAGGAAAACGTCTTTTATTTAATAGGTAAGATTTAAATTGAGTACGATTGAAGCAATCTTAAATCTTACATCTTCAATCGTACATAGCGGATGCAAATAGACAAAATCACCTTTAACGATATTTCGGTTTTTCATACAGAAGAAGAATTTTCTATTTTTCATAAGCTAAATTTCACCCGAACATTTGGTGGCAAAGAATGGTTGCGTCGATTTTTTATGGAGCCTCATGGCGATCTGAACCGGATTATTGGCGTGCAAAACATCATCAAAACCATCATTGATCATTTGGATGATTGGCCAATGGAAATAACTAATGGAACGGTGCTAATGATCGATAAATTTCTCGATTATAATTTAGATCCAATCCCTGCAAGTCAAAACCCCATCAACAGCCTTACATATAAACTTCTTCATTCCGGTGATTATTCGATGGTGAAATATTCGATGAAGCACCTTTCTGATTTTTACCGTGGATTAAAAAAACTTTCATCACTCTTTGCTAAAGTAGAAATGCCACAGCAATTGCGCTTCTACATGGATCGTATTGATAAGGTGTTGAAAGAAGAAGCCATCAGGCATTTAGCTGAATTAAGTCCGGATGAAAAATTGACCCGCTGGCAGATTCTTTACTTCGGACAAAATGTGCGGGTAAAACACAAGCGAGATACATTGGAAATGATGGATGTATTCAGCCGAATTGATGCCTGGTATTCTATGGCTGTTGCTGTGAAAACGTTTGATCTTCACTTTCCTGAATTTGTACTTCAGGACCAACCTTATTTTGAAGCAAAAGGCCTGTATCATGTACTCTTGCAAAACCCTGTAGCCTATGATTTGGAAATGGATCCAGATCAAAATTTTTTATTCCTGACCGGCGCTAACATGGCGGGGAAAAGTACACTCATTAAAGCCGTTGGTTCTTCTGTATTCTTAGCGCATATTGGTATGGGCATTCCGGCGCAAAGCATGAAACTTTCCCTTTTTGATGGATTGCTTTCCAATATCAATGTTTCGGATAATATTGCTAAGGGGGAGAGTTATTTTTTCAACGAGGTGCAACGCATCAAAAACACAATCAACAAAATAAACGATGGAAAAAAATGGCTGGTACTGATTGATGAATTGTTTAAAGGAACCAATGTGCAGGATGCAATGAAGTGTTCCTTAACCGTGATTAAAGGTTTGATCAAAATGAAGAATTCACTATTCATATTGTCAACCCATTTGTACGAGATAGGAGATGAGTTGAAGCAGTATCCCAATATTTCGTTCAAACATTTCGAAACCAATGTTTCGGAAGATCAATTGCAGTTTAGCTATCAATTGAAAAATGGGATTAGCAATGACAGAATTGGTTACGTGATTTTGCGGAGAGAGAAAGTAGTAGAGTTGTTAGATAAATTGTAGAATTATGATTTATAGGATGAAAAAGATTTGTATGAAAAGATTGCCTTTGTTGTTTGCTTGCTTTTTATGGTTGCATTCATTTGCACAGGATATTGATGTGTTACACTACAGTTTCAGTATAACTATTAATGATGAAAGTGATACTATTCGAGGACTTGCATCAATAACATTAATTAACAAAGCCGGCAGTGATATACAATTAGATCTCACTTCGGTTAAAGGCTCAAGAAAGGGAATGCTTGTGACTTATGTTGCTGACTTTACAGAAGATTCTCTTAATGGAAAAGAACTTGAGTTTAAGCAGGAAAAAGAAAAACTGGTTATTTATACAAAAGAAGCCGAAAAAAATAAACGTAAAAAAATATCCATCTTTTATCATGGCGTTCCCGATGACGGTCTAATTATCTCTAAAAACAAGTTTGGCGATAGAACATTCTTCGCCGATAACTGGCCCAATCGTGCACACCATTGGATTCCTTGTAATGATAGACCTGATGATAAAGCTTCGTTTGAATTTGAAGTGTGGAGCCCTGCATATTATAAAGTCATTTCTAATGGTTCTAAAACATTGGAGTACAAAGTATCTAATGGTGGAAAACTTACACATTGGAGAGAAGAGACACTACTTCCTACTAAAGTAATGGTCATTGGCGCAGCACCATTTGCAATTAAAGAATATCAAAACAGTCCAAACAATTTACCCATCAGTGCTTGGGTATACCTACAGGATAGTACCCAAGGTTTTTATGATTTTGCAGTAGCACCAGATATTGTAAACTATTTCTCTAACTACATTGCACCTTTCCCTTATCAGAAACTGGCCAACGTTCAATCCACTACTATTTTTGGTGGCATGGAGAATGCAAGCTGTATTTTTTATGCGGAAGATCTGGTCACCGGTGATCGCAAGCATGAGGATGTTATAGCACACGAAATAGCACATCAGTGGTTTGGTGATATGGCGTCTGAGAAATCGTTTGCACATCTTTGGTTAAGTGAAGGCTTTGCAACCTATTTCACAGATCTTTGGTTCGAGCATAAATATGGAAAAGAGGCTGCCAATAAACGCCTAGAAAAAGAAAGAAAGGAAGTCATCGCTTTTGCGAATAAATCAAATCATGCCGTTGTAGACAGTACCGAAAATTTAATGTCTTTACTGAATGCAAATAGCTATCAAAAAGGTGCTTGGGTATTACATATGCTACGTAACGAAGTTGGCGATCGTACATTTCAGAGAATCATTCAGGCCTATTACAACCAATATAAAGGCAGTAATGCCGAGACAAGAGATTTCGAAGCGGTGGTAGAAAAGGTAACTAATAAAGATTGGAAATGGTTTTTTAACCAATGGTTGTATCAACCAGGTATACCGCAATTAGAATTTACTTTCAGGAAAGAAAAAACAGGGATCACACTAAATATTTTACAAAAGCAGAACTTATTATATTCTTTTCCGCTAACAATTGCATATGTAGTTGATTTTGGAAGGATTTGCTTATTTAAAAAAATTCTGATTTCAGCGTTAAAAACATCCATTAAGTTGCCAGCAAATACTGAAAAGATTTATACCGGGGTTAATGATATTTTAGCCGAAGGAGTAACTGGGATAAACATAAGATAAAGCCTCTGAAATATCAGAGGCTTATCCATTTCATTGACAATTCACGATTCACATCACACCAGCATTGTCACCGGATTTTCCAAATATTTTTTAAACGTCTGTAAGAACGCTGCACCCACTGCGCCATCAACACTTCTGTGATCACAACTTAATGTAATCTTCATCACATTGCTCACGCCGAAGCCTTCATCTTTTCTTACAACCACTTCTTTGATTCTACCCACAGCCATAATTGCACTGTCAGGTGGATTAATGATGGCCGTAAATTCTTCAATATCCATCATCCCCAAATTAGAAATGGTGAATGTGTTTCCGGAAAATTCGTTCGGTTGTAATTTTTTATTGCGGGCCTTACCAGCTAATTCTTTACTTTCAGATGCGATCTGGCTTAATGTTTTTTGATCAGCGAAACGAATTACGGGTACGATCAAACCATCTTCAATAGCTACTGCAACACCAATATGAACATGTTGATAGGTGCGAACAAAATCACCCATCCAGGATGAATTCACGGCAGGATGTTTGCGCAAAGCCATTGCCGCTGCTTTCACCACCATGTCATTGAATGATATTTTCACATCACTCACTTCGTTCATTTGTGCACGGGCCTGCATGGCATTGTCCATGTTAATTTCCATCGTCAGATAGAAATGTGGCGCACTGAATTTGCTTTCACCTAAACGCTTTGCAATTACCTTGCGCATTTGCGAAACATTGGTGTCTGTATAACCCTCTTGTCCCAAAATAGGCTGATTGGATAATTGGTTTATTGGTTGATTAGCCGTGGCCGTTTGGCCGTTGACTGTTGACGGTTTATAATTATCTATATCGCTTTTTACAATTCTACCATTATCACCGCTTCCATGTATTTGCGAAAGATCAATACCTTTTTCCTGCGCTAATTTTTTTGCAAGGGGAGAAGCTTTAATTCTGCCGTCAGTTGAAGTAGTATTTGTAGTATTAGTTGTATCGGTAGTATTCGTTTGTGGCGTTTCTGATTGTGAGCTTATCTGTTGACTGTTGACTGTTGGCTGTTGACCACCACCTTTTGCGGCTGCCACTACTGCGTTTACATCTACTTTTCCTTCTTCACTAATAATGCACAACAAATCATTCACAGCAATTTTTTGTCCTGCCTCTGCACCCTGGTATAAGAGTTTACCATTTTTATAGCTCTCCAACTCCATAGTTGCTTTGTCGGTTTCGATATCCGCAAGAATGTCGCCTTTTTTTACATCATCACCTACTTTTTTGTGCCATTGAGCAATCACGCCTTCTGTCATTGTATCACTGAGGCGAGGCATCAATACTACAGCATCCATTTTGCTTATGTCTAATGAAGTTCCATTAGTGGTATTTGTTGAACTAGTAGTATTAGTTTTAGGCTGCTTTGCTTCTGTTTGTTTGTTATCTACAGACTGTTGACCCCCGCTATGTGCCGCCACTTCTTTCGACACATCTTCGCCTGCATTGCCAATGATCGCCAGCAAGTCATTCACCTGCAATTTGCCACCTTTATCTGCACCAATATGTAATAGGGTTCCGTCTTTGTAACTCTCCAACTCCATAGTTGCTTTGTCGGTCTCAATTTCGGCTAGCACATCACCTTTTTTTACTGTGTCGCCAACCTTTTTATGCCAGGCCGCAATTACCCCTTCGGTCATGGTATCGCTCAAACGAGGCATCAAAATCACTTCAGCCATTGTATCTGTTTGTTTTTGAACTGCCGAAATTAACGCAAAAGCCGCAAAAATGCGGGAAAACGAAGGTCTATTAAAAGATAAAAGAAGATGAAAATAAGTGGAAATAAGGTGGACAACCAGCGTTTTGTTCGTCGATAGACCATTCCTTGCGACGCTCCGTTCAACAGGGGGAATACTAATTAAACATTTGAACCACTAAGTCGCAAAGACACGGCGGAACACAAGGTAATACTTAGCGCCTTCGTGTTTTTATGGCCTATTTGCTCAATAGATTTCCGGAATGTACAAATGTGCGACGCAACAAAAGCTTAATCATAGTCCTATGCTTAGGGTATAAAAGCATAGGACAAATGCTCAATGCTTAAAGTTCATTCTTGATAAATGTCTTATGTTGTCACTTCTTGTACATTTCCACTACGCTTCAGTACGCCCCAGTTTTGCAGCTCGCCTTTTATGGCCCTGCGAACTGATTTAAACAGAACAATCCACATCAACCAGCGATAAATCAAACGCTGTGGCACCAGCCAAATAAGACGGCTCATGCGTTCGCCTTCCATCCAGAATGCAATGATAGAAACCGTTGCATCTACCAACATAAATATGAAGTAGTAGGGCAAAATTCGGTGTGCATTCCCGGTGGCCAATCCAATGATCATAAAAAAGTCTGCAATAGGAATAACTGATGGAATAATGTATTGAAAGAGCAAAATATTAGGCATAGCTAACCAACCGAGCCACCCATATTTTTTGTTGAACAAAAGGTCTTTGTGTTTCCAGAATGTTTGCAAAATGCCAAAGCTCCAACGGAAACGTTGCTTGATGAATTGCTTCAGCTTTTCGGGTGCTTCAGTAAAAGCCAATGCTTCGTTTTCGTTGACAATTTGATAACCTTCACGGATGATGCGAATGGTAAGGTCGCAATCTTCTGCTAAGGTATCTGTTGTAAAACCACCAGCATCTTCAATTGCTTGTTTCTTAAAAGCACCAATGGCGCCTGGCACTACAGTGATAGCATTGAGTAAAGAGAAAGCTCTGCGGTCAAAGTTCTGGCTGCTGATGTATTCAATAGCTTGCCATTTGGTAAGTATATTGATTTGGTTACCAACCTTCACGTTTCCTGCAACAGCACCAATTTCTTTCCCTTCCTTATTCGATATTAAGAAGTGTTTCATTAGTTGTGAAACTGCATCATGTTTTAGCTTAGTGTCTGCATCGATACATACAACATAATCTGCGCTTGAATGATTGATACCGTAGTTCAACGCAGATGCTTTACCACCATTCAATTTAGTGAACACTTTCACTTTTGAATGATTACCGAACTCACGATATACTCTTTCATAAGTTTCGTCTTTGCTTCCATCATCCACAAAAATGATTTCAAAGTTTGGATAATCTGTCTTCAACAAATTTTGTAGTGATGTTACCGCATTTACCTCTTCGTTGTAGGCAGGTACAATGATCGATACCAATGGATAAGCAGGTAAGACAGGTAAAAAGGCGGCTCTTTGTTTTTCTTTTCTTTTTTCCAACATTGCCAAAACGGCCATGAGCAAAATGCGGCCTATCGAAAGAACAATAAAACTGATAAACAGGTAGAATAAAATATGTCCCGCCCAATAACCAAATTCGAAGAGCGCTGTGGCAGCTTGTATTAAATAATAACCGCTTCCTTTTTTAGGAATAACGGGCATTAGATCGTCGCGTTTCTTTCCGAGATAATCAGCAACCGTTGTGAACGTATAGCCTTGCTTTTTGAAGTATTCGATGATACGTGGCAAAGCTTCAACTGTTGCTTTGCGTGTGGTTCCGCCGGCATCATGCAACAAAATGATATTACCTCCAAGATTGGCATCTGTACGGGCTTGTTTTTCTGCAACTACTCTTTTAAAAATACTATCTGCGGTAATACCGGGCTCCCAGTCTAATGGATCAATCGATTCGCCAACGTCCACATAATTTTTAGTACGAGCAATAGCAACAGGAGTTAATTCTTCCAACTTCTCCGGTTCGAAATCGGCATTGAATGGTGCTCGAAATAAAATGGTTGAGTGACCCGTAATACTTTCGATCAAGGTACGAGTTGCCTCCATTTCTATTTCCGCTCTTCGCTGACTTACTTCTGCTATGTTGGGATGGGTGAATGTATGATTACCTATTTCGTGCCCTTCGCGATAAATACGTTTTACAATTGGAAAGTTTCTTTCGGCATTGATGCCCACTAAAAAGAATGTTGCCGGCACATGCTCACGGGAAAGTATGTCTAAAATTTGGGGCGTCCATTCTTCATCTGGCCCATCGTCAAAGGTTAAGATCAGTTTCTTTTTATTGCGAGTAGTGTCTTGTCCGTTCCAGCCGTATTTCTGTGCAACGAACATAGAGGGCAACACAGAATAAGTTTCTTCGCTAATCAACATCTCCGTTGAATCCAGCTCAGTTGTAATGCGTCCGTTATTTGGTGTAGCACGAATATCTAATACCTCGCCACTGCCAATATAATCCACATCGTCTGTTGATGCTACAGAAGCAAATTCATTAAAATCAAAACTCTTTAATGCCTGCTTCGACATGTCTTTGTTGTAAAAATCCCAGATGCGGAAATCTTCAGATCCCAAACGCCAAATAGCTGTTCCGCTTACGCCGGCTTCTACTGCAAAACGCATCGAATTAAAAGTTGTGGCGGCATCGGTAAAAAA
Source organism: Chitinophagaceae bacterium (assembly GCA_040290035.1). Classification (GTDB taxonomy): domain Bacteria; phylum Bacteroidota; class Bacteroidia; order Chitinophagales; family Chitinophagaceae; genus Flavisolibacter. The sequence continues at coordinate 149,449 of PSMG01000001.1, forward strand.
TACATGATGCGGTCTTCCGTCTGCATCTTTATAATCGAAGTGAAGATTATAGGTATCATTATCAAAATTGACGGTAGCATTATTTTCCTTTGCCCTCACCAAGGCTTGCTGGTAAGTAACTGACTCCGCCACGCTACCTGTCGCCCAATCGTAACCAAAAGCGCCAACACCAAGAATTAACTTTCTTGGTGGAATTTGTTTTGTTGCTTCATCAATTGCTGCTTCAATCCATTTTTGTTCGGCAATAGGGCCTGGCTTTGTATCTGGCGAAAACTGATCATAAGCCATTACAAATAAATAATCATTGTACTTAGCCAATTGCTGGTAATCGTAATCGCCATTGAAAGGAACAACATCCTGCGTAACTAAAAAGCCGGCAGCATGTAGTTTTTCATAAAGTTCTTTTTGAAAATCAATAAAAGCTTTATCATCCGTTTGTTTCAGGTCTTCAAAGTCTATGTTGACACCGATGAAATTATTCTGCTTTAAAATTTTAATAACGTCTCTAATTAATCGTTCCCGTTTTGCGGTGTTGTTAATAATTCTGCGAACGACGTCACCTCTAAACTTTTCATTGAAATTGTTAGAAAGGATGGGCATAATATTTACGCCTGACTTCTTCATTACCGCGAATGCTCTTGCATCCACATTAGTGAAAATAGTGTCTGCATTAGGATTGATGAACATCCACTCGGGGATGATTAAATTCAGCTTAGTAATGTTTCGTTGCAGAGAGAAAAAAGATTGAGGATCCCATGCTACATAAAAAGCAGAGCGAATACCTGCTGTGAATTGTGCTGGAAATTGTTTGGGTGTAAAAACGGCTGATTGAGGAGCCGGAAAATTATATTGTTTGTTTTTTTGGTATTTGACATCAATAAACTTGCGAAAGCCATGATATTTTTTTGCCAGCTGACTGTTTTTGTAAACTACATTGTTCTCCGGGCTTAATACTTCTTTATAAGCAATTGATTCGCCAAGACGCGGAATGTCGGGAATGACATTGGCTGCAATAACCAGAATCAGTAGAGATACAAAGCAAAATGCGAATAAAAAAATAATAAAACGAGTACTCCATTTAACTCGTTTCCATCGTGTGGGAGATGCTGTTTGAAATATCTGTTTGCCTTCCATTGAATACAAGACTATTAAGCCGCTGTAAAGTTGGGTGATTACTTGTTAAAACAGCATGAATTTCGCTCAATGCCTTAATAGTCGAGTTCAAGACGAAGAAGTTCACGCAATTCCTTTACCAACGGGTATTGCTCCACTATTTTTTGATATTGTTCTTTAGCAGACAGTGGCAGATCATTAGGCAGAATAGTCGTTTCTGTGTCTTCCAGCACAATAGTTAATTGAAGCAATTTGTTTTTTAATTCTTTTTGCAGGAACTCGCAGGCTTTATTGCGTTCCAGCTCTATGAATTTTTGATTGATGTTATTGTGAACGGTTGCAGTAAAACTATTGGCGTCCGTTATGGCTAACAATGCCATTTCAAAGCTTTGGGCTGCCGGATTTTTTTCTTCTTTTAATTGTTGAATAAATTGTTGCCATGCTTTTGTCAATGTAGTTAATTCTAATGGATGATCAGCGGCAACGGCACTGTTGGCAGCCGCTTCAGCCTTTTTTCGTAATGCCTCTAAAGAAGAAATTTTTGTTCCGTTCTTTGGAGCAAAAGCATCATTCGAAGCATAAACAGGTTTTGCTTCCTGAACAACTGGCTTGGGGTCAGGCTTTGTTTCAATGATTAGTTTAGGCTCTTGCGATGGAATAGGCTTAGCAGCAACCGTAGCTGCTTTAGATGCTGGCTTTGCTGCCATTGGCGAAATAGTTTTAAAAGCAAGGACCTTATTTGCTTCAACTACTTTTTTTTTATCCAATGCAGCACCACTTACTGTTAATTGCAAGGCTTGTTGTAAGTAACAAAGTTTGATCAACGTTAATTCGACATGCAAGCGCTTATTTCGTGCTGACTTATAGTTGATTTCTGATTCATTTAAAATATTCAATACGGAAATTAGATAACCTGTTTCTATTCGTTCTGCAGTTTCCACATAACGCTGTTTGAATGCTTCCACTGCTTCCAGTAATCCTGCTACACGTTCATCTTTACAGATCAAAAGATTACGGACAAACTCCGCAAAGCCATTCAACACCATATCGCCTTCAAAACCTTTCTTATCTATGTCGTCATAAAGCAATATTGCACCGGATAAGTCCTGGTTAAGCATGCAATCTATGATGCTGAAATAATATTCTGCATCGAGGATGTTCAAGTGTTCTAACGTGTTTGTATAAGTAACATGTCCATTGGTAAAGCTGACGATTTTGTCTAGAATACTTAAGGCGTCACGCATACAGCCTTCGCTCTTTTGCGCAATCATCTGCAAGCCTGCATCATCTGTTTCAATGCTTTCTTTCTGTGCAATTTCCTTTAAATGATCAACCGTATCCTGAAGAGTAATTCTTTTAAAGTCGAAAATTTGACAACGACTTAAAATGGTTGGTAAGATCTTGTGCTTTTCTGTGGTTGCTAAAATGAAAATAGCGTAGGGTGGCGGCTCTTCTAATGTTTTTAAGAATGCATTAAAGGCTGCAGAAGAAAGCATGTGTACCTCGTCAATAATATACACTTTGTATTTACCAGCCTGAGGTGCAAACCGAACTTGCTCTACCAAACTCCTAATATCTTCGACAGAATTGTTTGATGCAGCATCCAATTCATGGATGTTCATGCTAGTGCCATTGTTAAACGACACACAGGAATGGCATTGATTACAAGCCTCACTATCAGGTGTTGGGTTTTCGCAATTAATGGTTTTTGCTAAAATACGAGCACAAGTAGTTTTACCTACACCTCTTGGACCACAAAACAAAAACGCATGTGCCAATTGATGATTTTTGATAGCATTTTTCAACGTTGTAGTAATGTGCTTTTGCCCTACAACAGTGTTGAAATTTTGAGGCCGGTATTTACGTGCTGAAACAATAAACTTATCCATAATTGCTGCTGCAAGATAGGTTTTTTGAAGGGCGGAAAATTGTGAAAATATCCACCTTTCAAACAAGCTTAAGCCAAAATAGGATGCCGTTTAAATTCTTTTGTTCTATCAAATAAATAGCGATAAGTAGTAAGCTTTCTACTGGGAGCTACGTCACCAATTCCAAGACCCACATTCAACATTTTCGGATTAAAATCGCCGATCCACTGCATTTCATATTCGTTGTAAGGAAAAGAAGACTTTTCCACCTCTTTGTAAGCTTCCCCTATAATGAACGAATCAATACCCTTTTGTTGCCATTCAGGTACAATGCCAAATACCAGCCCTACAAACTTGGTACAGGGTACCGTTTTCTTCACCCACAAAAATTTTAGCTTGTGCAGCAAATCAAATTTACCATTCAGGTGTTTAAACCATTGGTTCAAATCGGGTAGGTTGACGAAAATGCCAATCGGCTGGTCATATTTATAGGCAAACCATAAAATACGTTCGTCCATCACTGGCTTCATTTTTTGAAACATCAACGCCACCTGGTCTTTTTTTAATTCCTTTAACCCACCGTGACCTGCCCATGCTTTATTGTATACGGTCGTGAAATCGGCAGCATATTGTCTTAGTTTATTTTTCTCGATTTGTTTCACCTTGAATGATGGGTCTTTTTCAAAAAAAGCATGTCGCTCTTTTATTTTCTCACTAATGCCTTTTTTGGGAAACATGCCCAAGCAAATCTGGTGAAAGAAAGGCTTGAAGCCATAAGTTTCCAGCAACTCCTGATAATAAGGCGGATTGTAGTTCATACCATATAAAGGCGGCTGAAAACCCTGTACCAATAATCCCCACCAGCGGTCACGTTCGCCAAAATTGATGGGCCCATCCATTGCTTCCATTCCTTGTTGTATAAGCCAATGCTTAGCAACATCAAACAGCATATCTGCCGTAGTTTGATCATTAATACAATCGAAAAAGCCAACACCACCAACAGGCACATCATCACCCTTGTTCTTATATTTTTTATTGGTGAATGCTGCAATGCGGCCAATAAGTTCTCCTTTGTCATTCTTTAATATCCAACGTGTCACTTTCCCAAAACGAAACGTTTTGTTTTTCTTTTCATCAAAAACATCATTGATGTCTTTATCTAATGGCCGGATATAATTGGGGTTATTTTGATTGATTAAAACATTAACAGAGATAAATTCTTTTGCAGCTTTTTGGTCATTAACTTCTATCAATTGCATGATTGCGAAATTATTAGTTGAACGTTTAAATACTATTAATGAACTGTTGTTTGAATTTGTTGCGCAATGGCATTGGCAATGCGTTCCCCATCCATAGCTGCACTTACAATACCGCCTGCATAGCCTGCCCCTTCACCACAAGGATATAAATTTCTTACCTGCGGATGTTGCAAGGTTACGTTATCTCTTGGAATTCGAACCGGCGAAGAAGTTCGGGATTCAGTTGCCACTACAACTGCATCGTTAGTATAATAGCCTTTCATTTTTTTACCAAACTCTTTAAATGCACCTTGCAATGCTTGATGTACTTGTTGTGGTAACACTGTTCGCAAGTCAGCGCTGTGAATGCCCGGCAAATAACTGCAATCGGGCAATTTTGATGAGATAATGTTCTTGGTAAAATCAATTAAGCGTTGTGCAGGAGCAACCAATTTTCCACCACCTGCGGTAAATGCTTTTTGCTCTATGGATTGTTGCAAATACATGCCCGCTAATGGTCCTTGTTTTTTAAAAGGTTGGATATCTTTTTCTTCAATGGTAACGACAATGCCACTGTTGGCGTAAGGATTATTTCGTTTTGACGGCGACCAGCCGTTGATAACTACTTCGTTGGGAGCAGTAGCAGCGGGTGCAATGATGCCGCCGGGACACATACAAAATGAAAACACGCCTTTACCGTCAACTTGTTGTACTAACGAATAGGAGGCAGGGGGTAAATATTTATCACGCACAGAGCAATGATATTGCGATTGATCGATCAATGCTTGCGGATGTTCTATGCGTACCCCCAAAGCAAAAGGCTTAAATTCAATGGCTAATTTTTTGTCGTGCAATAGTTGGAAAATATCTCTTGCCGAATGCCCTGTTGCTACAATCACAGCATCGGCGTTGATTGTGTTCCCATCACCCGTTTTTATACCTTTCAATTCTTCATTCTTAATAAGTAGGTCAACCACTTTATGTTCAAACAAAACTTTGCCGCCATAATGGATAATTCCTTCACGCATCGCAGTAATAATGTGTGGTAGTTTATTCGTGCCAATATGCGGGTGTGCCTCGTATAAAATTTTTTCTTCCGCACCGAATTGGACCAACACGTTTAAGATGCGGTTTAAGTCGCCACGCTTGCTGCTGCGAGTGTATAATTTGCCATCGCTGTAAGTGCCTGCACCACCTTCCCCAAAACAGTAATTGCTTTCAGGGTTGACAATACCTTCTTTGTTCATGGCGGCCAAATCTCTTCTTCTTGCACGAATATCTTTTCCTCTTTCGAGTACAATTGGTTTAATGCCTAATTCAATCAAGCGAAGTGCAGCAAACAAACCTGCAGGGCCTGCACCAATCACGATTACTTTTTTGTTTGCCTTTGAAACTTCTTTTAATTCCAGTTTCGTTGTAGGTCTTTGCCGGTAGGGTTCGTCCAAGAACACTATTAACGTAAGATGAATCCAGGCTTGCTTACCACGGGCATCAATAGAACGTTTGAGTAAATTATAGCCACTAATCCTGTTCCGATTAACGGCCAATGATTGTGCAATATAATCAGTAACAATGCTTGCACTAGCTGCTTCAGAGGGCAATAATTTAATAGAGATTTGTTGTTGCATACAGTCAGGTATTTATCCTGAAAACTTGGCTGCAAAGAAAGAAAAAAGGCTGCTCTTTCGAACAGCCTGCCTGAATTTTAGGATATCTATTAATAACCTAAACTCATTTCTACTCGGCGGTTTTTTGCCCGTCCTGCGGCTGTTTTGTTGTTGGCAATTGGGTTTTCTTTTCCATGTCCTGTAGCTGTCAGTCTACCAGCATCAATTCCCTTACTGATTAAATATTGTTTTACTGCATTTGCCCTTTCATCTGTTAAGCGCTGATTGGTTGCGTCAGAACCAGTATTATCGGCATAACCATCAATAGACAATTTAGCATTAGCATCTTCTTTCATAATCTTCACTACTCCATTCAATGGAGAGAAAGATTTTGGTAATAACTTACTGCTTCCGGTATTGAAGAAAATGTTCTTAGCTGCATACTCTATTTTTTTCTTTACTTCTTCTTTTACCATAGGACAGCCATTATTTTCTTTCGGGCCGGCCACCGTAGGACATTTATCTTCTTCATCATTCACACCATCGCCATCGGTGTCGGGAATAGGACAACCGTTATATCTTGATAAGCCTGGAACCGTTGGGCATCTGTCTTCTTCATCGTTGATGCCGTCGCCATCTGTATCTGGAATGGGGCAGCCATTATACTTAGCAATACCTTTAATCGTTGGACATTTATCTTCGTTATCAGGAACACCATCGCCATCAGTGTCAGCAGGTTTAGGCTGTTCAGGCTTTGTTTCCGGAACTACGGGAGGAGGCGCAATAGGCGTAGGGGGTTTTTTGAAAAATGCAAAATGAACTGCTAGCTGTGCACCTCTGTTATATAATTCAGTTCCGGCAGTTTTTGAGACGTCAGAGAAACCGTAAATGTAACGGCCAGTAATACCAAACCAACGTACTGGCCAGAGCTCAATACCACCTATGCCGGCAAAACTGCTTTCTTTAAATCCTGTTAGCACATTATTGTATGTATTTTCATTTACCGAAGTGGCACCAACAACAACATCTGCCTCTGGTCCAATTAGAAGTGAAAATTGTTTGGTGACATTTATCTTGGCTAAAATCGGAATTGAAAAATAATTTAAACGGTAAGTTGGTTGTTGACCAACATTATTATTGAGATAAGCACCCATTTGCGAATAAAAGCCTTCTGGTTGAATTGAAAATTTGGTGCTGACTGGGATATTTAAAAATACGCCTGCTAAAAATCCTCCTTTATATTCGGGATTGGAAAATTGAGGTCTGCTGCCTTTTATTGAAAGTGTTGAATAATTAGCTCCTGCCTTTATACCAAAAATTGGTTTCGATTGTGCTAATGAAGTAATGCTGCTGTATAACACAGCCGATATGAATAGAATCTTTCTCATAACAGTTAATTGAAGCGCAAAACTAATTAATAAATCTACTGTTCTTGTTTTGACACGTGTAAATATTGTTGCAAATCCAAGTGAAAAAGTAGAAATTTTTTTTCAAAAAATGCCCTTCTTTTTTTTACAAAAAAAACACATCAAGAAAAAATTTTTTTTCATTTTCTTTTTTTGATATTCGTTCCCCTGTCCTAAAAAAATTTATTTATACACAGCCGTGAAAAACTGATTGATTAAAAATCGCAACTCAATATATAAACTGATTTATCGCAAATGGAAAAAAGTGCAGACCTCATTTGGACCAATTGCTTGAAGATTATAAAAGACATTGTAGAATGGCAACATTTTAAAACATGGTTTGAACCTATTAAACCTGTTTCCGTTAAAGAGAATGTTTTAGTAATTCAAGTTCCTAGTCAGTTTTTTTATGAGTACCTCGAAGAGCATTATGTGAACTTGCTTGCCAAAACACTAAAACGTGAGTTGGGCAAAGAAGCAAGATTGGAATACCGCATTATGGTAGATGGTGGCAATAATTACAACAAGCCGGTAACCATGGATGTAGCAGGGCACGTTTATAAAACCTTCAGTAATAATAAAATGGATTTTCCTTTGATTATAAACACGCCTGTTAAAAATCCTTTTGTTATTCCGGGTTTGAAAAAAATGCACATCGACCCGCAATTAAATCCCATTTACACATTTGACTCCTATATTGAAGGCGATGCAAACCGTGTGGCGCGCAGGGCAGGTAAAACAGTGGCTGAAAAACCGGGTGCTAATTCATTTAATCCCTTAGTTATTTATGGTGGCGTTGGTTTGGGTAAAACGCATTTGGCGCAAGCTATCGGTAACGATGTAAAACGCTTGCATCCAAATAAGGTGGTGCTTTACGTAAGCTCAGAAAAATTCATCAATCAATTTGTCGACCATAGTCGTAATAATGCCATCAATGATTTTATTCACTTCTATCAACTGATCGATGTATTGATTATCGATGATGTGCAATTTTTTAATAAAGCTGAAAAATCCCAAGATGCCTTTTTTGCGATCTTCAATCATTTGCACCAGTCCGGAAAGCAGTTAGTGCTTACTTCTGATAAATCACCTAAGGATTTAGAAGGTGTACAAGAACGTTTATTAAGCCGTTTTCGTTGGGGGCTAAGCGCAGATATCCAATTGCCTGATTACGAAACGCGGATCGAGATATTGGAACGTAAGATGAAGAATGATGGCTTGGAAATGCCGCATGAAGTAGTGAAGTACATCGCATACAATATCAATAGTAACATTCGTGAGTTAGAAGGTGCATTAATCTCTTTATTGGCACAATCTTCGCTTAATCGCAGAGAAATTGATCTAGACCTGGCAAAGAAAGTGTTACGCAATTTTGTAAAAACATCAACCAAAGAAATCACTATCGACACCATTCAGAAAATGGTGTGTGATTATTTCGATGTACCGTATGATAAGCTGTTACAGAAAACTCGTAAACGGGAAATTGTGCAGGCCCGTCAGATTACGATGTATTTAGCGAAAGCGTTTACTAAAAATTCATTGAAGACGATTGGTGAACATTTTGGGGGAAGAGATCATACTACAGTCATCCATTCATGTCAAACGGTGAAAGATTTGATGGATACCGATAATTCGTTTAGAGAAAGTGTTATGGAGCTACAGCAGAAAGTTCAGCTTGCAGCAATGTAATTCTTGCATTAATATTTTAATCCTAAGTTCTAAGCGAAATAATTTTTTAGAATTTGGGATTTATTTTTTAGATATTATCTGCTTCTCCCTATTTTTGCAACCCTTGTAAAAAGGAAGTCACTCTAAAAATTAATCGGTGAGGTGGATGAGTGGCTGAAATCAACGGTTTGCTAAACCGTCGTAGGGACTTAAATCTCTACCGAGGGTTCGAATCCCTCCCTCACCGCTGAAAAAGATATTGTTCGGGAGGTAGTTCAGCCCGGTAGAATACCTGGTTTGGGACCAGGGGGTCGCAGGTTCGAATCCTGTCCTCCCGACTAAATGAAAGCCCTGTTAATTCAGGGCTTTTTTATTTATGCGTTTCATATGACTAAGTAAGCTTAAAATTATTGGATACACATCATTCAAAAATTACGTATTAATACGGATTTTTCGGGTTTGATATAAGTTTAGTTTAGCTTCTTAAAATAACAGTTTATGACAGAAACATTACTTTGGGAGGCTTGGGAAGATTATAATGCAGTAACTGGTTGCAAGACAATTTATGTTTTAGGTGAAATGGAAATGCAGGGTGAGAGATTAACGCCTGTACTTCGCAAAAAAGAATTGCCGGGCTTATCTCCAACCAACCTTGTTTTAGAAATTGTTTCAGGAACGAACAAAACCAGAAAACAGGTTGAAGAGTTGATCTATACAGAAGAAATCTGCGACCAAAAATTTTATGATATGATCACTGTTTTTCTGGGTAATAAAGTAATTGCTGAAATTACCGAACTCGAAAAAATTGCAATTGCTTAGATGGAGTAGAGTTTATGTTTAATGGCATAGACAACAACGCCTGCCGCATTTTTTACCTGCATCTTTTCCTGAATCCGATCACGGTGTGTTTCAACAGTTCTGACACTTAAAAATATTTTGGAGGCAATTTCTTTATTGGAATTGCCTTCGCATATTAATCGGATAATTGTTTTTTCCCTTTCTGAGAACTCAACTACTTCGGCATTTTTCCTGGCCACATCAAAATTGCCCAGTCCTAAAAGATGCGCAAGCTTCAATGAAGTATCTGAGCAGAAGTAATGATTGCCTTTATACACTGTTTTGATGGCAGATATGATTTCATCCTTCGGTGCATTTTTTAATAAATAGCCCTTCGCTCCTAATTCCATCATCTCTACTACCAGGTTATCTTCATTAAACATAGATAAGGCGATAATACCAACAGATTGGTTCTTCTTCGTGATTTCTTTCGTTGCCTCAATACCATCCATTATGGGCATTTTAATATCGGTAATTACTACATCGGGCTTTAATTCAGAAGTAATATTTGCTAATTCTAAACCATTCTTTGCCTCTCCAATAAATTTAATATCTTTTCGCTTACGTAAAAGTGTCTTAAAACCATCTCTAAAGAGTTCGTGGTCATCGGCTAAAACCACTTTGATGGTATCGGTTGCTTTGGTCATAATTGTCGGATGCAGTAGCGGGTGTTAAGATAGATGTAGATCAATTATTTTCCAAACGCCTTTGTCTTTTTTTGAGCCAACTATTATAAATAAGCAATGAAAGAAAAGAAGAGACGAGACCTACAACAATGCCCCCGCATATATCGGTAACAAAATGTTGCGCTAAATAAATTCTTGAATAGCCTACAGACAATGCAATGAGCGGAAGAATAAAAGCCCATAATTTTTTTGAAGTGAAATATGCCAATAATAAAGCAAGCGTGAAAGCAGTGCTTGTATGTCCGGATGGGAAGCTATTATATGTGCTTATTTCAACACCTGTTATTTTATGAATAATGATGTGCTGATCTTCTAAACTAATGGGACGCAAATTCAGTTCATCTGGATAAACAAAACGCTTTAAGAATTGCGATAGCACCGTGCAAATAAGAATAGCTGCAATAGCAGGAATTAAATATTCTCTTTTAAAAAAAATGCAGTAAAGAACAACCGGTATGTAGATCAATCCATCACCTAAATAGTTTATATAAGGAAAGATAAGATCGCCGGGTTTAGAATAACGCAAATTGATGAATAGAAAAGAATTGATTTTGCCAAGCGTTATCAAAAAGCCAATCAAAAACAATAGTATTACTATGGTTACCAAAACGGCAGTTTGATAGTTCTGATAGCGCTTCTTTTTTAAATACTTCATAAAGCGCAAATATAAAGGAGGAAAAAAGAGTATTTATAAAAAGAAGGCCCTGTAAAAAAACAGGGCCTTGTATATGCAAATGAAAAATAACTATTGAATAGTAGTAGCGTTTTGCTCTACTTTGGTAGCTGTATAGTACGTAACTTTTGATTTGCTTTTTTCTGCACTCTTCTTAGTCTTCACTTTAACAGTAACCGGAGCTGCATCAACTGTAGAGACTGCGTTTGCATTTAAGTTGGCAAAAATAGCTGCAGGATTCGCTTCGTTATAAGCTGAGCCTAATGCAATATTTAAAGCTCTTGTTTCAGGATCAAAAATTAGCGTACCTTCTGGAATTTGCTTCCCCGCATCTGTCTTTTGAGCTAATATGCGATAAGTAGCTGGTGCTTTTTTCAAGTAAGCCTTCACTGTTCCTTGTGATAAACCAGAAATCCAAATCATACCCTTGTTTACAGAGTCTAAAGTGATGGTTACATTGCTGGTGGCGCTAGTCGTTGTACTTGCATCAGCAGCGGTTGAACCAGCCGGTTGCAATTGATAATTACCTAAAACAGGAAATGTTTTTTCAACGGTTAAGGCACCAGGCATTGGAAGCAATTTGTACTTAGCCTCAATGGAATCAACAGTTGATTGTGCGTTCACAGAAGCTGAGAATAAAATAGCTGCAAGAGCTAAAAAAATGGTGTTTTTCATATGTTAGCGTTTAAATGGGAAAAGGTTTTGCCCCTTCTTAGACAATATTGTGCCAAAAACGAAAAACACAGCTATAACAGCCATTTTACCGAATCTGTGTTAAAGTAATTTGGCATGCTAAAAGCTTTAGTATCTTCGCAAACCCTGATTAATTAAGGCTTTACAATGGATAAAACTGAGTTGAAAAAAGGCAACGGAACAACAACGGCGGAAGAGTTTATAGAAGTGTTTGGCGCACGGGAGCATAACTTAAAGAACGTTGACATCTCTATTCCCAAAAATAAACTGGTAGTAATAACAGGTATCAGCGGCAGTGGAAAATCATCGCTTGCCTTTGATACTATTTATGCGGAAGGCCAGCGACGCTATATGGAAACGTTCGGAGCTTATGCCCGTCAGTTTATTGGCGAAATGGAGCGGCCTGATGTAGATAGGATCACTGGGCTTTCACCAGTAATTTCCATTGAACAAAAAACAACAAACAAGAATCCTCGGTCAACGGTTGGAACGGTGACGGAGATCTATGATTTTTTGCGTTTGCTTTTTGCAAGAGTAGGAGAAGCTTACTCGTACAATACGGGTAAGAAAATGGTGAAGTGGAGCGAAGATGAAATTGTCAACAATATTTTCAAGCGCTTTGATGGTTGTAAAATTTCTTTACTAGCACCATTGGTTCGTGGCCGTAAAGGACATTACCGTGAACTGTTTGAAGAAATGCGCAAGAAAGGTTTTTTGAAAGTGCGTGTGGACGGAGAAATAAAAGATTTGGTACCGAAGATGCAAGTTGACCGTTACAAAATTCATGATATTGAATTGGTCGTGGATCGCTTGAAGGTAACAAAGGATTTAAGAACACGTATCAGCCAAAGCGTACAGCAAACATTAAAGCTTGGTAAAGACTTGATGTTTGTTTTGTATGAAAACGATAATGGTTCTAAGACAGGTGAAGCTGCTTATAGTCGCCAGTTGATGTGCGAAGACACAGGCATTAGTTACGAAGAGCCGTCGCCTAATTCATTTTCATTTAACTCGCCTTATGGTGCTTGTCCTACTTGTAAAGGTTTAGGTCAGGTGTATTCCGTGGATATGAGCGCAGTAATTCCTGATGACAACAAAAGCATTAATGAAGGAGGTATTGCGCCGTTAGGAGAAGAACGTGAAGCCTATATTTTTAAACAGGTACAAACACTATCCCGAAAAAATAAATTCAGTCTTGATAAGCCAATAAAAGATTTGCCGGAAAAAACGCTGAACCTTTTATTGTTTGGGCAAGAAGATGTAGTTGCTGAAGAGCAATTGCAATTTGATGATGAAACAATTGATGCAGGTTATGCCAGAGATTTCGAAGGCGTAGTGAATTTAGTAAAACGTTGGTTTGCTACCAGCACCAGCGATGCCATCCAACGTTGGGCAGAAGGTTTTATGCAATTAACTACTTGTCCTACATGTAATGGCGCACGATTAAAAAAAGAAAGTCTTTGGTTTAAGATAGATGAAAAAAATATTGTCGACTTAAGCAATAAAGATTTGGTGCAATTGATGGATTGGTTTGGTGGTATTGAAAAGCGATTGAACGAAAAGCAAAACTTCATTGCAAAAGAATTATTAAAAGAAATCAGGGAGCGTTTACAGTTTTTGCTTGATGTTGGTTTAACTTATCTTACTCTAGACAGGCCAACCAGAACGCTGAGTGGTGGAGAATCACAACGCATTCGTTTAGCTACACAGATTGGCTCCCAGCTACAAGGCATCACTTATATTTTAGATGAACCATCAATTGGTTTGCATCAAAGAGATAATCAACGATTGATTACGGCGTTGAAAAATTTGCGTGATATTGGCAATAGTGTGTTAGTAGTAGAACACGATAAAGACATTATGCTTGCCGCTGATCACTTGATCGATGTTGGTCCGAAAGCTGGCTATCATGGGGGTAGAATCATGTCGCAGGGTACACCCGAATTTGTACTGAAGAACCATTCACTTACTTCTTCATTCTTAAATGGACAACGTAAAATTGCTGTGCCTAAAGAGAGAAGAAAAGGCAATGGCAAAAAGATCGAGCTTAAGGGTGCATCGGGTAATAACTTAAAGAACATCGATGCTTGCTTTCCACTTGGAAAATTAATTGTAGTAACGGGTGTTAGTGGAAGTGGTAAATCCACATTGATCAATGAAACACTTTATCCGTTGTTGTCGCAACATTGCTATAACTCACGTACTAACCCGATGCCTTACAAAAATGTAAAGGGATTAGAGCATATTGATAAGGTAATCGAGATTGATCAATCACCCATTGGTCGTACGCCAAGAAGTAATCCTGCAACCTATTGCGGCTTCTTTACAGATATCAGAACGTTGTTTGCCTCAGTACCTGAAGCGAAGATTCGTGGTTACAATGCCGGTCGGTTTTCCTTTAATGTAAAGAGCGGAAGATGTGAAGTTTGCGAAGGCAGTGGCTTACGTACTATTGAAATGAATTTTCTGCCCAATGTTTATGTGCATTGTGAAAAATGTAATGGTAAGCGCTATAACAGGGAGACATTGGAGATTCGTTATAAAGGAAAATCAATCGCTGATGTGTTAGACATGACTGTGGAAGAAGCTGTTGAATTTTTCCGGGCGGTGCCTTTCATTTATCGTAAGATAAAAGTGTTGGCTGATGTTGGTCTCGGTTATATCACCTTGGGTCAATCTGCAGTAACATTAAGTGGAGGAGAAGCACAACGTGTAAAGCTGGCAACCGAATTAGCCAAACGTGATACAGGCAAAACATTTTACATCTTAGATGAACCAACTACCGGTTTGCATTTTGAAGATATCCATCATTTGTTGGAAGTATTGACGAAACTGGTCGATAGAGGAAATTCAGTCTTAGTAATTGAACACAATCTGGATGTAATCAAAGTTGCCGATTACATTATTGATATTGGTCCTGAAGGTGGAAGTGGTGGCGGAAAAGTTTTGTTCCAGGGTACGCCGGAAGATTTGGTAAAAGTGAAAGAGAGCTTTACAGGTAAGTTCTTGAAAGAGGAGTTGAAATAAAAAAGCCCGCAACAGAAAGTGATTGTAAAAATCGCGGTTGAAATGGCGTAAGGCTTTTCAATTCGGATATCGGATTAGAACAATTTTCCCGTAGCAGGCTACCTGTTATGGCAATGAAAAGAGCGACTAATAAAAACCGGTAAAGTGTGACAGAGAATGGTTAATAAAATTTTGATTTAGCGTACTGTATAGGGAACGGATTATGGTTTCTTCAACCAGGTATTGAATTTTATTAAGTCCTCTGTCGATTTTACCGGCAAATTTTTTATTTCACAATCAGCCGTCCATGCTCGATGCCTTCGTCCTTCTTGAAAACATCATACACATAAACGCCTTTGTTTAAATTTCTGATGATTGCTTTTTGATTTTCTTTTAAAGTTGTTTGATAAATCATTGTTCCAGACAAATCAAACACGTAGAAAAACAATGTTGTTTTTTCCTTCGAGCTGATTTCAAAATTTCCGTTTGTAGATGGATTTGGAAACACTTTGAAACTTGGTTTCTTATCACTGCTATTCCATTCTTTTACCTCTTGTGCAGAAGCATTAATCCCAATAAACAATGAAAGTGCAACTATTATTTTTTTCATCTTACTCGATTAATAGAATGAAGGGCAACGCATCTGATGTAATCCCGGATCATCTTGATTTAATCTCCAACCAAAACGAAGAATAGTAGAGAAGAAGTTATCATTGTTTTTAGGATTACCTCTTTGCTCACCAACTATATTCTGTCTTGTTTGTGTATTACCAGGAATGAAACCTTGTCTGTTGAATAATTGTTTTGCCATTACTGCTTGTGCAGGTGTTAGGTATTTATCGAACAAAATCGGGTCTATATAATCTTTACTTACATCATCAATATAATCAGTAAATGTTTTGCGGAACAATACTTCCATACCTACATACATATTCTCTTTAATGTAGTACTTAAAACCGCCACCCATTGGAATTTCAATCTGGGTTAAGCTGTAGTTTGGACGGTCAGGATATTCGTCAAAGCCTTGACCTTCCAAATGCAATGGTTGTAAGTCTACCCAAGAACTTCTGCCGCTTGGATCATAATATTTTCCTTGAGGGTTGAAGTGAAATGCACCAATACCAATTACGCCATAAGGACGAAACTTGCCTTGCAAACCATCATACTGTTCTAAGAAAACACTTGGATAAATTTCTGCAGCTAAGTAGCCTTCTAATAGGTTTGACTGAAATTGAAGATTGCGATTCTTACGGAAATACTCATCACCACCTTTGTCCACAATCAAGCTATCGTAACCCTCTAGTTTGCCTTTGTTAATGGCTAAACGAAAGCCCAACCACTCTGTTGGATGATAACTTACATAAGCACCGAAAGCCATCTTCGTTAATGGAAGATTTACGTCTTTGATAAACGTAGTTCCTTTACCGTAGTTACCACCAAGGTCGCCAAGGAAGAACATAGGGCCAATGCCTGCGCCTATTTCAAATTTGCCATTACCTGTTATAATAGATTGAGAAAAACTTCGGAGAGTGGATACGGATAATACAAGAATGAGTACTAATGTACGTACGCTAGGTACAGTTGTTCTCATAGATACTGGTTTTAGTTTTAATTAGGATTTGGATAACGCTGCTAAAGTAGAATGCTGCAAATTATTATACAAGCATATCGTAAAGAAAATTTACAAACTGAGAAGAATTACTTAGCAAATCATAGTAATTGTACGATACGTGAAAGCAACGAGCAGATGTAAGTGATAATAATTACTTGCAGAAATTCTAGCTAATCTTTCAACATGTAAATGTGGTCGATACCATCTTCATCATATACATCGCTGATTTGTTTGAAGCCAAGTGATTCGTAGAAGTGTTTGAGGTATAATTGTGCACCAATCTTTATAGGTTGTTGTCCAAATAATTGATACGTATTTTCAATTGATTGCTTCATTAGCTCTTTTCCTGCACCAGTACCTCTTGCTAGTGGAGAAGTAACAACACGACCAATGGATGGCTGGTCATAAATAACTTTTGGAGGAACAAGACGTGTGTAAGCTATTAATTTGTTTTCATGAAAACCCATTAAGTGGTAAGAAGCCTGGTCTTTATCATCTGCATCTTGAAACACACAGGTCTGCTCTACTACAAATACTTCATTACGTAATTGTAGTATAGCATATAATTGATAGGGAGTTAACTCTTCAAACTTCTTTAGCAACCATTGAATTTGCATGGCGCATATTTACTAGAATGAAAGACTTCAAATATGCTGTCAGGTTTGAAGTCTTATTAATTATCGTGCAATGCCTGGCACTACCGGCAGACTTTCATTACCTGTAGCGCTAACAGCTTGCACGGCAAAGAAGTAATTATCTTTTGAATAAGGCAAGGTTATTTCTGTACTTGTAGTGAATAGTTTGCGTTGCCACACAGGACTAGTGGTTTCACGAATTAATACAAAATAGCCTTTTACATTTCCTGCCCTCGGTGCTTTCCATGAAATAGAACTGGAATTAGTTAGCCTTCTGGTTTCGATCTTCACTGAGTCAGGCATTGCAGGTGCTTTGGAAAGATTGGCCAGATTGCAAAGATTCATTGCAGTATTCTTTCTTAAATATTCAAAGTCCATAAACTCCGGTAAATCGCCATATTGAATACCATTCTCTAGTAGTACATTCTGGTGTTGGTGATAATAATTCTCATTCATTTCGGTAATACGTACTGCTGCAAAGCCATTCTCTACATAAGGTGTGTGATCGCCGCCCCGTAAAAAGCGATCATTGCGATAGACCATTACTACTTGTAGATTATCTACATAACGTTCACCAAGTTCTTTTACATAACGAGCTAATTGTCTTGCCTTGCCATCATTCTCTAATCCTAATTGCCGAATCATCAAGGCTCGTCTTCCTGTATCCTGTATGGAAAAAGCTTCACTAAATACACGCACCTTAGTGTTTTCAATGATGTTGGTTTCATTGCTATTGTTGCTACCCATTATGTCGTTGTTCAACACAGCTTCTATATTCCAATTTTCTTTCTTTGCTTTATTTGCCATGTAGGTTGCCCCTAATAAACCTTGCTCTTCGCCACTTACAGTAACGAATATGATTGTCGCCGGAAAGCTATGCTTGCTCATGATACGAGCACATTCTAATACTGCAGCACTTCCACTGCCATCGTCATTAGCGCCGGGTGCATCTGCCGTGCTATCCATTACATTCGTACGCATATTATCCAGGTGTCCGCTAATAATAAAAATGCGGTTGTCTTTAGGATCAGTTCCTTTCAATGTGGCTACTACATTACCTAAATTAATTGGATGATCTACTCTTCTGCCATCAGGCATGTACGTCACTGTATCGATGAAAGCCGTAAGCCTACCATTGGACGCTTTTGCAAATTCATTGAACTTACTTAATACCCAGTTACGGGCAGCACCAATGCCTCTTGTCTTATTAGTAGTAGAACTAAGCGTACTGCGAGTACCAAAGCTTACCATCTTCGTTATAAAAGCATGAAGGCTATCCGAAGACACCTCCTTCACCATAGCCTCAATTTCCGGATCACGGTTAATGATCGTTTGTGCAAGTAGTGATTGAAATGATAAGAATGAAATTAGGATGATAGCAATCTTTTTCATGAATAAATATTGAATAAGGGATAACCTTCGACAAGCTTAGGCTAACAGTAATTAGTATTCTGCTAATCTATTTAAAAATTCTATTTCAATAGGTTTAATATCCGTATTTCTCTTTCCAAAGACTTTTCAAAAAGCGACGTAATTCCTCTTCCCGTGGTGTTTTGCCA
>PSMG01000025.1:0-40935 GCA_040290035.1 Chitinophagaceae bacterium
TACTTCATCCGATGTTGCTTCTCTTGTTGTATCGCCTTGAAGCCTGTTTTTACCTGCTTCCAGCAATTGCTTATTCCACTTGTAAAACTGAGTTTGGTGAATGCCATACTTCCTGCAGATCTCAGCTACTGAACTCTCTCCTCGTATAGCTTCCATTACAATTAAGATCTTTTGTTCTGAGGTAAACAGCCTTCTTGTTTTTCTGCGAATGTCTTTTACAAAACTTTCTGTAGTAGGCTTTTTAGATTCTGTTTCCTTGATAGAAGTGTTAATGATTAATGAATCTGGAAACACTCTCTTAAATTAGTATATTAATGGTACACTTTAAGCTGAAGATTTACAGCCTCTCACGAGGCTGCAGGAACCTTTGCGCAAAGTGATCTACTTCGGAGATTATATCCATAATAAATATGCTGATGTTTTTAATGAAAAAAGCACAGGTTATATGAATAGTGTGATCAGTGCATCGTATCGTATGCGAACCCTGATCAACGATCTTCTTTCTTTCTCACAGGTCGATCGTAAATCATTAGACATCAAAACTATTGACCTGAATAAATTGATGCAACAGGTTGATTGGCGATTACGAAATGGTGATCAAAGAAAAGAAAGCGCAAGTGCAACTAAATCAACTGGCAACAATTGAAGGGGATGAATTGATGTTGCTTCGCTTGTTTGATAATTTACTTTCCAACGCCTTGAAATATGTAGAAGATGGCGTAGTGCCCACCATCACCATATCTGGCCTTTCTAAAGAGGACCATATTGAGATTACTGTAACCGATAATGGCATTGGTTTCGGGGAGCAATTTGTTCCCCAAATATTTACACTTTTCCAGCGCTTACATGCGAGAGAAAAATTTGCCGGTACGGGTCTTGGCTTGGCTATTTGTCGTAAAATTGCAGAAATGCATGTCGGTTCTATTACCTCTATGGGCGAGGTAAATAAAGGTTCTACTTTTAGCATTCAATTACCTTTTAAGCAAAAATGACCCGTGGCTTAGTTATGGTGCAATCCACAGGTATCTTGATGGTGGATGATGATGCAGACGACTAATCCATTTTTGAAGAAGTGATGGGGGCATTAAATTTTACTGAACAGATTTACTTCGAAAAGAACGGCGAGCAAGCACTAAAAAAATTGCAGCAACTATTTCAATCGGGCATCATTCCTTGCATTATTATTGCAGACCCGAATATGCCCAAAATGAGCGGAACTGAATTACTTCGTATTCTTAAAAATATGAACATTTCTGCAAAATTCCGGTGATCATTTGCTCTACACCGGTTAACCCTACTGAAAAAAAAATTGCCTGTCATTAGGGGCTCATGCATATATCATCTAGCTATTAAACTATACTAAAAGCTTTAACGTGGGTCAATTAGTGCTGCAGTTGTGTGCAGAACATCAGTTAAAACATTAAAAGTTATTCAACCAATTGACTGCTATATTGGCTACTGCCTTTGTGCTCCTCTTTTGGTCGAGCTACCTGCACCAACATGGCTCTGCCTTTTAATTCTGTTCCATTTAGTTGCGAGATGGTCTTTTGCGCTTCCGTATCGTTCGGCATTTCTATAAATACAAAACCTCTTGAAGAGCCGGTGTTATAATCGGTGATGACATTAATACTGCTTATTTCGCTTAAAGGTCTTATTAGCTTTTTCAAGTCTTGCTCTGTTACATCGTAACCAAGGTTAGATACATAAATAGTCAAACTGTACAATTAAGGGTGAAAAAGGGAGATCAGAGCAAGGTAAAGGATGACTAAATAGAAAGTTGCCAGGCCTACATTAGGCCAAAGAGTAAATTGCTGTAAGCTCTTATCGAATGTAAGGTACATTTAATAAGCGGTATGTACCGTTAAATTAAAACTCTTCGTTTAACAAGCTAAGCCTTGAGAATTCAGAGCCGTTGAAGATCTTAGCCAAGTTGTTGTTCTTTGTTTGGTTGTATTCATCAAAATGAACACGGGTAACAATCCGCCAAAAATTTTTTGAACTCAGGTCTTGAAAGTCATGGTCTTTGATAAATAAGCCATAGATGCTATCTCTCTTTGGAAAATGAATCTTCACATAGGTTTTATCGGAGGCATTTTTTTCAAGAAATTTCTTTATGTCGTCTGCATGCATAACGCAAAGGTAGCTGAATGTTTGCAAGACTATTTCCTTTTCGGCCAAATAAACTTAACGATGTTTCTAATGCAAATTTTTTAATTAGAAAAAGTAAAAGCAGCCGGTTAAAGCTGCTTTAGATCATTAGATACAAAACCGTTGTAGCTTATACCCGGCTGCTGCCGCCAATAATGCGTATTAAAATGGCGATTACAGCAATCACCAATAAAATATGAATTAACCCTCCGGCGTGAAAAGCAAACATGCCTAACAACCAGCCTATAATTAAAATAACAGCGATTAAATACAATAAATTGCCCATAGTAATGTTTTCTTTTACTTATAAAAAATCCGTGCCACCTATTGATCAAAAGCAAAAGGCCCTTAATAAATTAAGAACCTTTTACCTGATTAAAAGTATTGAACTTGATGTGTTCAATTATAATGTCACAATAACCGTTCCCAATATGCGAAATATTCATTGGGAGTTAGGGGTTCACAGGTGTTAGGTATTTTGAATGTATGAAGTACACCTTGGCTAGGTGCGGTTAATGCTTATCCTTGTCAACTGCTTTTTATTTATAATGACTTAGGAGTTGCCGTTTATTGTTTTCAGTTCTTTTATTTTATCACAAATAGCTGTTAGTACAGAGGGTTTTGCACCCCGTTCAAAAGCTTGCGCATAAGTTGTTTCAAGCTCACTTATATTTTCCTCGATGTTTTGTTTGGTTAGCACATTTTCCATAATCACACTTTTAGATTGATGTGCAGCAAACACTGTGAAATGTACAGGAGGATAGGCTGTTATTTTTATGTTTTAGGTATTTCCTTTAGGGTTGGTCACTTGCATTCTATACGGGGGCAACTTAGTCACAAAGCGAAAGCAGATGCTTAGCCATACTGAGATATGTTTGGTAATCGGTAGGCTTGGTATACAAAAGCATATCAATTGTTTGAAAAAAAGTCCTGTCTGCCAAACTAGATGAAGTGCTAAGGATGGCAATAGGTACAGCACTCAGGTCAGTAATTTTTCTCAACTCCAGGGCAGTAAGCTTGCCGTTCATCAGGGGCATGTTAATGTCCAGTACAATAAGACAAGGGATAAATTGTTCTGCAATAAGATTTTGCACTAATTGTAAGCCATCAACACCGTTTTCAGCCCAACTCACCTTGTGCTTACTTTTTAATATCTGGAGGGTGGTTATAAAAAACTCAGCTTCGTCTCTGTAGTTTTCAATAAGTACAATGGTCGAACACGTATCATTCATCACAGTGCTTGTTTAAGCTCTGCAATATAAATAAAATAAATAATTGAACAGCAATAAGTTATACTTTTTTATTTGGGTATGTTGCAGGATCCTGTGTGTTGTTGTTTCTATTAAGGCGTTTGTCCAGTTCTATAGCCAATTGCGTCACTAATCTTTTTTGCTCCTGCACCTCTGGCCACCACTGTCCCCATAGTAATTGCCGGTATAGTTCCTTGGTCATATCCACATACAAATGCTTGAGCGCCACAATATCCATACTTCTCAATTCTTCCATAGCATACCCCGACCTTAAGATTTACAATAAAGGTTTAAAGGGCATATCAAAAAGCACAACAGATGAATTAATAAGGACAGGCAGTAAAGCTCATTAATAAATAGGAGTACAATTTCTAATTTTCATTCAGTTGTGTAGGTGCCTAAAATAGGCTGTTGCAATAATAAGCAAAGCCAGCATGTCATAAATAATGGCATTGGCTTCCTGTAAGGTAAACGGTTTTGTAAAACAACCTATAGCTCACGCCTATGTTAGTTCGAGTTTTTGTTAATGGTTCATGCCGATTGAAACAAAAACAATAGGGGTGGTTTTATACTGCTCTGAAGCACGCAGGCGGCGCAGCACATCAAAGCTCTTATTACGGAAAAACTGCAACTGAAAGTGTATGAACTGGGCTTTTTAAAAAACTGATCAAATCCCCCTTAGGCTGTCTCTCTTAAAATCGGAGTAACTGCCTTCCTCCTTTCCAAGGGGGATGTTCAGTCTTTCCAAAAATCAGAGAAATTGTAGAAGGAAGGATTTGTCAAGGGAATGTGCGGTCTCTCAAAATAAGGAAAAGATTGCCGGAGGAGATTTGCCAGAGCACAAAAAAACTCCAAAATAAAAGTTACCCTGCTCTTGCAATTTTCATTTTCCATTTCAAATTTTACGTTCCATGCACCTGCGCTACAACAAAAGCCTTAAAACCTTTTCCCGCCAACTGCGCAACCATTCCATACTAGGAGAGGTGTTACTCTGGAAACAGTTAAGAGCAGGCAGCCTCATGGGCTACACCTTCAACCGGCAAAAGCCATTAGCCAACTACATTGTTGATTTTTATTGCAAGCCTTTGCAACTGGTAATTGAAATTGATGGCGGTTATCATTTGAAGCGGAGCAAATCAAGGCCTATATTGAAGCGTTTGAGGCAAAACCCTAGTAGCCACTATCATTTTCAATTAGTCAAAAGGGTTCAATCAAATACACTTAGTATCCTTCCGACAGTTGGAGTGCTGCACGGGCATGTGTCTTTTAGCTCGGTTTGACAAATGGACATGATAATGGTGCCGATGCTATTGCTTTGAAAATTGCTTTGCACTTTCTCTACTTCAATGGATGCTACTTCCAATGCTTTTTCATGATAGCGACGAATAGTGCTTTTGCCTTCCAATAAAGAGGCGAAAGATTTTAGGTATGAGTTGTTGGATCGGGCAACATCCTCTGAGCTTAATTCGCTCAATTCGTAATCGGCAGAGGAGCGTATTTGATTGTTTTCGTTGGACAAATTGTATTCGGCTATAGAATGAAATTCATCGCCAATACGTAGTGTGAAAATGGTCAAAATCAGGCTGTCAAGAAATTCAAAATTGATGGCATTGATCGGAACATCTTTGAAAGTGTAAAGGCCTTCTATGCCGGATAACATGAGCATAGGGCTAATGTTTAATTCTTTGGATTTTTGATTAAGGGTTTGTAAAAAACATGTTCATTCATATGGTTGGCACATGTGTTTGAAGCGTAAAACCAATTCTTTGCAAGATTTATTCCTCAATTCTTAATGGATCGATAAAATAAAAATTACACATTAAATTTCCTCCTGAAACCCTTGCCAAATGTAGCTTTCATCGTATCTTAGTAGCTAACCAAAGAAAAGGAGGTATTCATGACATCTACAGAATATTCATGGAAGCCTTCGATTAGTATCGCCTAATCGGGCTTACTCCATAAAAATATCTGAGTACACAAAAAGTGTTATTGCCACTAAGCTTGCTTGGTGGCTTTTTATTTTAAGCTTTGCATGTACTGGATAAGTTTGAGCAGGTCTTTTTCCCTGGTGAAATTTATATCGTGTTCACGCAGGTAATTCTTTAATTCTTTTTCATGATGGGAGAATAAATCTGAAAAGGATTTCTTGCTTGCAGGAAAGTAGTTGCCAAATCGGTCTCTGAGATAATAAATATTAGTGAATTTAAAGATTGAATTTTCATCAATCTCCAACTTCATAGGCATTTTTTCGTCAGTGGAATATAAATTGGAAGAATTAACGGAAGTTACAGTTGAATATGATCCATAGGCGCCGCTTTTTTCTTGTCCAATGTATTTTATGGTTTGTCTTTTTGCTAAATTAACAGAAGGATCATGCGTCAACAACTCTAAAAATCCTTTTTCGTAATAAAAAAAAGTATCCTGTCCGATTGCCACCTTATTAAATGTTTCGGGATGTGCGAAAGCCAGCGTATCACCCCTAGTGCCGATAAAGAGAATTTGTCCCGACAAACGATTGTAATTCATTTTAGCTTCAGCCGTGGCATTGTCTTTAAAGTACACAATACCATTTGTAAAAGATGGATACTTGTATACTTGTTTGGTCAGTTCTTCTTCATTTTCTTTTAATGGATTAACACGGATAACACCTTGCTCTTGCGAAAATCCGCTATAGGCTAGAAGTAAGAATAAACAATAGAGGAAAGTGGTCTTCATAATATGTTACTTAAATTAAAGATAGGAAAAGAGCTATAAAAATTGCCCAACAAAGAGGCTAAGAATAAAGTGCGTTAAGGACGGTTAAGACGGGCACATTTCTTTTCCTCACTGGTATTGGATTACATTAACAAGTCAAAATCAGTTGGCGTTCTTTTTTCTGAAATCATGCATTGCATGAATTGTAAAAAAGAATCCGCTGTACATTTACCGCTTTATATAAAGCATGCAATTCTCAACCATTTTTACGGAAAAGCGGGTCGGTTCAGATAAAATTCCAACCGGTGAACGTTCTGGTTTTCAACGTGATTTTGACCGCTTGATTTTTTCTTCTGCTTTCCGACGATTACAAAATAAAACACAGGTATTTCCCTTACCCGGAACCGCTTTCGTTCATAACCGTTTAACACATTCCCTGGAAGTGGCTTCAGTTGGGCGATCGTTAGGAAAGATGATTGGTAAACAAATCGCATCTTCTTTCGACAAAGATTCCGAGGGGTATGAATTTTATCGATATGAATTGGCCAATGTAACTGCCGCTGGTTGCTTAGCACATGATATTGGTAATCCTGCTTTTGGTCACTCCGGCGAGAAAGCTATCTCTGCTTACTTTATCGAAAATGCTGCAAACAATATAGACGGCAGCAAATTGCAATCTTTCTTTTCTGAAAATGAATGGAAAGATCTTTGTTCGTTCGAAGGTAATGCCAATGCCATTCGTGTATTGACACATAGTTTCCGTGGACGTTTCCGTGGCGGGTTTGGATTAACATATACCACTATTGCTTCTATCTTAAAATATCCTTGCGAATCAATTGCCGTTGATAAAAGATTCAAGCACCGGAAGAAGTACGGTTTTTTTCAAAGTGAAAGGGAAACGATACAAAAGATCGCCAGCGATTTACAGATGATTGAAGAAAACAATAAGCCACTAATCTACAAGCGTCATCCGTTTGTGTACATGGTAGAGGCTGCTGATGATATTTGTTACAGTATTGTAGACATGGAAGATGCACAACGTTTAGGCATTTTGAGGAAAGAAGAAGTTGAAGATGCGTTTATGCAAGTAATTAGAGATAACAATGCAGAGACTGCTGATAAAACCTACCAATATTATAAAGATATAAAAGACACTAACGAAGCCATTGCTTTTTTGCGAGCCCGTCTCATCAATATCCTCGTCAATAGTGCTGCTGATGTTTTTCTGGATTATCAACAGGATATATTAGATGGTTCGTTTAATGAAACGCTAATCGGCCAATTAGAGAAAGCACATCCTTCGCTGAAAAATATCGAAGATATTTCTGTAAAAAGAATTTATGGCCATGATACAGTGATCCAAATTGAGATCTCGGGTTATAATGTTATGTCTGAGTTGCTGCAGCTGTTTATTCCTGCTTTGTTGAAACAAAAACCTTCGCTAAAAGAAGAAAAAGTGTTGCAGTTGTTTCCTTATCAATTCACGGAATTTAAAGAAACGGACTCTGCTTACGAAAAAGTGCTCAACGCTCTAGACTATTTAAGCGGAATGACCGATGAGTATGCTACAGAAATGTACCGCCGTTTAAAAGGAATTGTGATTCCCCATCATGCCTGACGAAAAGTTTGGTTCTATTTTTTCTGTACTAAAAGAAAAATCTTATGACAGATAATAGAAACAACGAACCCAATACCGGGAATGCATCGTTTGAAAATGTATGAAGCACAAAGCAGGATGCAAATTCAGCTCGTGAGCCATTAAATATGATAATATGACCGAGACTGAATCTGAAGAAGCTAATCTGGAACAACAACGAAAGGAAGCAATGACTGAACGTGATTAAGAAAAAGTCCCGCAACTGCGGGACTTTTTCTTTAAATCATATTTACGCTTCGTTCAACAAATGCCGTAAGGTCGGCGCCTTTGAGCATGCCTTGGGATAATAGTGCAAGGTCGAATGCCTGTTTAGCAATGACTGTTTGTTGTTCAGCAGGTGCTTTCAAGATTCTTTCAATCAATTTATGATTACCATTGATGGCTACTTTGTAGGTATCAGGAAGAGAGCCGTAGAAATTCATTCCGCCTCCACCAAGCCGTGCCATGTCTTTCATGCGACGCATCCATTCTTCCATTGTAATAGTTACGGGTAATTCATCTGCTGATAAACTTTCGATCTCCACCTTCATCGTTGGGTTATTAATCGCCTTTTCAAAAACTTCTTTTACCTGTTTTGATTCCTCTTCTGTTAGTGGATGTTTGCTTTCATCTTTTTTCTGGATCAATTTATCCAACACATCTGCATCTACACGTTTGAAAGAAACTTTCTCCAGCTTCATTTCCAGGTGTTGCATAAAATGATTGTCAATAGGAGAGTTCATCACCAACACATCGTAATTACGTTTGTTGGCTGCCTGTACATAAGCATGTTGGTGCTCGGCGTCAACGGTATATAGGTAAACGGTTGTATCATGTTTGTCGGTTTGAAAATTTTTTACCTTGATCTTATATTCTTCCAGTGTGTAGTTTTCTTTTGCTGTATTGGTTAGTAATACAAATTCCCTGGCTTTCTCAGCAAATTTGTCGTCGCTGATCATGCCATATTTTACAAACAGGCCAATGTCGCTCCATTTTTCTTCGTATGCTTTGCGATCTTTTTTGAACAATTCATTCAGTTTGTCCGCCACTTTACGTGTGATATAGCTGTTGATCTTTTTTACATTATTATCGGCCTGTAAAAACGAACGGCTCACGTTCAATGGAATGTCCGGTGAATCGATCACGCCATGCAACAACATCAAAAATTCAGGAACAATATCTTTTACTTCATCCGTGATAAATACCTGTCGACTAAATAGCTTAATCTTGTTGCGTTGAAGCTCTAATTCATTTTTAATTTTCGGGAAGTATAGAATACCAGTTAGATTGAATGGATAATCAACATTCAAATGAATCCAAAAAAGCGGGTCTGCGGAAAACGGGTAAAGTTCTTTGTAAAAATTTAGGTAGTCTTCATCTTTTAATTCAGAAGGTTGTTTTGTCCAAATAGGAGTGGTATTGTTGATAATGTTTGGTACATCAACCGTGGTGTACTTGGGTTCGCCTTTGTCATCTACACCATCTTCAATCGTATCTTTTCTTGTACCGAACTGAATGGGTACAGGTAAGAACTTGCAATACTTGTTTAAGATTTCCTGTATACGATGTTTCTGTAAATATTCTTCTGATTCTGAATTGATGTATAAAATAATTTCTGTTCCTCTTTCGGTTCTGTTGCCTTCGGTAATCTCAAATTCAGTGCTGCCATCGCAAATCCAGCGGGCAGGTTCTGCGCCTTCCTGGTAGCTTAATGTTTGAATTTCTACCTTATCAGCAACCATGAAGGCAGAATAAAAACCTAAACCAAATCGGCCAATAATTTCATTAGCATCTTTTGCTTCTTTAAATTTTTCCATGAACTCGGTAGCACCCGAAAAAGCAATCTGGTTAATGTATTTTTTGATCTCATCAGCTGTCATACCAATTCCTTTATCGATAATGGAAATGGTTTTTGCTTTTTCGTCCAATTGCACTTGTATGGTCAAATCGCCCAGTTCTTTATTGTATTGTCCTAGCGATGACAGGCGTTTCATTTTTTGGGTAGCATCCACCGCATTACTCACCAATTCACGTAGAAAAATTTCTGTATCGGAGTAAAGGAATTTTTTAATGATCGGAAAAATGTTCTCGGTATGAATAGAGATTGTTCCTTTTTCTTGTACCATAAGTTTTTGTTTAGTCGCTGCTCTTCATCAAGCAATATTCCAAAGTAAAAAATATTGTCAGATTGGCAGCAGATCTCAATAAAATTGTTGCTACTGCTGGGTTTTAAGCCATTGCAGGCATAGGAGTTTTATATCGCACCCAAGGTTTTAAATAGCTAACCTTAAAAAATTAAAATATGAAAAAGACAATTCTTGTAATGATGATGTTGGGCAGTACATCTGCGTTGTTTGCGCAGACAACAGGGACGGGAACCAACACCGGCACAACAACTAATGGGACAAACACCAACACCAATAACAACAGTTCTACAAATAACAACAATTGGAACACAACTACAAATTCCAGCCTGAACAATGCGAACACTACAGGCAATTACAAAAATGGAATGAATGACACTATGAATAGTACGACTTCTTACAGTGCTTAAGGTACAGCTCAAATTGTAAATGTTCCAATGAACGTTCAGTCCACATTCCAGTACAATTATCCAATGGCAGCAGGTAAGTCCAACATGATGGAGAACTTCTTATGGCAGTACAGGTCAGTATACAAATGTAATGTATGACCAGGCTGGTAATAACTTTCTGGTTGCAGTGCCTGTATTAGAAACAGCAGAACCACAAGAAGTGGTAGATAAAGCATATCAATTACATGGTATCACGCTTTATGATATTCATGCAATGAGAAGAAGCAATGGTCAGAAATTTTATACAGTTCGTTATTTAGACAATGGTGTCGTTCAATCTGAAAAAATTAATGCAGATGGCACCGATTACATGGATATGAATATGATCAATGATCAAATGAATAGCACAAGTTCTAATGCTGCAATGGATATGAGTGATACTACAAAAAGACCAATGAATGGCTCAAACAGCAGTAATATGAATACTGGTTCTGGATCAATGAGCAATGGTTTAACGACTACTTCTGGAACAGATATGGGCAATGGTAAAACAAAAGTGAAAACAAAAAATGCTAATGGACAGGGATCAAAAACCAAATATAAAAATGGTGAAATGATCAAAAACAAACAATGCAAAGGCAACACCAATACAAATGGAACCAATGGTAGAAACGGTACAAATGCAACTAACGGCACACGAACTGGCACTGGTACGTCTGATTCAGGAACAAATAAGGGTGGTGAATTTTAATTAAATCATTCAGTGGTAATATAAACCCGGGAAACTCCCGGGTTTATTGTTTTTGGTATAGCTATTGCAATTTTACCTCAAAATAATTGATTATGAAAAGCATGTTAATAGCAGCAGTATCTGTAGGAGCTGTAATTGCTGGATTGATTTTATACACCAGGAAATCTTCAGGCACAAAACTTCTTTCCAGCAGCCATAGTTCCAGCACAATGCAATTGCAGAACCGAGCACAGTATGCAATGGGATAATGTTTGGGCAGTTTGATTGAGCTGTTTTCGTTTACTTTGAAACGTGTTGAATTATCTACTTGCTTCATTGCTTTTAACCAGTGGTGCCATTGCTAGTTTCCTCTTACGAAAACTAACGGCAAGTGCATCCATCCTCGGAGCTTCAATCGGTGTTCTTTTATTTATTGGTTTTGGTTGGATGGGCATTACACTCATGGCAGCTTTCTTTGTATTGGGTACACTAGCTACTTCGTGGAAAAGGAGGAGCAAAGAAACATTAGGCATTGCTGAAGAAGACAAAGGTAGACGCAAGTGGACACAGGTTTTTGCCAATGCTGGCGGGAGTGCTATTGCAGCAATGCTATCTATTCTTTATCCAGATCATAACATGCTAATTTCTTTGATGATGTGTGCCGGTTTTTCTTCTGCTACTGCAGATACATTATCTTCTGAATTGGGAAGTGTGTATGGGAAGCGGTTTTATAACATTTTATCGTTTAAGAAAGATCGTCGTGGGTTGAATGGTGTGATTAGTTTAGAAGGAACCTTGTTTGGATTGGCGGGAAGTATGTTGATTGCATTAATTGCGCTATGTTGGTTTGGGTGGAAAACAAACACGTTTTTAATAATTATCACTGCAGGTACCGCCGGTAATTTATTTGATTCTTTCCTGGGTGCTGCATTTGAACGAAAAGATTTGATCAAGAATGATGCAGTGAATTTTCTTAATACTGCTTTCGCAGCAGCAGCAGCTTACATTCTTTATCTATTTGTATGAATGTATTGAGCTTGCTTCAACCTTTGGCTTCTTTAGTAGGAATAGGAGTGAAGACTGTTGAAACTCGTTCGTGGCAAACAGCCTGTCGTGGAGAATTACTTATTCATGCGAGTTTGGGAAAATCAGGAGGATTAATTGCACAATAGCCACCATTTTCAAAATACATTCAAGAATTCAGCTGCTTACCCTTCGTCGCTATCATCGGCAAAGTGATACTCGCTGATATCATCCCAGTTGATGCATTGTATTTCTCCAATGAAATGATCAATAAACTTGCTTTAGAAAAAAGAGCTTTTGGCGACTATACCAAAGGTAGATATGCATGGATGTTAGAGGAGCCGATTGCTTTCGAAGAGATTATTCGGGTAAAAGGCAGTCTGATGCTTTGGAATTACGACCTCTAAAAAATTTTTCAGTCATTCTGGTTACAACCTTTGTTTTTGTGGTGACTCATTTATGATAACACAATAAAAAGCAAAAAATAATCACTATGAAATTAAGTCACTTCTTTACAGCCAGTATCTTATCGTTAAGTCTTTTAAGTTGTAAAGAAGAAGCCACTGATAATGCAAACGGCGGCGATGCTGCCATTGCTTATAAAATGCAAGCTACCAACTATTCTTCTGCTATTAATCGCACAGAAGCAGGTAACCTGGAATGGACGTCGGGAACCGCTAATGCTAACCTGTTGAAGTTCGAAGCAAAATCTTCAGGCAGTGAAGTGGATTTTAAATCATCTATTCAACAAAGCATCGTTCTTTTTAATCCTACTACTTTGGTTGGCCACATCTCTTTACCTGCAGGAACTTATTCCGAAGTTGAATTCAAAGCACAATTAAATCCGGCGAATGGGAATCCAGCTTTGCAATTAACTGGTACTTATACCAACGGAAATTTTTCTGCCAATGTTCGTTTTGTTGTTAACAAGACAGTGCTTGTCAAAGCAGAAAAAATAATGTGGCCATCACATCCGGCGCTGGCAATAATGTTATTGTTGCTATGAACCCTGCTTTGCTTACACAAGGTGTTTCACAAACACAATTATCAGGAGCAGGTGTTACTGGTGGCACCATTGTAATATCTGCTTCTTCCAATGCTAACCTATATGCTATTTTGATGAACAACCTGCGCAACCTGCATGATAAAGCAGAGTTTCATCATTAATTGTAATGTTTTAACTAAAAAGCCCTTCATACTTCTGAAGGGTTTTTTAGTTTGCAGTATGCAGGAATATATTATTGATGTAATGGCAATTGAAGAATTGCAAATGACCCATAATACTGATGCCCTGGATGTTATTTTTCAACGGGCAAAAAGTACAATTGTCAATGGAGAACAAGTGCAATTAATTCGTAAACAAAATATGGGAGTTACACCTGTTAACGAATTTACCACCTTGCAAGATTTGGAAAATTATCGCCAATCTGTTTACACGTATTTATAATTATCTAAAAATATCGTTAAGCATACCCGCCAAATGAACGCCGCCTTGCACTAATTGATCGTTCAGCATTTTTATATGTTGAAAATTGTACAAATAACTAAGCTTGGTGTTATGTTCGTTGATCTCGTTTAAGATCATTTGGCTCAACGTGTAAGACTGAAACAACCAGGCACTCATTGGCTGTTGTTGCCATGCCTTACGTTGTGCTGCGGTTGTATGATTTATGGCAGTTGTGTATTCCGTATAACTTAATTGTTGAAAATCGATTAATTGAGAATCCCAAACGGTATGCAAGTTGGTATTTTGTCCCATCCACGTCACCTTTACCGTATTACCACCTTCTGTACCTTCCGGACTAACATGTAATGGTTGATGAATATCACCCACAATATGAATCAGGAGACGCAAATACATTCTTTTTGTGTCAAGCGGTAAAGTTTTCTTTTTTAAAGCGGAAATAAGAAAGTTCAGTTTAGTATAGGCATCCGCTGTTGTGTCTTTTTTCAGTTCTTCTTTAAACTGTTCATAGCTTAAGCCTTTTGGAAAATCTGCATAATGCCACGGGCTTAAATATTTCATAGTGGTGTCGGACTTTATAAAGTCAGCCCAGTTACTAGCTATTGCGATAGATTCATCTCCTAATATTTTTTTGATCTCGGCTTTCGCTTTCGGAGTTAAATAACTTTCCGCAATTTGGCCTACGATACGATGACCCTGTTGTCCCCAACTAAAACCATTTATAGGAAAATAGATTAAAATAGCAATAACAACTACTGATTTAAGAAAACGCATAATTTTTAATTGTGCCCAAAAATAAATTGTTTACAGCTTACGATTTTATTGTTGAGCTTGTATAGAATGAAAATAAAAAGTGCATTTAATATGGATGCACTTTTCACTGCTTTATCAGCAAATCTTATCTGCTTTCTTCGTTACCAGATATTCCACGGCTTCTGCCACCATGAGAGTTCTGTCCGCCCTTTCTGCCAGCGGCTCTTGCTTCTTCAGAGCTCCACTCGTGAGCTACTCCCATTTTGTGAGCTGCACGTCCGCCTAAGCTCGCAATTTCCTTTTGTCTTTGTTGGTCCATAGAAGCAAATCCTCTGTTGCTGCGACCGCTTTTCCCGCCATCACTGGAACGAGCGTCAGAGCCGAATCTTTCGCCAGCCATTCTCGAGATCTCTTGTTGTTGTCCGTCATCCATAGCTTCAAAGCCACGATTAGAGCTACTTTCTTGATTTCTGTTTTCTGCCATTACGAATCAAAATTTTGTAGGTTAATAAATTTTTTAGTCTTGTAGGTCAAGTAAACACCCGCCTAAATTGCCAAAAAATAGTGCCGACAACATTTCTGCTTGAAACCCAGCCTTATTGAGTAATTTTTTGGATAAGACAACAGAAAAAAAATCCCCTGCGGAATTTCTGCAACAGCTGAGACAAAAAAAGAGCTGTTGATATCAACCGCTGTTAAAGTAAGTTTGATTGCATTAAGCACGGTGTGCCTGTTCAATAATTTCGTCCATCGAAATAGCTAAATGGCTTTCATCATAAATACATTCGCCATCCTTGATCACAATTACCTGCGGCGACTCGTGGTGCACCTTAAGCAGTTCTGCGATTTTATTTGAAATAGGGCGATGAGCAAGAATATCTAAATAATAAAAATCGACATCCTGCGGCGCCTCAGTCTTTTTCAAACGCTGAAACGCTAATGCGCTGATAGAGCAACGAGTGCTGTGTTTAAAAATTACCTGTGGCCTGATTTGCGAATTAGTAATGATATGGCTTAACTGCTCCTCATCGGTAAGATGAATCCAATGCATACACAAAAATTTTTAGGATTAACGCATGGATATTGCCGGACATCCGTATTTGCTACGGGAAGATGCACAGGAGGATACAGTAGTTGCAACGGTCAATAACAATAGGATAAAGGCTAATAATTTGTTTTTCATTTTGCAAATTTTCTTAAGGTTAAACGTTTTAATTTGCGGAATATTTTGCGAAGATAGCAGTAATATTCAGTGTTTCAAGCATAGGAACCGGATTTTGGTGATTACAGGAACTGATCGAAAACTAAACCAATCAAGCATGAACATTCATTTTACATCGATAGGCGGCAGCGTAATGCATCAATTGGCAATAGCATTAAAGCGAAAAGGATACCAAGTTACCGGTAGCGATGACGAAATTTTTGAACCAGCTAGAACGGCTTTACAAAGCGAAGGTTTATTACCTGAAGCAGAAGGTTGGTTCCCGGAAAAGATCAATGCCTCTTTAGATGCGGTTATTTTAGGCATGCACGCAAAGACAGATAATCCAGAATTGCTGCGGGCAAAAGAGTTAAACTTACCTATTTACTCATTCCCAGAATATATCTATAAAGAAAGCAAGGACAAAACAAGAGTTGTAGTTGGCGGAAGCCATGGCAAGACCACAACTACCTCTATGATCATGCATGTATTGAAGCAAGCTGGAAAAGATTTTGATTATTTGGTTGGAGCAAGACTGCAAGGCTTTGATCAATCGGTAAACATTACAAATGCCCCGGTCATTGTTTGTGAAGGCGACGAGTATCCTGCAAGCATTGTTGAAAAGAGACCAAAGTTTCATTTCCTCTTTCCTCGCATTGCGGTTATTACCGGCATTGCCTGGGATCATATTAATGTGTTCCCAACCTTTGAAAATTATTTAGATCAATTCAAAATCTTCATTGATAAAATTGAAAGCGGCGGTCATCTTATTTATAACGATACTGATGCGATTTTAAAAGAATTAGTTGAAACACATGCTCGGACAGATATTCACTATCATCCATACAGTGTGCCGCAACACACAATCACAAATGGCGAAACAAAAGTGATCATTGAGGGAGTTGAAGCTGAATTGAACGTGTTTGGTAATCATAATTTGCTGAATATGCATGCGGCCTGGCTGGTATGCAAAGAATTGGGTTTGAACGCAGCACAATTTGCAAACGCTATTAGCTCGTTCACAGGCGCGGCTAAAAGGTTGGAACTACTAGCAAAAGGAAATGGTACCGTAGTGTACCGCGATTTTGCACATGCGCCTTCCAAAGTGAAAGCCACAATTGATGCAGTGTATCATCAGTTCCCTAATAAAAAAATAATTGCTGTGCTCGAACTGCATACCTACAGTAGTTTGAACGAAGCGTTTATCAAAGAATATGACGGCGCTTTACAGGGTGCAAATGAAGCTGCAGTTTTTTACTCCAAACATGCATTGGAATTAAAGCGCATGCCTGACCTTTCAAAAGAAGTAGTGAAAAATGGTTTTGCTAAAGAAAACCTAAATGTATTCAATCGACTTAGTGAATTAGAACAGTGGCTGAATGCACAAGATTACAGCAATAGCGTTGTCGTGCTTATGAGTTCAGGTAATTACGAAGGCACAGACATAGAGGCGCTTGCGAAAAGAATTACAGCAAGGGCTTAATAAATTTGGTTAATCACTATACCTTTACCCACTTTTAATAGAAACCATTTCATGCTACAACTGAAGAAACCTCTTGCTTTTATTGATATTGAAGCCACAGGTGGAAACGTTGCTACCGATCGTATTGTGGAAATCGCCATTGTAAAAGTGTTGCCTGATGGCAATCGTACAGTGAAGAGAAAATTGATCAATCCACAAATGCCGATCCCGCAGGTTACCATTGACATTCATGGCATTACTGATGAAATGGTTAAAGATGCACCTACGTTCAAACAAGCAGCTCCGGAAATAAAGCAATTCTTAGATGGTTGTGACATGGCTGCATACAATATGTATCGTTTGGATATTCCATTGCTGATGGAAGAATTTTTGCGTGCAGAAGTAGAATTTGACATGAAGAGCAGAAAGCTGGTGGATGTGCAAAAGATTTTTCATCAAATGGAACAAAGAACCTTGGCCGCAGCGTATAAATTTTATTGTAACAAAGCATTGGAGGGAAATCATAGTGCAGAAGTGGATGCAACTGTAACAGCCGAAATTTTGTATGCGCAGGTGCAACGTTATCCGCAATTAGGTAACACGGTTGATAGCATTATCAAAACGGTTGGTGAAGATCAAATAATTGACTTTGCCCGACGTTTTGTGTACAACGATAAAGGTGTAGAAACATTCAATTTTGGTAAGCATAAAGGCAAAACAGTGGCTGATGTATTGAAGGCAGAGCCGCAATATTATGATTGGATGATGAAGGGTGAATTTCCAATGAATACCAAGCAAAAGCTAACTGAGATTTATACTCGCATCATGCTTAAAAAATTCTAACGGTCATTGGAGAAACTTGTCATCATACCAACCTATAACGAGAAGGAAAATATTGAGGCCATTCTTCAGGCAATTTATGATTTGCAGCAAGATTTTCATGTACTGGTGATTGATGATGGCTCGCCTGATGGAACGGCAGATATTGTTCGCAGTCTGCAGCCTCGTTTCAACTACACAGTTTTTCTTGAAGAACGAAAAGGGAAACTAGGCTTGGGTACTGCTTACATACATGGGTTCAAATGGGCAGTTGCAAAAGGTTACCAGTTCATTTTTGAAATGGATGCTGATTTTTCACACAATCCACAAGACCTGCCACGTTTGTATGCTGCTTGTAAAAATGGCGGTGCTGACGTAGCTATTGGTTCCCGTTATGTGAAAGGTGGTGGTATAGATAACTGGCCTGCAGATCGTATCTTTTTATCCAAAGGCGGATCGCTTTACACACGCATGATCCTTTGGATGCCGATCAAAGATCAGACAGCCGGATTTATGTGTTATAAAAAAGAGGTTTTAGAAACTATTAACCTCGATGAAATTCATTTCGTGGGTTATGCATTCCAGATTGAAATGAAGTTTGCTGTCTGGAAGCTTGGTTTCAAATTGAAAGAAGTGCCGATTCATTTTAAAGACCGTACCTATGGCGAATCAAAAATGAATCGAGGTATTGTCAAAGAAGGAATTCTAGGCGTTTTGAAATTGCGTTGGTTCAGTTTGTTTACCAACTATCGTCGTAGAGTGAAAAGCAAACTGGAAGTAGTCGGTGATTAATCAAAAATATTCTTTTAAAAGGCTGTCTATTTTGAACTGCCTTTTTTATTCTGCTTTCTTTAGCATTAAAGCGAGTATTCTTGGAATAGCTTTGTGGTCATCATCAAAATATTCTTCAAGCCTGACATATTAAGACCTTTTTTTTCGCCGGTGACAGGAAATCAGAAATATGATGATTGAAACAGGTTACTATTTGTAATCCTTCTGTTGTTTCAAACCTTGCTTTGCTACCAGCGTATTGTTTGAAAGGATGTAATTAGCCAATATAAACACAGCCACCCGGCTTTAATACGCTAGCTGTTTTGTGCAATATGTCTTCCAGGTTTTCAATATGCTCTAATACCAAACTAAAACTTACGATGTCATATTGTTGATGGATAAACGTCCAGTCTTTTGTAATATCTGCCTGTATAAATTCAACGCAATCATTGTCAATCTTTTCCTTTGCTTTTTGTAACATTGCTGTTGATAGATCAACCGCTGTAACCTGGCTTACTTTAGTGATCAACCACTGCGTGTTCTTGCCTGTACCGCATCCAGTTTCAAGGCAATGTTCAAATGAAGTTTTGCTTAGGATTTCTCGTAATGCAATTGCTTCCAGGTCACGAGTTCTATTCTCATTTGTATCATATTGCTGCGACCAATTATCGTAAGCTTGTTTTCTACGTTCATGTTGCGAAATTAGACCAAAGCATGCTTGCTGAACACAACACCCGAAAGCCGTACATTTGTTTCACACAAAAAATGTTTGCATGAGTACCATCAATAGAAATATTTTAACCCTTGACGAGTTCACTATCCAATCACTGCGACAGGTGCCTAATGCCACCGGGGAATTAAGTACATTATTACGTGATATAGGCTTGGCTGCAAAGCGTGTAAACGTTGAAGTAAATAAGGCAGGGTTAGTAGATATATTGGGTGATTTAGGAACAGTGAATGTGCAGGGTGAAGAAGTAAAGAAGCTGGATGAATATGCCAACAATCAATTCATGGGTGTGTTAAAGCACGGGGTAAGCTGTGCTGGTATTGCTTCTGAAGAATTGGACGACTTTGTTGCTTTTGATGATGAAGTAAGCCGCCAATCAAAATATGTGTGCATGTTCGACCCGCTGGATGGTAGTGGCAATATTGATGTAAACGTTTCAATTGGAACTATCTTCAGCATTTATCGTCGCGTGACACCTTTGGGAACAAACGTAACTATAGAAGATTTTTTACAGCCTGGTCGTAAGCAAGTGGCTGCTGGTTATATTGTCTATGGCTCATCTACCATGTTGGTTTATGCAACTCACAGAGGAGTAAACGGTTTCACGCTTGATCCATCCATCGGTGAATTTTGTTTAAGTCATCCCGATATTAAATGCCCTGAAAAAGGGAAGATTTATTCTGTTAATCATGGCAATTTTTTCCAGTACGATGAAGGTGTTCGTAAATACATCAACACTTGTCAAAATAAAACGAAAGAAACAGGCGGACCATATACGCAACGTTATATCGGCAGTATGGTGGCAGATGTGCATCGAAACTTAATCAAAGGTGGAATATTCATGTATCCAGGCACTACCGATAAACCAACAGGCAAATTGCGTCTATTGTATGAGTGCAATCCTTTTGCCTTCATCACAGAGGTGGCCGGTGGTGTAGCAACAGATGGTAAGCAAGCGATCTTAGATGTAACACCTATTCAATTGCATCAACGGACTCCTTTATTTATTGGTAGCAAACAAATGATGGCAGAACTGGAAGGTTATTTGAAAAAGGAATTAGTAGGAGAATCGGTTTAATTATGAGAACAATTATTGAAGTAAAAGACCTGGTAAAAAATTATGGTGATTTTAAAGCCGTGAAAGGAATTTCTTTTGATGTTTACGAAGGTGAAATATTTGGTTTACTAGGACCAAATGGAGCTGGTAAATCTACCACGTTAGAAATCATTGAAACGCTCCGCGATAAAACGAGTGGAACAATAACCGTTGATGGTCACGATCTGGATGCAGAGCCGAATGCCATCAAGCAAATCATAGGTGTGCAACTGCAAACAAGCGGCTATTATCCGAACTTGAATTTAACTGAGTTGATTAAGTTGTTTGCGGGTCTTTATAATAAGAAGATCAATCCAATACAGTTATTGGATTCAGTAAATCTTCGGGATAAAGCAAAGGTAAAATTCAAAGATTTAAGTGGTGGTCAAAAGCAGCGTTTCTCCATTGCTACCACATTGATCAACGATCCAAAAATCATTTTTCTGGATGAACCTACAACTGGTTTAGATCCGCAGGCTCGGCGCAATTTATGGGAGCTGATTAAAGATATCCGCCAAAAAGGAACGACAGTTATCATCACCACACATTACATGGATGAAGCAGAATATTTGTGTGACCGAGTTGGTATTGTTGACAGCGGAAAGATCATTGCTATGTCGTCACCAGATAAGTTGATCGATGAACTGGTAGCCACCGGTTTTGAACGACCGAAACAAGTAAAGAAGGCTAATCTGGAAGACGTATTCATCGCATTAACAGGACATGAGTTAAGAGGCGAGTGATAAATAATTAAATTAATTGTATGAGTTTATTCGATAGGCTTCAGGGTGCTAAGAACGAAAGAATTCAAAAAGAAAAAGAGGAAGGCCTTGCCTTCATGGAAGAAAATAAAAAAAGAGAAAGGGTTGTTGAACTGCCTAATGGCATTCAATACGAAATATTAAAAGAAGGCAATGGTCCAAAACCACAGCCTTCTGCAACAATCAAAG
Source organism: Chitinophagaceae bacterium (assembly GCA_040290035.1). Lineage (GTDB taxonomy): Bacteria > Bacteroidota > Bacteroidia > Chitinophagales > Chitinophagaceae > Flavisolibacter. Next base: position 21,262 of record PSMG01000025.1, read on the forward strand.
CACATTACCGTGGTGCTCTGTTGAATGGAAAAGAATTCGACAGTTCCTTTAAACGTAATCAACCATTTACTGCTGGCTTGCGCCAACTGATAAAAGGCTGGCAAGATGTATTGCCGATGATGCCTGTTGGCAGTACCTGGCGTTTATGGATCCCTTCGCATTTGGCTTATGGTGATAATGGCACGGGCGGTATTCCCCCCGGCGCTACATTGTTATTCGATATCGAACTTTTAGAAATTATTTCCTAAGATGGAAGCACAAATAGACCTTCGTTATCCCATTGGTAAGTACGAACCAAAACCATTTTTCGAGGCTCAAAAAGAAGAGTGGTTAGCCGATATTAAATTCTTACCGCAAGCCTTGGAACATGCCATTCATAATTTGGACGAACAGCAACTGCAAACGCCTTATCGCGATGGTGGTTGGACTGTTCATCAGTTGGTACATCATGTTGCCGACAGTCACATGAACGCTTACATTCGTTTTAAGCTTGGCTATACAGAAGAGAACCCAACTATTCGTCCATATGAAGAACAACTGTGGGCACAAACCAGCGATGTTAAAAATCTGCCTGTCAATATTTCCATCACTTTGCTCTATACGCTGCATCAACGCTGGTACGAATTTTTAAGTCATTTTACAGACGAAGATTGGAACCGCACCGTGTATCATCCCGAACATCAAAAGCAAATGACACTTTGGTTTTTGCTCGGCATGTATGCATGGCACAGCAGGCATCATACCGCACATATTACAGCTTTACGCGAACGTATGGGTTGGTAAATCAGGGAATCATCTTAACTACTACTATGATGCTTTTGTTGCGTCGCACTCTTCAAAGTTCAGTAATGCTATTGAGCATAGTGCAAGTTGCATTGGCTTGGCATCTTCACTGCAAATGAAAATGATCAATTATGAATGAACAGATGAAATGGAAAGTTTTAGAATCGGAATACCTTTTTAATAATAAACCCTGGTTAACTATTCGAAAAGATGTTTGCGAACTGCCAAACGGCAAAATAATGCCCGCTTATTATGTGTGTGAATATCCAACATGGGCAACTGTTTTTCCGCTAACAAAAGGCAATAAAGTAGTGATGGTAAAGCAATATCGTCATGGCTTAGGCGTGATTTCCGTTGAAACCCCTGGCGGAGTAGTGGACGAAGGCGAAGACCCTAAAGATGCAATTGCACGTGAGTTGAAAGAAGAAACTGGTTATGTGGCAGAAAAGATTGAGTTTCTCGGAAAGATCTCTGCAAATCCGGCTACTAATAATAATTATATGCACATGTTTTTAGCTACCGGCTGCGAAAAAGTGCATGATCAAAACTTGGATGAAACCGAAGATCTAAACGTGGTGATTTATACAATTGATGAACTAAAAAGTTTGATTCGGGAACATAAAATCGTGCAAAGCTTACACCTGTCATGCATGTTATATGCGATGGAAAAACTAGGAGAACTGCAATTCTAAAAGTTATTTTCTTCCACTTCAGCAACCAAAAAAATACTACCGACTACGATGATCATATCATCTTTAGAAGTATTGCTTAGCGCTGCTTTCAGAGCTATGTTCACATCAGCAAAATGGTTGCCTTTTAATTCAAGAGCTTCGGCTTTTTGTTTCAAATTTTCTGCTTCTAATGCACGGGGAATATGGGACTGTGTAAAATAATAAATTGCCGTTTTAGGAAATAACTGCAATACACTTTCTGCGTCTTTGTCCTTTACCATTCCTAGTACGATATGCAGGTTTGTAAATGAAATAGTTTGCAAATGTTTCAGCAATTGTTCAATGCCATCTTTATTATGCGCCACTTCTAATACAACTGTAGGATTTTGATGAATCATATCCCACCGACCTCTTAAGCCTGTCAATGTTTTGGTATGCTTCAGGGCATGCTTTATATCTGCATCCTTCAGTTTGAATTCTTTTTGCCTCAATACCTCTATTGACTGTAATACGGTGAGAATATTTTTTGTTTGATAAATCCCTGTTAAGTCAAGCTCATAATTTTCTATTCTATTTTTTGATGATATTGATATGTCCAACAAATCATTTTTTGTATTGAACGCTTCTATATGAAAATAATCTTCTGCGAACTGGATAGAAGACTGCTTAGACTGGGCTGCTTTTAGAAAAATATTTTCCGTTTCTGCTTTTCGTTCACCAATAACGACAGGAATATGTTCTTTAATGATTCCTGCTTTTTCAGAAGCAATTTCTTCTAAAGAATTACCCAGCATATTCATGTGGTCCCAACCAATATTCGTGATGACTGATACTTCTGGTGTGATAATATTAGTACTGTCCAATCGTCCGCCCAGGCCAACTTCTATTACTGCTATATCAACATTTTGCTGTGCGAAATAGTCAAACGCCATGGCGACTGTGATCTCGAAAAAAGAAGGCTCAATCTTTTCAATTAATGGCTCTATTCTTTCCACAAAATCAATGACAAACTCCTTCGACACCATTTCACCATTGATACGGATGCGTTCCCGAAAATCTTTTAAATGTGGTGAAGTATATAAGCCTGTTTTATAACCTGCTGATTGCAAAACCGCGGCAAGCATGTGCGACACAGAACCCTTGCCGTTCGTTCCACCAACATGAATGGATTTAAATTTTTGATGAGGATTATCTAACGCTTCGCAAAGGGCAATGGTATTGGTCAGATCTTTCTTAAAAGCAGCATTGCCTATGCGACTAAACATAGGCAGTTTGGTATATAAATAATCTATTGTTTCTGCATAAGTCATCAGCGCAAAAATAATTGCTGATGATTAATCCCGTATTTGGAAATTGAATACTACAGTTCCTTTCATATTTGGGCCAACTTTTAATTCATAAGCACGACGACGAGCAATTTCCTTCATCTGCGAAGTAGCGGTACCCGTAGAACCTTTGGATGTGTATTGTGCAGAAATAACTTTTCCGTTTCCATTGGTAACAATCTCCATCGCAATTTTTGCATTGCGGTCAAAATCATCTTCAAAACTTTGATTGGGAATCGAGAATTCCCGAACACCAAAATTTTTCGGCGTACCACTATAAGCAGTACCATTTGGGTTTCCACCAACCACACCCTGATCGCCTTGTCCATTACCTGTTCCTTCACCGGTGCCCGGCTTGTAAGAATCGGCGCCATTACCACCGTTACCATTTCCACCAACCGTTCTGCCTAAAACTGCTTTTGGTCGAGGCGGTGCTTGCGTTACTACGGGCTGAGGATTTGGTGTTGTCTTCGTCACTTTTTCAGTAGCGTCAATTTTAGTGGCGTTTGGTTTTGATACTGCAGACGTTTTAATAGCTGGTGCATTGTTATCTGCACGATCATTTGTTTCCACTGCTTTTGTATTGTTTTCGGTAGAATGAGCCGGTTGTGGTGGCGTGTACGCTGTTTGTTGTGCAGGAGCAGGTTCGCCTGGCAACATCGGTTGGTCTTTGCCTGAACCAACATCACTGTTCCCCAAATTCACTTCAATCATTTCTTCAGCTACAGGTGGCGGAACTATCGGTGAAGATATTTTCCAAAGAAAAAACAGGAGTACAAGACCGCCTGTTATACCCAATGTATAAGCGCTTGCTTTAACGTTTTTTTCTTTCTCAAATGCTTCCGACATGATCAGGTGGTTGTTCATACAAATATAGAAGTTGCGTTTGTTTTCTGTCTGCTTGGACTATTTAACGATGCAAAAGTTAGACAAATTGCCCTGCTAATTCAGCTCTTGTTACATCTTTTAACAATTATGCAATGCGGCTGTAAATAGAGTAGGGCAGCCGTCGCATGATTTGTGCAACAAACCACCAGCGTTTTGTTATGTAAGCAATGCGTTTTTTGTTTTCAATAGCTGTAACGATTTGTTGCGCAGCCTTTACTGGCTCTGCTACCCAAAACTGTCCATTACCTTTTGCCATTTTTGTTTTGACAAAGCCTGGTTTTAGATCGGTAATGGTTATGTCTTTCTTTAACTTTTTGGCTTTGATGCTTAACCCTTCGGCATAATTACTCATAAAGGCTTTGCTGGCACTGTAAGCTGGCGCCCAGCTATTGCCACGCAAAGCAGCAATAGAAGAAGTAAGTGCAATTTGTCCATAACCTTGTTGCACAAAATAATTGAATGCGAAAGAAACAATGGAAACGAAGCCATTCACATTTGTACGTGTGGTTTTTATTTCAATTTCGTAATTTAAATTTTCTGAAATATCGCCGAAACCCGAATTGTAAATCAGTAGGTCTAAGCCTCCAAGTTGCTCTGCCAATCGTTGAATATGCGTCCTATTTTCATCATTCATCACATCGAAAGAGGCAATGAGAATTTGTTGCGGAAATTGTTGTTGAATTTGTTCTAATAATTCTTTTCTTCTTCCAGTGATACCTACTAAATGTCCCTGCTGCGCATACATCAATGCCATTTCTTTTCCAATGCCTGACGAGGCCCCAACGATAATAATGCGTTTCATGTTTTTTGATTAAATCTTCCTTTTCTCAAAGCTATTAGTCCTAACAGTGGTCCAAGAGCTAACAACCATAAACTTTTATCGCTATGATCAAACAAACTTTTCATTAATTGAATGCTAATGATGGTGATGAAAAAGCCAATGCTCGTAACGATTGTTAATGCAGTGCCTTTGTATTTTTGAATGGCCGATTGTGCTATCAGTGTTGAGAATTGCGGCGAATCTGATACAACCGATGCTCCCCAAACCAATAAGAATGCAAGAAATAGGTTTGATGAAAATTCAAAGCTAATTGGCGCAAGCAAACAACACGCACAAGATATAAGTAGTGAATAAAAAGCAACTGTTTTGCTTCCAGTCTTTCTTGAAATAAGTCCACCGGCAATACAACTAATGCAACCAACAGCAATGATAACAAAGCTCCAAAGGGAAGTGTTGATTGTATGGACTTCATTGAATCGTAGAAGAATCAAGGGAACAAATGCCCAGAAAGTATAGAGTTCCCACATGTGACCAAAATAGCCAAAGGCTGCAGCACGAAAGTCTTTCGATTGAAAAACCAACAGGAATGCTTTGGGCTGAAATTTATTTTTGCTGAGTGAAGCCTTGCTCGGCATTAATAAAAACATTAACAACCCACCAATCAGTGCAAGCAGCGATGTAAACAACAAAACCTCTTTCCATGGCAGTTGATACAATTGTGATTTTAATAAATGCGGGAAAGCTGTTCCTAACACTAGTGCTCCCACCAAAAAACCTAGAGCATTACCCAACTTTTGCGGAAACCAGTCAGCTGCTATCTTCATTCCTACAGGATAAATGCCGGCAAGAAAGAAACCTGTTATAAATCGTAAAACACTAATACTGAAAATATCCGTTGAGCACAAAATAATTGATGCATTTGCACCTGCAGCAATCAACGAAGAAAGAAAGAAAAAAAGTGAGGGTTTGAAGCGATCGGCTACTGTGAGAATAGAAAATAATAATGTGCCCGAGATAAAACCAAACTGAACCTGCGATGTAAGGTTAGCAACACCTGCGGTTCTGGTTTCTTTTTGTATTTCGCCGATGATAGCATTACCAGCAAACCAAAGCGACGTGCCTGCAAATTGTGCAAATACAATAACAGGTAAATAGTAAGCTTTGGCCTTCGTCTGCATCTTCAAATATACTTGCAGGCACTGAAGAAAGCGAATGGTGTATTAGTGCTTAAATGGAGATCAGAATTAATGAGCAAAGTCTGCGTCGTACTTACCCTTAATGCGTTCCATTGGTGGATTGAAGTAGCCGTATTTGAGATTAGGGAACTCTTCTTTGAGTAATTCCATCAATTGCTTCATGCCTAAAATTTCGCCGCTGTCCACAACGCCAATTTTACCTAAATACCAATCAGGGTCAATATTGAAATTGCGCCATTGGATCATACATAGATCGGTGTCGATAATCAACTTGCGTAATGCTTCATATTCGGCAACACTATCTGTCATTCCCGGAAAAACAAAATAGTTGATCGATGTCCAGCCACCATAGCTGCGAACAACTTTTAAGCTCTCAATAATGTCTTCAAACTCATAGTTGTTAGGACGATAATAAGGCAGGTAAATTTCTCTGCGTGCAGAATTGGTACTCACACGAATGCTGTTCAAACCTGCTTCGCACAAGGCTTTTACAGCATCAGGCTTTGAACCGTTCGTATTGATGTTAATGCTTCCCTTTGGCGTGTGCTTTCTTATTTCAAGAATCGCTTCGCGAATGGTTTCCCACATCAACAGTGGTTCGCCTTCGCAACCCTGTCCAAACGATACAATAGGATAGGGAGCAGTTTCCAAATGCGGCACAGTGTATTCTACAATTTCTTCTGCGGTAGGCTTAAACGTCAAACGATCTTGTGTAGATACAATCGTTTCTTCTTCCGGTTGAAAGGAAATACAACCAACGCAATTAGCATTACATGCAGGCGAAGAAGGAATAGGACATTCCCATCTACCCATAAAATAATTACGTGCCGCAGGGCAATGATACGTAAGTGCACAATTATTAGCCAAATGAGCTACCAAACGATTATGCGGATAAGCCTCTAAAAAATACTGAACGCCAGTTTCCACTTTCGCTTGGTCAAAGCCTTCGCACTCCTGGCGAATATCTTTTTCAATGCGAGTTGCCGGAACAAAAAACTTGTCATCTAACCAACCAACAGCCGTATAACAGAATAGGGGAAGTGTAGGTGCATCAGGCAGGGTTTCGTACGCCGCCAGATAAAAACCAGTGTGTGCGGGTGGAATGAAAGCAGCTACAGCCCAACCTTTTTCACACAAACGCATCTCACCCGTTTTTACATCAATACCAATACCCCTACGACCGGGAAGTTCATAAAAAGAACCGCCTGATGGAAGTTCGATCCATTCATCTTCAGGAACAGGAAGCGCATCCCAACCAGTACGTCCTACAACATACAGGCTGGTATCTTCAAAAATGTTTCCCTCGCCATCGGAATATAAAATATATGGTGATTGTGTCAGCACTTATTGCGTTTCAATAGGTTTATTAATATCATTTAACTGTGTCTTGCAAAAATTGTTCACTTCTTCCAGTTGCAGCGTGTTTAAATCAGTCAGCAATTCAAATTGCAGGTATTTTTCATTCGCCTTAAAAATGGTGATGTAGTCATTGCGAACCACAACATCTTTCAAGGTGCTCCAATTAAAATGATGACTGTTGAAATATCCCGGAATGAAGATGCCATCTTTCTTCAGTAAAAGCTGTACATCATGAAATATTTTCCGTTCGGTAAACAGCAACATCAAACTCACAGCAGCCCAAACGAGCATGCTTACGTAATCCCACGTTCCGCCAACCATCACCATAGCAATACCCAGTTTTACAAAACATACAAACTGCAGTAAACGCATGTACGGATTGTATTTTGCTTTCACATCCCATTTGGTTCGAAACAAACCGTAAACAACAGATAACAGGGCAATAGCAAAAGAAGGGGCAGCACTCCAAAATTGTTGGTAGTGCGTATATTTAAAATAATTAGCAGCACCCATTAACAGAAAGCATCCCGATAGCACATGCAATAACCCGGTACTGCGTTTGCGCTTTTCCATGCCTTCTATTTTTACTGCTAATTGATACATTATTTTTTATTGGCTGAAACAAACAGATTATATTTTATTGGCTGAAACAAACAGATTACACAGTTTGAACAGCACCCGGGCACCTACGTTGGCATCCCAAAAGTTTTCGCTTGTGCTTACTTCGCTTAAATCAAAACCAATGATGTGTTTGCCTGCAGCTTTTATTTTATTGAAGAGATAAAAGATCTGTTCGGTTTCAAAACCACCTTGTACCGGTGTGCCTGTATTAGGACAAAGCTTTGGATCAAGACCATCAATATCAAAGGAGATGTACACTTTTTCTGGAAGATGGCTGATAATTTCGTCAACTATATTCTTCCAGGATTCGCCTTCATATTGGCGATTACAGATATCTTGATAGAAATAAGTTTGAACACGTTCACTGTTTTGTTGAATGAATTCAAACTCGCATTGCGAATAATCTCTGATACCAACTTGAACCAGTTTCTTTAATCCTGGAATTTCTTTCAAGGCATTGTACATGATGCTGGCATGCGAATACACAAAACCTTCATAGGCTTCACGCAGATCGCAGTGCGCATCTATCTGAATAATACCAAAATCGCCATGCTTTTCTGCAAGCGCTTTCATATATCCTAAAGGTGTGCTATGATCGCCGCCTAACAAGCAAACCAGTTTATCTTTCTCCAACAAAGTTTTTGTTTGTTGGTACACCCAATTGTTCAAAAAATAACTTCCTTCATTCACTTCCTTCAACGCCTTGCACATAAATTGATTGGCTTCAATGGCTTCGCCCTTGGAAATATAATCGATGTATAATTCGGCTTCTTTTCGCAAGTAATCGCTTTTAAATAAGATTTTGCGATCAGTTTCCCGCATGAAAAAGCCTTCCTTCCAGCCGTCCTGAACATCAGGATCAAAAAGGTCTACCTGTAAACTGGCTCTCATAATTTGTTCGCCAGAACGAGCCGTGCCTGAACCAAAACTAACTGTTACCTCCCACGGAATAGGAAGGATCACCAAGCGAGCATCATCTTCGGTAAACGGCAATCCAAAAATGTTGTTGTTTGGGTTACCGACACCGTTGGGATCAAATGTGGAAAGGTCTGCCATGAAAGAAATTTTAAAAGCGGTGCAAGATAAGACAAGTTTGCGGTTCGAGGCTTGGCGTTCAGGGGAAAGTTTAGTATTTTTTTTGCTGCAAAACCTGACAATCGTCAATCCAAAATCTAAAATCAAAGCCTACCTTTGCGCAGCATCCTCGTATATGAAAAAGATTCACATTATTTTACTCATCCTGGTAATTGCGTCTATCGCAGGTATGTCTTTTTTTATAAAAGACCTGACTACGCAGGAAACCTTCGCTTCTGCCAAGGAAAAAGGCATCAAGTTCGTTGTGGTAAAAGCTGATTTAGACAAATCAGTTCCTATTGAGTTCAATGATTTGAAAGATCCGAATCATACCTATTTCTATGCGTTTGACAAAAAAGGTCAGCGCATGAAAGTGGTGTACAATAACGCCAAGCCGCAAGACATGGAAAAAAGTGAAGGTATTGACCTGAATGGTTACATGCGTGATGGTTATTTTGAGTGTACGAAGTTGCAAATGAAATGTCCTTCAAAATACAAAGATGATATGAAGGCGGCAGCGAAAAACCTGCCCACTGCTGATAATTACAAGCAAACAAAATAATTTTTCTAAGTTGTCATGTTGAGCTTGTCGAAACAGGCAACTTAGAAAAACTGTCACCCTGAGCTTGTCGAAGGGTGATTTTAAAATACTAAGCTCGGATGGACTACCAAGGCGAAAACCTACACCCCGGACAACTCGGACATTTCTTTATTATACTTTCCCTGATCTCTTCGCTGGCTGCTACGGTCTGCTATTTTTTTAGCGTTCAAAAAAGAAAATCGTTTGATGCTAAGTACACCGAACTAGAAGATGCTTATTCTGAAAGCACACGATGGAAAAACCTTGCTCGCATTTTCTTCATTGCCGAAGTGGTTTCTGTATTCGCCATTTTTGGAATCTTGTATTACATTATTTCGTCGCATTTATTTGAATACAAATACGCTTGGCAACATAGCAGCAAATCATTGGAAACAAAATATTTGTTAAGCTGTTTCTGGGAAGGACAGGAAGGAAGCTTCTTGCTTTGGAGTATTTGGCATTGTGTATTGGGTTTAGTGATCATCAAAAAAGAAAAACAATTTGAAGCGCCGGTGATGGCTGTGCTTTCGTTTGCGCAGTTTTGCCTGGCCACCATGATAGCCGGTATTGTATTTTCATCAAGTGTCAAGCTTGGCTCTAATCCTTTTGTTTTATTAAGGAATGAATTAGCAGCCCCGATATTCTCTCGTCCTGATTATTTGAATTTTATAACAGACGGTAATGATCTTAATCCGCTTTTACAGAATTATTGGATGGTGATTCATCCGCCTGTTTTATTCTTAGGTTTTGCTTCTACTGTTGTTCCATTTGCTTATGCTATAGCTGGATTATGGACCAAGAATTATAAAGATTGGATCAAGCCTGCTTTGCCTTGGGCCTTGTTCTCTGCAGCCGTATTGGGCTTGGGTATTATGATGGGTGCTCGTTGGGCTTATGAGAGCTTAAACTTTGGTGGCTATTGGGCTTGGGATCCGGTAGAAAATGCTTCATTAGTGCCGTGGTTGGTCTTGGTTTCAGGCATTCACACCTTGCTTATTTTCCGTCATACCGGACGATCACTTAAAGCAACCTTTGTCTTTTTCATACTGAGCTTTTTGTTGGTGCTGTATTCCACCTACTTAACCAGGAGCGGCGATTTGCAGGACACTTCTGTGCATGCATTTACTGATTTAGGCATGAACTGGCAACTGCGTTTGTTCTTGTTCATCTTTGTCATTCCATCGCTGGCTTTATATTTTGTTCGTTCCAAACAAGTTCCAACCATTCCAAAAGAAGAAGAAGCTTCGTCACGAGAGTTTTGGATGTTCATCGGTTCATTGGTTTTGTTTTTAGCGGCAGCCACCATCATACTCATGACATCCATTCCTGTATTCAACAAAATAGTGGAATGGATCAGCGGAAAGCAAGATGCTATTAAGAAATTGGCGCAAGGCGAAGATGCCATGTTTGCCTACAATCGTATACAGATTTTTGTCTCCGTAATCCTAGGCGCATTAACGGCCTTTGTTCAGTATTTGAAATACAAAAGCACAACCAGGCAAGCAGTTTGGCAAAAGCTATTGTATCCAACCATTGCGGCAGTGATTGTTGGCGGTTTGATCATCGCTTTTGGTAACATCAACTATATGGATCACGGCGCTGGTTATTTGGGCGCTGTTTGGTTGGCTGTTATTGCTTCTGTTTATACCGTTATTGCCAATGCATCCTACATCTGGCTAGGCTTAAACGGTAAACTTAGTTTGTCCGGTGGTTCTATCACACACGTTGGTTTTGGTTTGATGTTAGTGGGCATTCTGATTTCTTCTTCTAAAAAAGAATTACTTTCTTACAACACCAGTGGCATTGCTGTAAATTTTGGCGAAGACAGCAAAGAAAAAGCAGGAGAGAACCTGACCTTGGTGAAAGGTGTTCCAACCAAAATGGGTAGCTACACGGTTACCTATGAAAGAGATTCAGTGCATCCTAAAAAACCATTATGGTTCTACACTTTGCATTTCAGAGATAAAGAAGGGGTCGATGCTTTTACTTTAAAACCAAATGCATTTGTGAATTACAAAGGGAATGCAGGCTTGATGGCGAATCCGGATGCAAAGCATTACTGGAATTACGATGTGTTTGCCTACATCACTTCTTTACCTGATCCTGCAAAAAATAAAGACACTGCAAGCTTCCGTCCGCACCAATTAAAAGTGGGAGATACCCTGTTTTATTCCAGAGGATTTATGGTGTTGAGTGATGTAATTACCCGTGATCATATCCCGCAACCAGGCTTTGCACCAACCGATAGTGCTACTGTAGCTAATTTGAAGATCTATGCAAAAACCAATTCGTTATATACTATCCAACCATTGTTGATCAACAAAGGTGCTAGTGGAAGTTTCAGCAAACCCGATACATTGACAGCTGAAAATCTGGTAGTGCAACTTCAAAACTTAAAAGACAACAAGATCGAATTGGGCGTAAAAGAATCAAACTCTATTTTACAATACGTTACATTGAAAGCATACAAATTCCCCTTCATTAACCTGCTTTGGTTAGGCACTATCATCATGGTGCTAGGATTTTTGGTCAGTGCTGTTCGCAGGGTGCAAATGAACCGTTGTACAGCAAAAATTTAAGTTTTCTGAAACAGCATTTATTGTAGTTTCATTGTCTCTTCTCATTGGAGAGATTTTTCCTTGTATTTTCTTCTATGCGCCTGAATGTTTTATCTGTCTTTATAATCGCAGCAATGCTGTGCAATGTAACTGCAAAGGCGCAATCCAATGGTGATACATTGAGCATGCATTTCAGTAAGAACGACACTATTCCCGTTCAGATGATTGTGTATGACGGCGAACGAATGACGTACAAAGAATTGGATATGGTGTATGTTTCCAAACTACCGGCTGATCAATTAGCAAAGTATATTGAAAAATGGACTCGCTTGCGCAATGCCGTGTATGTTACCTATCCTTACGCAAAGGTTGCAGGTGTTACCTTGAACGACATTAATGCCAAAATACAGGGTATTGATAATAAAAGCGAAAGAAAGGCTATCATAAAATCAAGAGAAGCAGAATTAAAAAAACAATTTTCTGATCCACTCACCAATCTTTCTGTTTACCAGGGAAAGGTGCTGATGAAATTGATCAATCGCCAGACAGGCAACAACTGCTACGAGATCATTAAAGAATACAAAGGTGGATTGACAGCACGCTTTTATCAAACAGTAGCTTTCTTCTTTGGATCTGATCTTAAGCAGCCTTATGATATTGCACATGATGCAACCGACCGTCAAATTGAAGCCATTGTGAAAGAAATTGATGGTGCCTGGTACAACAATCCTTACCATCCGGCAACTACGTCTAAGAATTAATGTTTGCTGTTAAAGGCGATGATGATCTTACCTTTTGTGTTACTTAGCTTTTTCCACTTCGGACCTTTCTTCAAAATTTCAATGGCTTCTTCGGCACATTCATCACAGGTTGATGAAAGAATTTCAATATAGACCGGGTCGCCATTCTCATCCACATCAAACTCAATCTTTACTTCGCCGGAAAGTGTAGGCGAGAGGTTATGTTGTTTTTGATAATTGATCACATAAGCATAATAATCATTTAGGCCATTCTTTGGCTCCAGGCCTTCTATACGAACCGTTGAATCAGTAGAAGTTTTTTTCAGCCGTTTCATGGCCATACCTGTTACAACAACTTCCTGTAACGCATTCGAATCAGCACGACCATACTGATTACTTGCTACAGGTGCCTGACGCAAAGCCATAGAATCTTTAGCCTTATTTAACTCAACCTGCTTTGAGGTAGGTGCAGCGTTGGTAAGTGTTATTTTATTATTGTCATCGGCTGGTGAAATAGTGACTGGCTTTGAAGCAATAGCATTTCTGTGGTTCTTCTTTTTAGGTTCCGAAAGCGAATAGGTTCCCACATTTCCAGATGCTATTGAATCAACTAATAGCTTTTCATCAGAAGGTATATTTGGTTGAACGGTTACTTGTTTATCTTCTGTTGGTTTGCTCTTCAATTTACCTACAGCTAGTTTATCAGGTTGTTCGTTTAAAACAGTAAAACCTATCCATCCTGCTGTTAGAATAACAGCCATAATAGCTGCTACCCGTAACCAATCTTTTGGTTGAAATAAAGGAACAACTTTACGCCTGGTTGTTTTTTGTTGTAGTCTTTCTCGAAGCTCTGTGATATTTTCTTTGGCGGTCCCGGTGATTTGATATCCTTCCAACGCATCAGCCAAAAAGGGATCATCCAATGCAGCATGTTCCAGCACATGCATTTCCTTCGGCGATAGTTTTCCTTCATGGTATCGCTGAATATCTTCTGCGGTATAGTGCTTATTGTTTTCCATGGATGGCTGCTTGTTGGTCCATACAAGTTTTTAAATTTCTTCTCCCATTCTGGATATAGCTTCGAACCTTGCTCCATTCAATTCCTGTAATGTCCACTATTTCGTTATAGCTTTTTTGTTGTAAATAAAACAATTCAATAGTTAATCGCTGTTCTTTGATCAATTGCCCCAAACAAAAATTCAATCGTTCAAAATGCTCCTCTTTATCCAGTTCGCCGTTTAGATGCACATTTTCTTCATTTTGCATAGGGCTTGGATCAATTTTCACTTTTGTTGCTCTTTTTTCCGACCTGAGCTTCATCAGGCAGTGATTTTTACTCAGTTGATAAAGCCAGCTTTTAAAATTTTCTACCTCGTGCTTTTGTAGTTTGGTAATGAGTTCTTCAAAAATCAGCATAGTGCTGTCTTTGGCATTATCCGTATCCTGCAAATACTTCAGGCATACTCCATATACCAAATCCATATAACGTTGGTACAAGGCACCGAGTGTATTTAAATCGGCGGTTTGTTTGTAAGCGTCTATGAGTTCGGCATCGCTTCTAGTATCGACTGCTATGTTCCGGATAAAACCCACTGCGCTAAAATTAAGAGAAAATATTTTTTAGAAAGATTTATGTAACTCTTCAAAGGGCTGCATCCAAGATGATAAAACCATTTTTATGAGGAAAATAATCATCTGCTTTTTGCCGCTGGTATTGCTCTTTTTCAGTTTTCAATTTTTAGCTAGTCGTACAGTGAGCGTTTTAGTTACTGACGAAAGCGGACAACCAATTGCAAATGCTGCGGTTGTTATGAAAGGGTCTAAGTCAGGAACAGTGACCAATGTGAATGGTTCTTATCCGATTGTTATTCCCAACGAGAAAACAACGCTCGTTTATTCTGCTGTAGGTTATGAAACAAAAGAGGTGAAAGTAAAAGATCAAACAACAATCAATGTTATTTTAAAACAAAGTACACAGTCATTGCAAGAAGTTGTCGTGACAGCTTTAGGTATACATCAACAAAGAAGCATTGGAGCAACTTCAACCGTGAGAATTAGAGGCGCTGCCACTTTATCCAATAATAAAATGTTGTACGGAAGAGTGCCTGGAGTTCAAATAAACGACAATGGTTATTACAACAAAGATTTTAATACCGAAGAATACGAGCACATTACTGAAAATGGTTTCCAAAAAGCAACTGATAATCCCCTGTCTACATTTTCCATTGACGTAAATGCCGCTTCATACAGCAACATCCGCCGCTTTTTAAATGAGGGGCAATTACCACCTGCAGGCGCCGTTCGCATCGAATAGATGGTTAACTATTTTCATTACAATTACACGCAACCAATGAATTATTGACTGTAAAGTTTCGATACAAAGCACCAGATGGCGATGTAAGTAAATTGATCGAACAGCCGGTGTTGGATAAACCCGTTTTATTAGAGCAAGCCTCTGAGAACTTGTGCTTTGCTGCAAGCGTTTCGGTGTTTGGTATGTTGTTAAGCAACTCAGAATTCAAACAAGCTTCTTCATATACACATGTCGCCAGAACGGCTGGGAAAGCTGTGGGCATTGATGCAGAAGGTTACCGTAAAGAATTCCTTAAGCTGGTTAAAAAGGCTTCTTCCATTCAAAAGGTAGCTGTAGATGAAGATGATGATTCATTAAGTAATGAATAACCATTAAAACAAACGATACGTCTAAAAAACTCAGCCTGCACATTCCCGAACCATGTCATGAAAATTGGGTCGCCATGTCACCTACAGAGCAAGGTAGATTTTGTAGCTCTTGCCAAAAAGCAGTAATTGATTTTAGTACGATGAGTGATAGTCAAATTATTGCTTTCTTCAAACAACCGCAAGGTTCTATTTGTCGAAGATTACATCATGATCAACTCAATCGTTACATAACCTTACCAACCAAACGTGTTCCATGGATAAGGTACTTCTTCCAGTTTGCATTGCCTGCTTTTTTATTGTCATTAAAAGCGAACAGCCAACAAAAAATGGGAAAGATTGCACCGGTCGTTAGAAAAGAATATCTAAAAGGTGATACAATTAAAACCGATACGGTAATATCTAAGGCTCCGCTATCAAAAAATGAAATCAATAAGCCACTATCTGAATGTCGAATCATCATGGGTGGAATTGGAAGAGTAACGAAGAAAGAATTATCAAAAAATACTGTCTCAGGAACAGTAGTTGATAAAAATGGGAGTCCTGTTTCTTATGCTTCCATTACTTTGAAGAACAAGCCTCAGTGTACAGTATGTGACAGCTTCGGTAAGTTTAAAGTAGTAACTAACATTGAAAAGGAATTAGTTGTAATCAATACTTACCTGCCGGTAGTCTTTCAGTTAGATGAACTACAGTCTAAGGAAGTTGTGGTTGCTGCAACTACAAATATTTCTTGTACAAAAAATATGCATGCTGGTGAAATAGTAGTTGTAGCACGTCCAAGGGCTAAGGCAATTCCTTTAATTACTTTGATTAAAGATACTGTCGCAAAGCAAATCAAACTCTTCCCCAACCCTACTGCTCAAAACACCTATACCACCCTCCAATGGAAAACTTTGAAAAGCGGTGATTATCTATTGCAAATTGTTAACAATAATTGATAGATTATTCACAAAGAAAGCTTGGTCATTGATGAAGAACTTTCGTCTATTCGCTTTGGTCTTCCTAACGTTGCTTCAGGTGTTTATTTCGTGCAATTGATTAATGCAGCGAAAGGAAAAGTATATACTGAAAAACTAGTAATCCAATAAGTCGTCAACACCTTACGAAAGCAAAAAAAGCCCCGCAAACTTGCGAGGCTTTTTTTATAACAATCGCTTAATCTATTGATCCAATGTCAAAGGATAAGTGTACATGCCATCGTAGCCAGGATATATACCCTGCACGGTAACACGTCCGCTCATTTGCATCAACAACTGGTTTAATTCATCAACACTCGTAACATCTTGTCCGTTTACAGAAGTAATGATAAATCCTTCCTGCATGCGGGTACGTTTCAATGGGCTGTTGTCGCTGATCTTATTCACAACAACACCACCTTCTATACCATAACGTTCTGCTTTTGCTTTGTCTAATGTTGACAAATCTGCACCAAGACGAGACGTAATATTACTTGTTACTAAATCCGTTTTCTTTTTCAAAACAACGGTAGTGGTATATTCCTTTCCGGCACGTACATAGGTTACAGGTACTTTATCACCCGGACGAAAACCGGCGATCTGTGCACTCAACTGCAAACCAGACCTAACAGGATTGTTATTGATCTTTGTTATAAAATCACCTTTCTTAATGCCTGATGCAGCAGCACCACCATCAGCAGGAACAGCAGAAACATAAACACCCTCTACATTAGTAGGAATACCTTCACGCTTCAGTTGTTCTTCAGTCATGTCTTCGGTTGGCAAATAGCTGATGCCTAAATAGCCTCTTTGAACATCACCAAACTTCACAATGTCTTCTACAATCTTGCGAACAATGTTTACAGGTATCGCAAAAGAATAGCCTGCATACGTTCCTGTAGGAGCAAGGATAGCAGAGTTAATACCTATTAATTCACCATTAGTATTTACTAAGGCGCCACCACTGTTACCTTGGTTAACCGCAGCATCTGTTTGAATAAATGATTCAATTGGTGTTTCGCCTTTCGCTGTTTGACGTTGATTGATACCAATAGAACGACCTGTTGCGGAAACAATACCTGCCGTCACCGTTGTTTCAAGGCCTAAAGGATAACCAATGGCCAATACCCATTGCCCTAATTGTATGCTGCTCGAATTTCCATATACTAAGAAAGGAAATTTGCTGCCATCAATTTTCAATACAGCAATATCAGAGCTTGGGTCGCGACCAATTACTCTTGCTTTGTACGTCTTTCTGTTTTGAAGCGTAACTGTGATCTCGTCGGCAACACCAGTGCCCTGATCAGAGATCACGTGGTTGTTGGTTACAATGTAACCATCTTCACTGATCAACACGCCACTACCAGAAGCTCTTTGCTCAGGCACAATGTTCGGTCCATAGCCATTACCAAAAAAATCATTGAACCAATCATCGAAAATAGAGTTCTGACGACGCGGTAAATTGTTTGTTTGCTTTTTTGCCGGAATTCGGGTCTTAATGTGTACCACAGCAGGAGCAGCTGCAGCAGCGGCTTTCGTTAAATCAACGGTAGCATCAGGCGCACCTGTCTTACCGTCAAAAAATCCTGCATAATTTACAGGTAAACCGTTTTGCGCACTCCCAACAACTACTGTGTTACTGAAAAATTTATTATACACCCAAATGCTGCCAAACGTAGTAGCAGCGCTAATTCCGACCACTAATAATACTTGTTTCCATTTCATAATCTAAGGGATGTTTGAGGGTTTTATTTAGTAGCTCAAATTATATGCCTCAACACTACAAAATAACTCAAGACTGACAAAATAAGTATTACCGCTTGTTTAGTTTAACAAAATTGTTACTAAGGTCTTAGTAGATGTTATTCAACGTTATAAGGCCTGCCGAATTTACAATCTTACCAAAAAATCAATTGTGTCCACACCATCAGCAAAGTCAGTAATGGAAGGACATTGTGCTTCACCAAAAGCAATATGGTTTTTGCCCACAACGCATTGGATGGCATTATTCGAATTAAGTTTATTCTCCACCTCATCTAAATGGTCATAGAACTGATAATGCAACTGTGCAATAGGAGAGAAAGGTGATGGATTTTCTACCATCAAAATACTCCCATTCGTCATATAATAATGGTTGTTGATGATCTGTACGGCTAAATTGTAATCGTAATTGTTTTTATACTTGTTATGGTTGATGAGATAATTGTATTTGCTAAAGGCATCCAACAAAGGTTTGAAATCATAATTTCGTGGCACGTACAATTGCGTCACATTACGGCAACCAAGTCCAAAGAATTGATAAGCATCATCTCCTAGCTTTGCCAATTCATTTTCTGTTTCGTTGCCATCGAGTATGGCAACAGAAGTTCGGTTCTTACGGATAATGTTTGGATACTTACTGAAATAAGCTTCAAAATACCGGGCTGAATTATCACTGCCGGTAGCAATATAGGCATCACAGTTTTTCAATAAGTCACGCAGCACTACCAATTCTTCAGTGGCGGCATTCCATTCCCAAAGTTGAGTAATCAATTGCTTGATCAGGGCTGTGTCTTTCGATGAGGGTTTGATGGCTGCAATATGCCCAGTTAAGAATACCGCTAAAAAATCATGAAAGCCTACCAGCGGAATATTGCCTGCCATTACAATGCCTACTGTTTTAGGCTGTTTATTTTCTTCGGGTATCAAATAATATTTTACCAGCTTTTCTAAAGCATCCACCTGCAAATAATTACGAACAATATTTTGGATCGATAGGTCAACAAATTCATCCGTAAACCAGCTGTTATCGGCATGCGCCTTACGCTTTGCCACCTGCCACGCCTCGTCGTCCGACAGCATATAGCTGCCCAACTTATTTAATAATTCGATTCGTTCTTGTAATTTCATTCCCTACAATTAAATTTGTCTGCAAAAGTAAATCTCCTAAAATCAAACAAATACAATGGCTATTAAGATAACAGAAGAATGTATCAACTGCGGCGCCTGCGAACCAGAGTGCCCTAATAATGCTATTTACGAAGGTGGGGTCGAATGGGCAATTGCCGATGGCACTACCGTAAAGGGTTCCTACACCTTGATGGATGGTACTGTGGTGGATGCTGGTCAGCGCAATGCACCTATTGCAGTGGATACCTATTATATTGTTCCCAGTAAGTGTACCGAGTGCCAGGGCTTTCACGAGGAGCCACAGTGCGCAGCCGTTTGCCCGGTTGATTGCTGTGTACCCGATGAAATGTATCGTGAAACTGTGGAAGAGTTATTAGGCAAAAAAGAACGTTTACACATCTAATAAATAAAAGATAATTGTTGAAATGTGAGTGGCTTTGCTGTTCACCTTTTTATTTGTGGAGATGATACTTCTAAGAATAGATTTCCCAAATTAATTAATCATGTCTCGCCCTGAAATAGGTTGACCATTTTTTGTTATTAAAATTGTTACCTTTTTTACAAAATTATC
>PSMG01000070.1:0-5618 GCA_040290035.1 Chitinophagaceae bacterium
TTTGAGATTGAGCTGTTAGGTATAAAAGGAAAATAAATTGCTGGAGGATTATATGAATAAGCTCTGCTATGCAGGGCCTATTTTTTTGTCATGATTTTCTTTCGTCAAGATTTTCTTTCATCTCTTCAATTTGCCATTTAGTGCCCAGTACAATTACCTTCATGCCTTTTTCAATAATTACATCTTCCGGCGGATTAATAATAAACTTTCCTTCAGAATTTTTTATGCCGATGCAGTTTACGCCGGTTTTACGCCAGTTCATTACTTCCTTCAGGGATTTATCACGAATGGCAGCGGGCAAATGATCATAGGAAACAGATTCCATATGAATAGGCTCACCTTCTTCTCCTGAAAGAAAATCAATGAACTGCACCACATCGGGCTTTGATACCAGTGTAGCCATATGTGTACCGCCAATGCGGTCAGGCATAATTACATTATCAGCACCAGCTTTTTTTAATTTTTGAACGGTGCTGGAATCTGAGGCACGGCTGATAATTCTTAACTGCGGGTTGAATGATCTTGCAGACAGAACGATAAAAACATTATCGGCATCATCAGGCAGTGCCGTAATCAATGCTTTTGCTTTTTCAACACCGGCTCTTTTCAGCAGCCAGTCTTCTGTACCATCGCCGGCCTAAAAACCCAGTTCAGGATGCTGATGCGAAACTCTTTCCATGCGGCCTTGATTTTTATCAATAACTACATGCGGAACATTATGTGCCCGCAGTGTTACGCTGGCCTGCTCACCATTGCGGCCATGGCCACAAATGATCACATGATCCTGCAGTTTATCAATTGCTTTCATAAGCTTTCGAGTTTTAAAATATTTGTTGATTTCGCCGCTGGTTACAAACTGCGTAATGCGTGTAATGGCAAAAGCAAAGCTGGCCCAGCTTGTCAGTAAAAGGAACATGGTGAAGATGCGCGGCCTTCATTGCTCAATGGCCTCACTTCCTCCTGGAAACCGGCCGTGGTTATGGAAATGGTTGTCATGTACAAAGCTTCAAGCAGGTTATATTTTTCAATGGTAATGAAGCCCAGCACACCAACAATAACAATGACCTGTAAAATGATAAATGGCTGAAGCAATCTGAAAGTCCAGCTTCTCAAATGAATTCGTTTGCTATAAAATTAGCCGAATATGGTGAATGGTCAATGGTGAAAACGAACGCTGTATGCTTTGTGCAACATCTACTGATTAATTTTTTAAAACCAACATCTCAGGAAAATTTAAATGGCCGGATTCATGTATAACTTAAATTATTATAAACAAAAAAAGGGCAGCCCATTGGCTACCCTTCTTTCATTGTTAAACCTTGAGCTTTAACGCTTGTTAACAACTATCTTTTCTACTGATTGCTCACCGGTTTCTTTCACAATTACACGGAGGGTATAAACACCTTGTGTAAGATTTTCAATGGAGATGTTGTTTGTTACTACTCCGTTCCATTGCTTCACTGTTCTTCCGTTCATGTCGGTCAACGTAATGTCACGTGTGCCGTTGGTTTCTTCGAACACAACTTTTACACGACCGTCGTTGCTCGGGTTAGGATAAACCAGCATCTTAACTACCTGTCCTTCTCCACGTACAGACCTGATGGCACTGTATTTTGATTTACCGTCAATATCAATTTGCCTGATGCGGTAGTTTGTAACGCCTTTTACATTATTCGCATCATTGTAATTATAAGTCAGGTCAGAATTGCTTAATCCACCGCTTGCCTGTGATGGAACAAACGTAAGGGTTTGCCATGCACCAGTACCAATTTGTCTTTGCACTTCAAAGCCACTGTTATTTACTTCAGAGGCAGTAACCCATGTTAATGTAACATTAGAGCGGTTACGAACAGCAGTGAATGATTTGAAGTTAACAGGAAGTGTTGCGCATGAATTTACAAGAGGTACTACTCTATCAAAACAACCTCTTTTTGTTTTATAAACAATTATTAAATCAAGGTTTTGAGGGAAAAACTGAACTGTATCTGCCGCTGCAGCAACTGTAGCCTGAAACTTGGAACGAATGTAAGTATCAAGTCCATCTAAAGTTCCGTTGTGGTTTACATCATTGTAAACTTGCACTTCTACAGGAAAATCATCTGCTTCAGTTACTGAGCCTGAAATAGCAGTAATATCAAATTGTACATAGCTTTTTGCTCCACCTGTTGATCCACAACTGATAAATTGTGAAGTAGTTAAACTTCCTGTTAAACCGGATGCAGAACCGTTTGTTGCACCGGGTGTATGATTTACACTGGATGAAGTTTTAACCCATGAACCACATTTGCCATCGTTTTTCCTGGCATACCCATTATTACAGCCTGGTGACGAGTTTACAAACTCAACAGCTCCTAATGTTGAGAAGTTAATCGTGAATGTTCCAGAACATCCTGTTCCTGCCTGTGTTAAAGTTAAGTTTGGCATAGAGGTAATTCCAGAGGGCAAAGCACCTGAAGCTCCGCCACCCCAAAAAGCATTTTGAATTACGCCATTTTTAAAAAGGAAAGTAAAATAATTATGCCCAGACGTACCAGCGGGTGAAACATCAACCAATAGATCATTGATTGCAGTGATGGAAGGTGTGTTAATGTTAATCTCTGTGTATCCACTACCGCTAACTTGGTATTTTTTTAGATAGCCTCCGGTTGCCCCGCTTCTAAAAACCCCATTATTCCAATCTACGTTTGCAACTACACCTGTTTGAGACTGTACATTGAAAGGG
The DNA here is from genome assembly GCA_040290035.1 of Chitinophagaceae bacterium. Taxonomy (GTDB): domain Bacteria; phylum Bacteroidota; class Bacteroidia; order Chitinophagales; family Chitinophagaceae; genus Flavisolibacter. The sequence continues at coordinate 2,723 of PSMG01000070.1, forward strand.
CTAGCGGCAGCTAATACATACCAGCTTTTTGGTGCAATACTACCTGTCGGTAAATCCAACACATACCAGCCTTTTTGGGAGTTCGATTGCCAGTAAGTAAGAATTGTATAACAATCAGTCTGTTCAACTCCCACAGTTGAGCTGTTATAAATTTCAATAAATTCAGATTTGCCGCTTCCTGGTTCGAAATAAATTTCATTGAGTACAGCTTGACTTCTTGCTGCAACTAACAGCGACATCAAACTAATGGTAAGTAAAATCTTTTTCATGCTTCAAGGTTTTAATGAAAAAATGATTGTTTTTGATTAGGTTTATGATGAGTTATTTCATCCTTGTTCAAGGTGATCACAGGCGTGGTAGCGGCATTCAACAGAAGGATTTAAAACCAGGAGATGAACCCTGAGGCTTCACAGATGTATTGGAATACAAGGTATTCAGATAGGAATGGAGCAGTCAATACAAAGGGGTATTAATTTCAATGGCTTACAAAGGGTTGGATAGAGAAAAAAATTAAACTTGTGCGATGATGGTCTTACAGCATTCTTGAATTTAAAGTACGGCTTTTCGAAAAAGGAGTAATGGAAGGAAATTCAAAATTAAATTGAAGTGCTAAATTAGTAATCATTTCCAAATTTGCAAACACTTAGGCCTGCTTTTCTAAAATTTTTTTTTTGGCCCAACTATAAGCAATATCAAATTGTTCTTTTTCTGTTAGCTGCGTATTATCAAGTAATACCGCGTCATCGGCTTGTTTTAAAGGACTAATCTCACGATGAGAATCAATATAATCACGCAACTGTAAATTATCTTTTACTTCCTCCAAACTAACATTTGGGTTTTTTTCATACATCTCTTTAAACCTTCGCTCTACTCTGACTGCATTGTCTGCCGTCATAAAAATTTTCAGTTCAGCTTTCGGAAATACAACTGTTCCAATATCTCTGCCATCCATAACAATACCTTTCTTACTTCCTAATTTTTTTTGCTGAGCAACCGCAAAATCCCTTACTTCTTTTATAGCCGCAACTTCACTCACTTTCTCTGCCACAACCAAATCTCTTATTACATACTCAACGTTTTCCTCATTCAAAAAAATTTCACTTTGGTCAGTCTGCTTATTTACCACAAATTCAAGCCTGATATCTCCCAAGGCTTTTTTTACCTGGCCAATATCAGTCCAGTCAACATGATTACGCAAAAAATAAAGAGTAATGGCCCTGTACATGGCGCCACTGTCAACATATACATAGCCCAGTGCTTTTGCTAACTGCTTTGCAAGTGTACTTTTACCGCAACTGCTCCAACCATCAATAGTTATAATGATCTTTTTCATTCCGGCAAAAATCCTAACAATGCACCAAACAAAAAAGGGGCTGCAAAAAACAGCCTCTTTCTACTGTCATTAGAGGTAGTATCGCGAAGATGGTCTTCATTGGTGCCGGCAGCCGTTTCATTCTTCCAGATATTATCCTTATCAACAAATGCCAGTGCCTGTGTTTGTAAGGCAGGTACTGAAAGCGGCAACTCTCCCACTCCATTCATATCGTAGGTTTCAATACCACTGCCTCTTGTATCATCTTTTAAAATAAAAACATCAATTGAGCCAATAACAGGAACTCGTGGATCAACACCGCTGTATTGGAGTTGCGCTGAAGTATTGTTCGGATCATTTGTTCCGGTAAGAGGCACAGATAAACGGGTTGTATAAATATTTCTTATGCCAGCATACCTTGTATGTGCAGTACCCATTTCAGATGTTAAGCGGTAAGTAGGATTATTATATCCGCCGGCCGGATTGAAAGAATGGTTATAGAAGGGCGAATTGTTTCCTGAAAAATTTTTACCCGGATTGCCTGCATGTTTAATGATGGTGTCGCTGAGTAAAATTTTTCCGTCAATAGCATTTACATATATTTTAGAACAGCTTAATGGCTCTACAGCATACACATCAAATTTCCAGGCCAGCCTTGCTTTTCCATCACCATAAAAATTTTTTGCAATCACCAATTCTCCCCTGGGAAAATATTCATCTCTTAATTCTTCCAACTGTTTTCGCATTTCAGCGTTGCCAACTTTTACCATCTCGTCTTCAATACTTTGCCAGGCATATTTTCGCATCTGTAGCTAAAACAGGTTGCTGGGGAAGGTTTGATAAATCATAGGACTCAGCAAAAATTGAATGAACATATCCTTGCCGGCTTATAACAACATAAGCTGAGTGTTCAACAGGAATGTTGTTGTAAGAGAGGCGATAGCGGTCTACAACAATTCCTGATTGTAATTGTGCTGTTCTTAATAGCTGTAATTGTTCGCCAGCTTGAGAAAGATTGAAATAGTTTTTCAGAGTTTGCGGGATGCTTTCTTTAGAAACCGCCTGGTCTTTAAAAGAAAGGAACGAAATTGTTCCAAGAGTTTCATTCAACGAAAAAGTTTTGAGCTTTTCATCAGACTGGAGCCTTTCAATTGTTTTTTGTCTGCTTTCCTGTGCATTTAGCTTTAATAGGGAACAAAAACTAAACAGCACCACAAATGCAGTACAAAAGCGTAAATGTTGACGCATGGTAAAGGGTTTTAGGTTAAACAATAAAAAGAAGTATTTCCAGGTGTAATTGGACGATTCGCAGGATAAGGTTAATCCTTGGTTGTAAAGTGGTAGTGGCTAAAGTGAAGGTTAGTGCAGGATGGTTATTGCAGGATATTGAGAAATCATCCCTAAGCGCAGCAAAATCTGTGGAATTTTTGGAACAATTTTCAGGCCATTTCAAGGCTTTCCATTCTCATATGATTTTATAACTAACAAAAAAGCCATCCTGTTTGGATGGCTTTGAAAATTTATTATTCGAAATCAAGCCTTTGATTTTTCCTCGACATTCTTAAATGAAAATTTCAATTTACT
>PSMG01000026.1:0-3245 GCA_040290035.1 Chitinophagaceae bacterium
GTCATTCATTTTGGGTGGTACAGGATAAAACCGAAAGTTCTTTTTATTACCAGTTTCATTTTTAAAGAGCTCTTTTCAAAATAGATAATAAATATGATCGTTTATTTCTGATTGATTGGCGTTTCGATAATTCAAAACTCGCAATCTGTTTCGCATTGAATAGTGATTCGATTAGTTTCTCCAATACCTATAGCATCCCGTTCAGTCAATTTATTACCAGCAATAGAAAAAAAGTTCAGCTTTAATACCAAAAGTAAATAGACACTTGTTGATGGGATTTAAAGCATAAGAAACTACCTGACTAGCATCGTACAAACCTAAACTCAGTTTTGTGTTTTGATTGATCCAGCAATGCTCTATACTTTCATCGTTAGAAACAATAACTTTTGTTTGATTTCTTCTTTTATCCTTTGGAAATTTCCGCCATTGATAGCGTGGATTAATATTTTGCAATTTGGGCTGAATCCATATCTGCAGAAAATTAACATCACCGTCACCTACATTGTATTCTTCATGTTTTAAGCCGCTTCTGGCACTTATGATCTGAACCCAATCTTCATTCACCACATTGCTATAGCCTAGTGTGTCTTTGTGGTTCATGCCTCCTTACAACATTACTGAAATAATTTCCATATTCATATGCAGATGAATACCGAAACCTTTACTGGCCTGCACAAAATAATCATTGAATGCAATCAGCGTCCCAAAGGCAGACTTTGAAGGATTTTGATAATCACTAAAACTGAAAAAGAAATTACTCTTCAGCCAGCCAATGTCTTTAACACCTCTTTCCGATGCCCTAAAAATTGTGTTTGTATATGTATATGCATTTAATTGTGCGATTACTTCTGTACAAATTGGCCATCGCAAAATGCCTACCTTACATCCATTCGCTTTCAAAACGACGGAAATCGTTCTTCAGCTCTTTATAAATTTTTCTGAACGTAATTACCTCTTCACGCAACTTGTTATGGTTATCCATTTTAATGCTATCAATACCATCACCAGTTAATGTATGCGCAAAATTGGCTAATTGCTTTTCAGAAATATTCAAATCATGTTTTAGTTCGTCAATCACCTCTTTCTGGCAAATAAATTGTTTTTTGAAAATGTTCTGCTTGTGCCAGCACATACTTGTCTGTATTTCGTTTTACCAATTGTTCCAGGTGGCCTTAAAATATTTTTATTTACTCTTTAAAGAAATTAATTCTCTGATCCAAAGCTGATATTCAAGATGCAGGCTGAGAATGGAAATTGTAGGAAACATAACAAACAATTTTGTACTCCAAAGCAACTACATAACCTACCGCAATTGCCTGACCGCTGTTTTAAAATAACGTGATATTTCTCAACTTTTCAATACATCCTAATTGCCTTCTTTACATTCAGCCATAACTTACGTAATCGCTGTAAACCTTGACTCATAGGATTGCGACCTGCAAAGTGCAACATATTAAGGAGCTAACTGTTCCCGTAGTTCTTTACTCCATCGGTACTTCCATCAATAAAATTTCTGCATCTGAATTGGCCGTTATTGTCAATTTATTTTCTTCGCTAATTCCTAAACCATCTCTTTTATTCAATACAATTTCATTGATATTCACATCGCCTTCAAGCAAAAAAGCATAAACACCATTGCCTTCTTTTTTTACATTGTAAATATGTGTAGTACCGGTATTTAATTTTCCTAAACTAAACCATGCATCCTGGTGAATTTGCACACCGCTATCCTGAGTACCAATAGGGGAGACAATTGTTACCAACCTGTTTTGTTTTTCTTCGATTGAAAAACTTTTCTGATCATAACGTGGCTGTACATTTTGCTTATTGGGGAATACCCAAATCTGCAAAAACTTTACAAATGCATCATGATTTGCATTTTTTTCTGAATGCACAATGCCCGTACCTGCACTCATCACTTGTACGGCGCCTTGCCTGACCACAGCGATATTGCCCATGCTATCGCTATGTTCCAAATCACCTTGCAAAGGAATAGAGACGATTTCCATATTATCATGCGGATGTTTTCCAAAGCCCATTCCCGGAGCAACAGAATCATCATTTAAAACCCTAAGCACGCCAAAATGCATTCGTGACGGATCATAATAACCGGCAAAGCTGAACGTATGCCAACTTTCTAGCCAACCATGGTCTGTATGACCACGGGTATTTGCTTTATGCAAAACTGTATTCATGCATAATACTCCTTGTATTTTTAAAGTTATGTTTTCACAGGAGTTTAGATTTTAAAAAACGGATAGATTGATACGAGCAATAGTAGCTCCGATGAAGCCGATGTTGCTTCGCAATCCGTTTATCGCTCAGTAATTCTATTGGACATTTTTAGCACCTACCTCACTAACAACAATTCTTTCGCTCAGCCACAAAAACTCTTTGATGAATAAATCCACACTTTTCTTAAAACTATCATCCAGTAAATTGCCTGCTTCGTCAAACTTTTTATCAATTTGCGGCACCATTAGCATATATGGCGAACCGATACCGAATAGAGCATAGATCAATTGCTGCAATTGCAATGCTGCTCTCACGCCGCCCAAGTCACCAGGCGATGCGGTAACAATGCCAAATACTTTATGGTGTTGCTTTGGAAAATGATCTAACAGGTTTTTCAAGCAAGCCGAATAACTTCCATTGTATTCTGGTGTGATCAAGATATACGCATCAGCAGCAAACATACGATTAGCTAAATCTTTATATTCATCCGGCGTTGCATCCACCGAAACAAATACTTGATCCAATTGCGGTAATAAATTATTACGAACGTCAATAACGTCTACCTCATGATCTGTATTTTTCTGTAAAGCCCTTTTTAAATGTAAAGCCAGGCGATAGGTTACACTTACTTCTCTCGGACTCCCCGATATTATTTCTATTCTCATAATTCAAAGATATAAAATTAATAAATCAATGTTTAAACATCAAATATTATTCCAACAAATATTTAGTGCTATTAAGTCAGCAATAATCGATTGCTTTACCTTTAAACAAATCAAATAACATGCTTAATCGCAGAAAGTTTTTGCAATCTTCCTTTTTTACCTCTGCTGCCGTTTTGTTCAAGCAAACAAGCTTAGCACATACTAGTTCGAAAATGATAGGGAATAAGCCAATCGTCATTTCTACCTGGGCACCTAACATAAAAGCCAATGCAGAAGCGTGGAAAATTTTAGGAAAAGGCGGAAGAGCTTTAGATGCGGTAGAAGCAGGCGTGCAAATACCTGAAG
>PSMG01000026.1:3278-40017 GCA_040290035.1 Chitinophagaceae bacterium
TGCCCGACAGAGATGGCAAAGTGACGCTTGATGCTTGTATAATGGACGAATTTGGTAACTCCGGTGCGGTAATGTTTCTGGAAAAAATCATGCATCCAATCAAGGTAGCACGTTTGGTGATGGAAAAAACGCCACACGTGCAATTGGTCGGTGAAGGAGCTTTAAAATTTGCATTGCAAAATGGTTTCAAGCAAGAAAATCTTTTGACGCCAGCCAGTGAAAAAGCATGGAAGGACTGGTTGAAAAATTCTAAATATGACCCAATGACAATTCCTAAACTATTGCAACAAAAAACTGTAAAAGACGGAAGGGGTCAGGAACATAATCACGATACAATCGGCATGCTTGCGTTAGATGCCGCCGGAAATTTGAGCGGTGCCTGTACAACCAGCGGTATGGCATTTAAAATGCATGGCCGTGTAGGTGACAGTGCAATCATTGGTGCTGGCTTGTTTGTAGATAACGAAGTTGGTGCTGCGACCTCGACAGGTGTTGGTGAAGAGGTAGTTTGTATTTGTGGTTCACATACAGTGATTGAATTAATGCGTCAAGGTCTATCACCGGAAGAAGCTTGTAAAAAAACTTGTGAACGGATTGTACACAAACGCGGTGAGAAAGCAAAAGAGTTACAAGTGGGTTTTATAGCTGTTGATAGAAGCGGTAATTTTAGTGGATATGCTTTGCAAAAAGGGTTTACTTATGCAGTACAAACGGCTGAAGGCAGTAAAGTATATGATGCAAAAAGTATTTTTTAAAAATCTAAGCACTAAATTTTAAATTGAAAGACCTAATTTACAAGTACATCATTGAAATAGCCACGACCGATTTCACTACCACTAAATCCGCAGTAGAAGGCGGTGCTGATCGAATTGAATTATGTGCAGCATTGAACGAAGGTGGCACAACACCATCGTTTGGCACCATCAAAAAATGCAGGGAGGCATTTAATGTGCAACTGTTTCCGATCATTCGCCCACGAGGCGGCGATTTTCTATATAATGAAGATGAATTTGATATCATGATGGCCGATGTTCAGCTCTGTAAGCAATTGGGTTGTGATGGCGTAGTGATTGGCTTATTAAAGAACGATGGAAGTATTGATATAAAAAGAACGGCGCAATTAATTAAAGCAGCATATCCTTTAGAAGCAACCTTTCATCGTGCCTTTGATCGCTGCAGTGATCCGCTCAAAGCCATGGAAGAATTAATTGAAATTGGTTGCCAGCGCATACTTACTTCTGGTCAACAACCTGCCGCATCGCAAGGAATAGACCTAATCAAACAATTAATTAATGCCGCTAACAATCGGATCATCATTATGCCGGGTAGCGGTGTTAGGAAAGAGAACATCAAAGAACTGGCAGAAAAAACTGGTGCCACCGAATTTCATTCTTCATTACGCAGCAAGAAAAGTTCAAAAATGGATTTCGTTCACCCAAAATTTGCAAGCAGTGACGAAAGTTATGCGAATCCTGCTATTGATAAAGACGAAGTAAAAGCTTTGCGACAAGCAATAAACAGCTAATGAAGGAAGCTATTCTATACTTTATTTATTTCTTTTTTTATTCTTTCTGCATTGGTCAAACCATTTCATTAAATCAACATTGGCAATTCAGAGAAGCTGGTACTACCAAATGGTATAATGCAGAAATACCGGGCACTGTACATACAGATTTACTTCATAATAATTTGCTCACTAATCCATTTTATCGGGATAATGAAAAGCAAGTTCAATGGGTAGAAGAGAAAACCTGGGAGTATCAAACTTATTTTGATGCTGATGCACAATTGTTCACTAATGAAAACATAGAGCTGCAATTTGATGGTTTAGATACTTACACCGATGTTTTTTTGAACGGTAAAAAGATCATTAGTTCAAACAATATGTTCCGGCAATGTATTGCAGATATAAAATCATTGCTACAACCAAAACACAACCAACTTTTAATAGTATTTCACCCTGTATCACAAATCATTCTCAAACAGAAAAATAATAGTTCAATTAAATATCCAGAAGAGAGAGCTTTTGTTCGTAAAGCACAATACCAATTTGGCTGGGATTGGGGACCAAGGTTGCTTACATGCGGAATTTGGAGGGATGTTCGGTTGGTTACTTCTAATAACCAATTACAAACATTGTCAAACCAAAAAACCTGGAATATTAAACTTGTCACGAAAAAAGACTCAATTGGTGAATCGTTCTATTTCACGAAAAACGGAAAGCCTGTTTATGTTAAAGGTGCTAACTGGATTCCGTCTGATAGTTTTCTGCCTAGAGCAAAAAAGCAAAAGAAATATGAACAGTTAATTAAAGCAGCTAAAGAAGCGAATATTAATATGCTTCGGGTTTGGGGTGGAGGCGTTTACGAAGATGATATATTCTATGAACTATGCGACAAGTATGGTATTATGGTGTGGCAGGATTTTATGTTTGCTGATGCATTGTATCCGGCAGATTCTGCTTTCTTAAAAAGCGTGGAAGAAGAAGTTCGTTACCAGGTAAAACGTTTGCGCCAACATCCTTGCATAGCGCTTTGGTGCGGTAATAATGAAATTGAAGAAGCGTGGTTTAATTGGGATTGGCAACGGCAATTTCATTATACAGCACAAGACTCTTTAAAACTTTGGAACGACTATCAAAAATTATTTCATCAACTCATTCTTTCTATTGTAAATGAATTGGATCCTGATCGTCCATACTGGTCATCATCACCATCATTAGGCTGGGGCAGAGATAGTGCTTATAAAAAAGGTGATGTGCATTATTGGGGTGTTTGGTGGGGAAAAGAGCCAGTAAAAAAATACAATGAAAAAGTTGGTCGTTTTAATAGCGAATATGGCATGCAAGGCATGCCTGATCTAAAGACGATTAAGCAGTTTACATTACCACTAGATAGAGATACTGCCTCTTCAATAATGCGTACACATCAAAAACATCCCTTCGGTTACGAGAATATCAAATATTATATCAATCAAAAATTTCGGACGCCAAAAACGTTTGAAGATTTAGTTTATGTATCGCAATTGATGCAGGCGGATGCTATTAAAACTGCTATTGAAGCGCATCGCAGAGCAGCACCTAAAAATATGGGTACAATGTTTTGGCAATGGAATGATTGCTGGCCCGTAGTGAGTTGGAGTGCTATTGATTATTATGGAAGAAAAAAAGCTTTGTATTATGAAGTTAAACGTAGCTATGGAAAAGCTGTTTTTTTACCGCATTATGAAGAAAGAACCACAAAGCTTTATTTAAAAGGCGTTAATGAATTAGAAGACAAAGTATATGTAAAAGGTTATTTCCATGATTTTATCAAGGGAAAAATTTATGATACTGATGAGTATGCAAGTATTATTTATTCATTAAAGGATAGAGAAACATTCATGATATCAAACAAATCTGATGAACAAAAGAAAAATGGCCTTTGGTGTTTTGATGTTTCTTTCAAAGGAAAACTGATCAGTAGAAGTTTTGCATTCGCTTATCCTCCAAAGGAATTAAATCTTCCAAAAGTTTATATTAAATACGAGGTTAAAAGGGGACAAATTAAACTTTCGGCAGACAAATTTGCTTATGGAGTTTACATCAATGTGCCTGATGGCGTAGAATTAGAGGATAATTATTTTCATTTATTGCCTAATGAAAAGAAGATTATAAAATTTACATCAAAAGTACCTTTAACGACCATTCAAAAACAAATTAAAATCAAATCACTAGTCGATACCTTCTGATATGAAAAAAGCACTTCTACATATTACATTTTGCATATTATATTTTGCTTCACTCGCCCAAAAAGATTACACACAATATGTAAATCCATTCATCGGTACAGGCGGTCATGGGCATACTTTTCCGGGAGCTAGTATGCCTTTTGGCATGATGCAATTAAGCCCGGATACTCGTGGTGCGGATTGGGATGGTAGCAGTGGGTATCATTACAGCGATAGCGTGATTTATGGTTTCTCGCACACGCATTTAAGCGGTACCGGCATTCCGGATTATTGCGATATTTTATTTATGCCATTTACTGGTGAAGTAAAATGGAACAGCAAAGATTATCGTTCAGGCTTTTCTCATAAAAACGAAAAAGCATCGCCGGGTTATTATGAGGTATTGTTAGATAAGCACAATATCAAAGCACAGTTAACTACCAATATAAGAAGCGGGCTTCATCAATATAGCTTTTCACCAGCAGAAAAAGAAGGTTCTATTTTAATTGATTTAAAATGGCGTGATGAAGTATTAGATGCATTTATTGAAAAAGTAAACGATCATGCCGTTAGAGGTTATCGCAGAAGTAAGTCTTGGGCACAGGATCAAATTGTTTATTTCTATGCCCAATTTGAACAACCAATCAACAGCTTTACCATTGCGAAGGAAAATAAAGAAATTAATGTACTGCAGCAGCAGGGAAAAAATATCAAAGCAGCATTAAGCTTTCGGTTATCTGCAAACAAAAAACTTCGTTGCCGCATTGGTATTTCAGGCGTGAGCATGGATGGTGCAAAAGAAAACCTAAATGCAGAAATAGCAAGTTGGGATTTTGATAAACTGCACAATAATGCCAAGGCTGCATGGAACAAAGAATTAAGCAAAATTGATGTTAGCGGCGGCACCAAAGACCAAAAAACTATTTTTTACACGGCGCTTTATCACACTTTCTTAGTACCAAATATTTACCAGGATGTAGATAGGCAATTCAGGGGAACGGATAAACAAATACATAAAGCAAATGACTTTACGAATTACACTGTTTTCTCTTTATGGGATACGTATCGTGCCTATCATCCCTTAATGACCATTATTAATGAGAGAAGAACAGAAGATTGGATCAAAACATTTTTAGCACAATACCAATACGGAGGTATGTTGCCGGTTTGGGAGCTAAGTAGCAACGAAACTTTTTGCATGATCGGATATCATTCCGTTTCAGTAATTGTAGATGCTTTTCAAAAAGGTGTTAACGGGTTTGATAAAAAGCTTGCCTTGCAAGCTATGCGTTCCTATGCCGAAAGCAATCGTTTTGGTTTGAATTATTATCGGGAACAGGGTTATTTAAGCAATGACAAAGAGCATGAATCTGTTTCTAAAACATTGGAATATGCTTATGACGATTGGTGCATTGCGCAGTTTGCAAAAATGATTGGCAATGATTCAGTTTACCGGCAATATATTCAACGAGCACAGTTTTATAAAAATGTTTTTGATCCGCAAACGCATCATATGCGTGGGAAAATTCAGGCCATGTGGCATACGCCTTTTGATCCACGTGAGATCAATAATTTTTTTACAGAAGGCAATTCATGGCAGTACACTTTTGCCGTACCTCAAGACATAAATACATTGATTGAATTGAATGGCGGCAAAGAAAGTTTTGCAACTAAGCTAAACAACTTATTTACAACATCATCCCAAACCACAGGAAGGGAACAAGCTGATGTTACAGGACTGATTGGCCAATATGCACATGGCAATGAGCCTAGTCACCACATGACTTATTTGTTCAATTATATTGGCATGCCTTGGCGTACGCAAGAATTGGTTCATAAAATATGTAATGATTTTTATACAAATGCATCAGATGGATTGATTGGTAATGAAGATTGTGGACAGATGAGTGCCTGGTATATAATGAGTGCCTTAGGTTTCTATCCTGTATGTCCTGGTAGTGGTGAATATGTTTTAGGAACACCGGTCTTCGATAAAGTGACAATTCATTTAGAAAATGGAAAGCAGTTTGAGGTACGAAGTAAGAAGTCAAATGTAGGAAGTAAGAAATCCTTTTATGTTCAATCTGTAAAATTGAATGGGAGTCAATACAATAAATCTTATTTACTACATACTGATATTATGAAAGGTGGAAACTTTGAATTTACGCTTTCTGATAAGCCTAATCAAAAATGGGGTACTGAGGAAAAGAGTTTCCCGCATTCTGGAATTAAAGATCATCAAATAGTACCGGTACCTTTTTTTGAGGCAAAGTCAAATAAATTCAAAGATTGTATAAAAATATCACTTACAGGTCTAGATGGTTCAGCGCAAGTTTATCATTCAAAATTAACTGCCGATGGCGATGTTAATTTTTATCCTCAAGGCGCATTTGATTTGTGCGAGACAAAAGAAATAAATGCTTATGCATCAAAAGATAGAATTCAAAGTAAAATAGTTACTCAAAAGTTTTATAAACTTCCCTCCGACAAAACGATCACCATCCTCAGTAAAGTAAATCCAATGTACACAGCAGGAGGATCAGAGTCGTTAATTGATGGCATTGAAGGCACGACCAATTGGCGTGCTGGTGATTGGCAAGGCTATTTTGATCAAGATTTAGAAGCTGTTGTTGATTTACAAAAAAAACAACCCGTAAATCATTTAGGCGTTCATGTATTGCAGGATGTAAGCCCATGGATCATCTATCCGAAGGAGGTTATTTTTTATACGAGTGATGATGGTCAAAACTTTAAGGAAACAGCACGGGTGAAAAATACCATTGATAATGCTGCACAAGGTGCACAAATGCAAGAGTTAGGCACAGATGTAAACCTTCAGGCAAGGTATATAAAAATTAAAGCAGTTAATGGTGGCAAACTTCCGGCATGGCATGAAAGCGCGGGCAATCCTAGTTATTTGTTTATTGATGAAATAATTATAAAATAAACTAACGTTTCGCATTTCATTTTTGAGCTTTGTATCGTGGCAATAAACCAAAACTACTTTTATGGATACATCTATTTTCGCCAACATTGAATGGCTGCATGTATTAGTGGCAACTGTTGCTTATTTTGCTCTATGTGCCATCTGGTATTCCTTCTTGCTTTAAAAGCAGTGGTTACCTATCACAAAATTGATGTAAACGATCCGGAGACAAAGAAAAGAGCCGGCGCTATTATGGGCATTTCCTTTTTGCTCTTTTTTGTTGTTTGTATTTTCTTAGATAGTTTGATTAATTCTCTTGGCTTAACACAAGCTATCTCTGGCTTGAAATTAGGATTGTTTACAGGTGTTTGTTTTTCTGCAATGGCTATCAGTATCACTTACCTGTATTTGCAAAAACATCGTGGCTTGCATTTTATTGACGGTTTATACCATGTGGCAGGACAAATTATTGCTGCTATTATTCTTTGTGCCTGGCATTAGACCTGATGTATCGAATGATTAGTTTCGATCTGGATCTTGTACATATTTGAATACAACTTCACACAAAAAAGCATTGAACGAATAGCTCAATGCTTTTTTAATTATTGTATCAGGCCTATTATTCTACTTTGGTAATTTTCACTACGTTGGTAGGCAAGTGTAAATGTATAGGAGTGCTGCCTGTGTTTACTACAACGTCACCCGTTTTTAAGAAGCCTCGTTCTTTCAAAATATTGATTTGATCGTGGATGATATCGTCTAAACTTTCCTCTTCATCATAATAGAATGCACGTACACCCCAGCTCACACTTAGCTGATTTACCAATGAGCGTTCTTTAGTAAAAATGTACAAGGGGGCTTTAGGACGATAGCTACTTAACATAAAACCAGTGTAGCCGCTTTGCGTCATACCAATCAAAGCATCGGCTTGCACATCGTGCGAAAGCTTACAAGCATTGTAACAAATGGCATCACTTAAAAAAGAGGGAGAGTGAGCTTGCGGAATTAACACTTCTTCCAAATTATAGTTGTATTCAGTTCGCTCCACTTCGCTAATGATCTTACGCATTGTTTCAACAACCAAACGCGGATGATTACCCGTAGCTGTTTCCCCACTTAACATCACTGCATCTGCGCCTTCTAACACAGCGTTAGCTACATCGGTTATTTCACTTCGATTAGGTTTGATACGGTCGATCATACTTTCCATCATCTGGGTCGCCACAATCACAGGCTTTGCTCGGTGGATACACTTGCGAATAATATCACGCTGAATTAACGGAATGCGTTCAACTGGTAACTCTACACCTAAATCGCCACGAGCCACCATAATGCCATCTGATTCAACAATGATATCACGAATATTATTGAATGCTTCAGGCTTCTCGATTTTCGCAATGATCTTAGTTTTACTTTTTTTCTCCTGCAATTTGTTACGCAGAATGATAATATCTTTTACGCTGCGAACGAACGAAAGCGCTACCCAATCCAACTGCTGTTCAATGATGAACTCAAGATCAATTAAATCTTTTTCTGTAAGTGCAGGCAGAGAGATTTTCGTATCAGGCAGATTGATTCCTTTCTTTGACGATAATCGTCCGCCCATAGTCACTTCCACTTGAACATCGTTGTTCTTCAAAATCTTTTTCACCTTCACTTCAAGTTTACCGTCATCAATCAAGATGAGGTTTCCGGGCTTTACATCTGCGTGAAGATTAGGATAAGAAACGTAAATACGTTCTTTATTGCCAACTACTTTTTCGTTGGTAAACGTGAGTATATCGCCAGGTACAATATCAATGCCGCCACCTTCCATTTCACCCACACGCAATTTGGGGCCTTGCAAATCGCCCAAAATAGCAATGTTATAAGGCTCTGTTTTATTAATCTGGCGAATAAGCTCAATGATTTTTGCTTTGTCATCGTGTGCACCGTGCGAAAAATTGAGGCGAAATACATTCACACCACATTTTACCAATTCTAAAAGTTTATCGTAGGTATCGCAGGCAGGACCAACAGTTGCTACAATTTTGGTGCGGTGGGTGGTGTGTTCGATACCCGCCGCTTTATCCATCTGTTTGTGTAAATATTTATCTATGTTTTTTGACATCGTCGTTTGAAATTTTAACTCGCTAATATTTTTACAATTTTCGTCCATTCCTCACTTATCGTGCCTTTCTTTTTATGCACTTTCTCCAAAGGCACATAGTTCATTTTATTGTTTTGAATCCCTACAAATACATTAAAACGGCCTTCGATCAAACATTCCACTGCATGATAACCCATGCGACTTGCGATTAACCGGTCCAAGCAGGATGGAGCACCGCCACGTTGAATATGTCCGAGAATACAAACCCTTGTTTCTATGTTTGGCAATCGCACTTTTACCGCTTTTGCCACTTCATTGGCGCCGCCAAATCCACCACCTTCGGCTACTACAATCAGGTTCACGAGCTTTTTGCGTCGCTCTTTTTCCATCAAAGAACTAATGAGGTCTTCAATATTTGTTTTTTGTTCAGGGATTAAAATGTTTTCAGCACCGGTAGCAATTCCACTGTGCAAGGCAATATAACCGGCATCACGACCCATTACTTCAATAATAAAAAGACGATCATGAGCGTCAGCTGTATCACGGATTTTATCAATAGCCTCAACCGCTGTGTTTACCGCTGTATCAAAACCGATAGTGAAATCAGTTCCAGCAATATCCTTATCAATAGTACCCGCCAAGCCAATGCAAGGAATATCGTATTCTGCACTAAACTCTACGGCCCCTCTGAATGAACCGTCACCGCCAATAATCACCAATCCGTCAATACCCCTTGATTTGAGAATATCATAGGCTTTCTTTCTTCCTTCGAGAGTGTGAAAAGCTTTGCAGCGTGCCGTTTTCAAAATTGTACCGCCACGCTGGATAATATTGGCTACGGAACGGCTTTCCATTTGAAAAATATCGTTCTCCAACAAGCCCTGGTAACCACGCATAATGCCGAACACCTCCAAACCGTGGTAAATACCTGTACGCACTACAGCACGTATGGTGGCATTCATTCCTGGCGAGTCGCCGCCTGATGTGAGCACTCCAATCTTAGTAACCTTTTTTTCCATTTTTTCATCTTATAAGGAGCAACAAAGTTCAAAAATAAGGTTTTGTGTTTAGTGTGTATTATTTACACAATGGAAATGATTTTTATCAACCTTCTAGTCGTGAAACTACCAGCCATAGAACAAATTCATTCTTTAACCTTACTTAACCTTTACAAAACTTAACTTTCGTTCTTAGTGCAAAAAAGTCAAATATGAAAAAGCTGTTAGTATTGGTGGCCTTGTTTTTAACCATGTATGCATCTAATGCACAAGGTCAAGGTGGCGGCGATCCTGCTGCCCGCATGCAGCGCATAAAAGAAATGATCAAACCGCAATTGATCGAAAAAACAAAATTGACGGATGCGCAGGCTGATAAAGTGTTAGAAGCTTACGCTAGTACCATGCAAAAAATGCGTGAAGTAAGAATGGATCAGGCTTTTAGTGAAGATGATAAAAAGAAAAAAACTGAAGAGATCAATGCAGAACGTTTGAAAGCTTATGGTGCTATTCCATTAACTGCTGATCAAATTAAAGCAGTAAATGATTTCTTTGAAGAAATAAGAAAGAACAGACCACAGCGTCCTGCAGGTGGACAATAAATTTCTCGTTGATTAAGTGTTATAAAGCTGTTCCATTGGGGCAACTTTTTTTTATCATCATTTTGAAAACTCGTCGCTTAATTTCGCAAGACAATTTTTGTTATGGCTGAAGATTTATCGATTGCGCAAGGCACAAAAGAAGAACAATACATTTCATTGATTCCACAAATCAAAGGTTTGCTGGAAGGTGAAACTGATTTAGTGGCCAATCTTGCCAACGTTGTGGCTGCGCTGAAAGAACAGTTTGGTTGGTTTTGGGTGGGTTTTTATTTGGCAAAAAATGATGAACTAGTATTGGCACCTTTTCAGGGACCGGTTGCTTGTACACGCATCAAAAAAGGACGTGGTGTTTGTGGCAGCAGCTGGGCACAAGCAAAAACATTAATTGTGCCTGATGTAGAAAAATTCCCTGGTCATATTGCCTGCAGCAGTTTATCTAAATCGGAAATTGTTGTTCCTATTATTCGCAATAATGAAGTAGTTGGTGTTTTGGATGTAGACAGCGACACCTATGATAGTTTCGATACCGTTGACCAAAACTATCTGGAACAAATCATTGAGCTTGTCAACTTTTAATTAAATCGAATTTATAATCTTCTCTTTCAGGATTAAAAACATCTAGCAATTCACAAGCTGTGATGGCTTTGCCACCATGCGGAACATGGGGTGGAATAACGGCAACTGTAACAGGTTCTAATACCTTGGTTTCACCATCAACAGTCAGTTCAAACTTGCCTTTGATTACATGAGCTATTTGCTCATGCATATGTGTATGAATGGGCATAGCAGCGCCTTCTTCAACCGTCCAATACACAAAGGTCATTGTGCCCGTATGAATCACTTTTGCGTGGTAACCTTTAATTACTTCTTTACTTGTTTGCTGATCAAGCTCTACAAATGGCATAGTATCTAATCTTTCTACAAATAAACGGCACAGATTTTTGTCTATTGTACTAAAAATAATTATGACAGAACGTAATAATGAAAGAGGAAATCTTTCTCCGCTACAAGGTCGGCATAAACATCGTTTGCCCCAGGAAATTAGTGATGGGGAAAGACAACAATAGCAAAAAACAGAAAAATAGGCTACAAAAGATATTGCGACCGATGCTGAACTGAGTGCTCATAGTCCAAATGATGATCTGGACGAAGGAGAAACAGCACGTTTGGGTGAAGACAAAACCGATTTAGTATAACAATAAATTTTGTGTTATGGCCTATCAGAATAATAGCGGTAAGAACCGAAAGAGTGAAGCACAGAAAGCATTTGATGAAGCAGATAATGCCAGACGCTTTTCTGGCAAGGACGCTGATGCAAATGCAGCCCGAGAACAAGCTAAAGAAAATATAAGACAAGACGCAAATTCGAGCAGAGAAGAAAGAGGTAGGGGAGCTAATGGTAAAGACGACTTTCAATTAATTGCTAATGATGGCGATGCAAACAATGTGCGGGATGAAGCAACACAGTGTTTGAATGAGAATGATGTAGCGCAAGCAAGTAGAAAAGCTAATGAAGGCGCAAGGCAGGGCAGGGATGATCTGCGAAACGACAATCGGGGATGATAATACCAACGATGAGCTTGGTAGACATTAATGGATGCCTTAAATTGAATACAAAATAATATCACAGCCTTATGCTGGGATATTATTTTAGGCATAGTATTTAATGTAATTATTGATCAAAACTTTATTTTATGGCATCAGAAAACCGAGATGCAGTAAGGCATCCACAACGTGAAGAAGATAAGAGAGGTGATGCCGTTAGTAATCAACGTTCAGGAAAAATAAGAGGAGCAGCATTTGAAAGAACCAGGCAAGACAGAACATCAATGGACAGGAACACACAACGCATGAACGATCTATATGAACGAAGTAGCATCTGATAAAAATCGTAGAGAAGACAGCACTCGTACACACTACGATGCCAGCGAACGAGGCAGTAAGCGTGGCGATTAAAAAGCTACTGAAATTGCACGTCAGTTTGAGAATGATGACATAGGCGGTGTACCTACACCAGAAGGTGACGATGCTGCCGAAAATAAAGTAGAAACATCATTGGATGACGATTGGTAAATTCATTATTTGAATAAACAAAAGCCAGTAGTTGATTGCTACTGGTTTTTTGTTAGAAGAAGCGTTTTTCTTTTGAAATTACCCGATAGGATGCCGAAAAGAAATCGTCAATCATTTTATTGAATTCGTCCTTATATACAATAGGCATAGAGTGCCCTGAATTGGGCAATATCCATAAATATGACTGAGGAATATTTTGAACGATCAGCATTGTATGTTCGGGCTTGATCACATCATGGTCGCCACCAATAACCAACGAAGGAATTTTTATTGTTTGCAATGCCGTTAAAAGGATATGTGGTTCGTCCAATAGTAAGCATACCAACTTTCAACCATTCTTTTCTCTTTCATTTTTGTCTTTTTTATTTTTCAAAAAAGAATATTGTGGTTGTATCAGGTTAAGCACTTCTGCAAAGACCGCCATTGTCTCAGGCCATAAATTAGTACCGGTTATAGCCAGCTTTTTTACTTTCTGCGGGTGAAGAATGGTTAACAACAAACCATTGATTCCGCCATCACTCCAGCCAATTACGAAAGCGATATCTATTTTTATTGCGTTCAATAAAGCTGCATAATCATCTGCCATCATTTCATATGACAATGAATCGGACGCATCTTTAGAATTGCTCTGTGCACGACTGTCTGCAACAATGACCTTATATATATTTTTTTGAGAAATAAGGAATCTGATAAAGAAAATTGTTTATAAAACCACCGTTGCCATGGATAATTAAAAATGGCTGGTCTTATCCATAGGTTTTTGTATACATTTTAAAACCAAGAACATCATAATATTTACCGGCCCTTGCATTTTACCATACGTGGTTGATGATATTAATTTTTCAAACTGTTGTGCCGTACTGTCCTGTGCTTTGGAGGTAATTGTAATAGCCGCTATCAATATAATCAGGGATAATTTCTTTATGCAGTTAATTTTACTTCTAATATAATCATTGTTGCCAGTACATTTTTTGCAGTTAAACAAATAATGAACGAAAAACATTTTGAAGTAATCATTATAGGCGGTGGTGCAGCAGGCTTAATGGCTTCGTTGGAATTAGTAAAGATTGGAAAAAAGTAGCCATTGTTGAAGCCAGGAATTATCTTGGGGGGAAGAGCACATAATATCTATGATCCTTCTTTTGAGTTGCCTGTTGAGAGTGGTGCGGAATTTATCCACGATAATTTAAAATTGGCGTTGGATTTATTAAAACAAGCCGGAATCGATTACTATAAAGTGGAGGGTGAAATGTGGCAAAAGAAGATAGGCCAATTGAAGAACAAACAGACTTTATTGAAGATTATAAATTGCTGAATAAAAAGTTTGACGAGGTAAAAGAAGACATTAGCGTGGCTACTTTTATCAATCAATACTTGCAAGGCGACAAGTTTGAAGAGCTGCGACATTCAGTGCGTACATATGTAGAAGGTTATTATGCTGCGGATGTCACCAAAGCAAGCATCCTGGCCTTAAAAGAAGAGTGGCAAACCTCCGATGACGAACAATATAGAATTGAGGGTGGTTATAAAAAGCTAATTGGATATTTGGCGTTTCAATGTGCAGAAAGGGAGTGTCAGCTTTTTCATTCTTCTGCAGTTAAGCAAATCGATTGGAAGGAAAACGAAGTAGCTGTGAAAACAACAGACAATTGCTTTACTGCAAACAAAATTATAATCATTATTTCTTTAGGCGTGTTGCAATCAAATACAATTGCTTTTCATCTTGCCATTGAGGATAAGGTAGAAGCTGCAAGAAATTTGGGTTTGGGTTCAGTTATAAAACTAGTGCTCCAGTTTACTGATCGCTTTTGGGAAGAAAGATCAAATAATTCCAACAAAAATTTGGATGAGCTTGGCTTTGTCTTCTCTGACCAAATTGTTCCCACGTGGTGGACACAATGCCCCAAAAAGATTGCTGTGCTTAAGGGTTGGCTTGGAGTTCCGCATGCACTTGCTTTAAAAGATTTGTCAGAAGAAGAAGTTTTACAGAAAGCCAGTTCTTCACTGAGCCATATTTTCAATATTGATATTGTTAACCTACAGCAGAAGCTCAGGTCTTATAAAGTTTTTAATTAGGTTACTGACACTTTCAATTGTGGTGGTTATGCTTACGAAACCGTGAATGCAGAGCATTATCGAAACATTTTAAAACAGTCCATTCAAAACACTATCTATTTTGCAGGCGAAGGGCTGCATGGTGGACCTGAAATCGGCACCGTGGAAGCAGCTTTAATAAGTGGACAAGAGACAGCACAACGGCTAATAGTAGGCTTATAAAATTGGTATGGTTTTTCAGCTTCTTAAGGAAAATAAATAGTTATAAAAGGTTCAAGAGGTCAGGATAATATGCAGAGCAAACAAGTTGAGGGTCATCGGCCAAGGCCTGATGTACGGGATGATTTAGATAGTAGGAGTAATGAGGAGCAGGAAACGAAAGGTAATGATATAACGCACAACAATAAGGATACTCGCAACAAAAAGCAACAAAAGCAAAAATATCCGCTCAAAACTGAGCGGCTATTTTATACATGAAATTTATTATCCTTTTTTAGCAGCCTGCTTATTTGCTTTATAGCGCATATCAGGTGTGCCGTCTTTTTTCATTGGGCCAGCAGCAGGAGCGGCAGCAGTTGTTTTATTTTCTTTGAAACGCTTATCAGGCGTTCCGTCTGCCTTCATCTTTGTTTTAGTAGTAGTAGTTGTTGTAGTGCTAGCAGCTGTAGCAGTAGTAGCGCCTTTGCTTGCAGCAGGCATAACCTTAGTTGTTTCCTTAATTTTTTCTTTCTTTTGCTCAACTGAAGAAGCAGTGGCAGGTGCAGTCATTTTTGATTTTTCTTTTACAACAGTTTTTTGCGCAAAAGATGCAGTGCTCATGGTAATTAATGCAAGAGCAGTAAAAAGCAATTTTTTCATTGTTCGATTGTTTTAAAGTTTATACTTAAAAATAATACTGCCCAGCCATAATTTGAAATAACATCGGCCAAAAGACGAATTTCATCTTTGTACATTATAAAATCATACGTGAAATAAAAATCTCGCCGAAGCGGGAGGGATTCAATTACAGTGAAAACCGTGATTGAAAGGATGCTTGTAAAAGAATGTGAACCAAACAAACACCAACTATATACTTTCAACTATTGTACCAAAAGAAAAAAGCAGTAACTGTACTGCTTTCAATTTCTTTTAAGGATAGTTTTTTCTTTGCTATCACGTCCTTCTGCTTTTGTGGAAAGCAGGAGGGTGGTTGCTCCATTAGTTTTCACGGATTTGGAGGATGGTGATAGGTTAACATCACTTTTCAATGCTCAGACATTGTCCTCATAGGAACATTGGATGGTTTTCAGGATCTGGATTCGAAACGGGGCTTGTATCTAGGACTTGGACTAATCGGGTTTTCTAATACTCCTTTCCTGGAAAGGAAGAAGTTGACTGATACTGGATTTTCGACCTCTGGTTTTCTTTAGGATTGTTGGTTTTGGTTTTTCGAGGATCGGATTCAATTATTTTAGGACGTTCTTTTGTTTTTCTATTGGATTTGGATTTGCTTTCTATCAATCAACTTCTGATACAAAAGTAATAGGCTGCAACAGGCTGTGCAATTGCAGAATTGCCCGATTTTGATTTTATGGTTATTACTGACACAATCGTAAAGTAGCTAATAAAAACATCGAAATTTTACGATAGCCGAATACGATGGCCATACTATGTATATTAAACATATCGTAACGAACATTTGGCCTAATGCTTATCTGTCAAGGAATTGCCAAGACATTATGGGTAATTTTAATTTAAAGTTTTCAGAGGTAGTTTTACGATAAGCGAAGCATGGTAAACGATAACAAGCCAAACTGCATATTGCTATTATGCTTTCCTTGCGATACATGCTTATACATTTTTGGATTGTATTTGTTTGGTTAAATCGTATTCGTATTGTTGAAAAGAGCGTCACAAGGAATGATGCATAGTATTATCATTGTAGATAGAATAAAAAAGCACTGAACAAAATTGTCAGTGCTTTCTCGAAATTTTTTAGTAAGCTATCTACGCTAACGCCTGCAGCACATCATACTTCGTAATAATATGGTAATTGCCACTTTCATCTCTTGCAAGTACAGCTCCATTTTCTTTATTAATTAATGTACCTAATTTTTCAACAGGCGTATCCATCGCAACTACAGGTAATGCTTTATCCATCACTGTTTCAATCTTCGCTGTTTTTATTTCGGGATCTGAAAATACTTTTTGAAATAAACCATTCTCACTAATAGAACCAATCATTTCACCAGCTGGGTCCATTACCGGAATGTGTCCAATATCATATTTCTTCATCAGTTCAACCGCATCTGCAACAGATTGTGTTGGCTCAATCGTTATCAAAGGTTGTTTGCCTCTTGCGTTCACTACATCTTTGAACGATTTCACTTCAAAGAAACCACGTTCTGCCATCCATTGATCGTTATAAATTTTGGAAACATAACGACTGCCATGATCGCACAACAACACAACGACCACATCATCTTTCTTCAATCTGTCTTTTAATTGAAACAAACCTTGTAACACACTTCCTGAACTATAACCACAGAACAAACCTTCTTCTTTGGCCAATCGGCGGGCCATTACGGCACCATCTTTATCAGTCACTTGTTCAAAACGATCAATAACACTCATGTCATAATTACTCGGTACAAAGTCTTCACCAAAACCTTCTGAAATGTACGGATGTACTTCATTCGTATCAATCTCACCAGTATTAAAATACTTGGTCAATAATGAACCGTATACATCAATAGCCCATACCTGGATGTTTTTATTTTTTTCTTTTAAATATTGTGCTGTTCCAGTGATCGTTCCGCCAGTGCCTGCAGTGGTAATAAAATGAGTGATTTTCCCGTCTGTCTGTCGCCACAATTCTGGCCCTGTTGTTTCGTAATGCGCCAAACGATTGGCTAAATTGTCGTATTGATTAAAATGAAATGAGTTGGGGATTTCATTTTTCAATCGTGCAGCAACGGAATAGTAACTACGTGGATCTTCTGGCTCTACATTGGTTGGACAAACGATCACCTCGGCCCCCAAGGCACGCAGAATATCCACTTTTGATTGTGACTGTTTATCGGTAGTAGTAAAAATGCATTTGTAACCTTTTACCACGGCAGCAAGTGCTAAGCCCATTCCTGTATTACCAGATGTGCATTCAATAAAGGTTCCACCAGGTTTGATCTTACCTTCACGTTCTGCTACTTCCACCATCTTCAACGCCATTCGGTCTTTGGTAGAATTGCCTGGATTAAAGTATTCTACCTTCGCATATACTTCGCAGGGAAGATCTTTTACAATTTTGTTCAAACGTACCAGTGGCGTGTTTCCAATGGTTTCTAAAATGTTGTTTTTAACGTCCATCGCAATCGTTTATTGGCGGCAAAAATAGGAGAATAAACCTGAGGTTATCCCATACAAACAACCTTTCACAGAAACAAAACTTTTTCAATCATCGCTTCCTTTAGATTTGCAGCCCTTCAAAAACACCAAAGCAGTGATGGAACAGAAGTACATACAACAAATTGCAGGAAAGCTAAGCCTAACAACAAAGCGGGTTACCAATATTTTCCAAATGAACAGCGAGGGAGCTACCATTCCCTTTATGGCACTATACCGAAAAGAAGCTACCGGGAACTTAGATGAAGTGGTGATTGGGAATGTGGTAGAAGGATTGCTTACTTCAACGATCTTCATAAACGTAAAGAAACAGTCCTCAAAACAATTGAAGATTTAGGTAAGATGACACCTGAATTAAAAGAGCGGATTGAGAATTGTTTTAGTGCAACAGAACTAGAAGATATTTATCTGCCTCACAAGCCTAAACGCAAAACAAGAGCCACACAGGCGATAGAGAAAGGGTTGGAACCACTAGCAAGGTTGTTGTTTGAGCAAGCAGATTTTAATGTTGATGAAGAAGCAGCAAAATTCATTAAAGAAGACGTAAAAGATATTAAGGAAGCATTACAAGGTGCAAGAGATATTATTGCTGAATGGATTTCTGAAAATGAACAGGCGAGAAATAAGGTTCGGCAATTATTTACCGAAACAGCAACCGTCACTGCTAAAGTGTTGACCGAAAAAAAGATGAGGAAGAAGCGCAGAAATACCGTGATTATTTTGAGTTCAGCGAACCACTAGCACAAAGCCCTTCGCATAGAATTTTAGCAATTCGTCGTGGTGAGAAAGAAGGCTATTTGATAATGGAAATTTCGATTGACAAACAAACAGCTTTTGATGAACTAAACTGATTGTTTGTAAAAGGCAACAATGCTGCTGGCGCAGAAGTAAAAAAAGCAGTAGAGGATTGTTACAATCGTCTGCTTCGCTTCTCCATTGAGAATGAATTTCGCCTGCAAAGTAAAAATAAGGCTGACGAAGAAGCGATTCGTGTTTTCACAGAAAACTTGCGACAATTATTGTTGGCTTCTCCATTAGGTTCTAAACGTGTGTTGGCACTTGATCCTGGGTACCGTACCGGTTGTAAATTGGTTTGTTTAGATGCACAAGGAAATTTGATTTACAATACAGCTATTTATCCACATCCACTACAGAATCAATGGGAGGAAAGTGCCGCCGAGATAAAGCATTTGGTTGCTAAATATGGTATTGAAGCCATCGGTGTTGGAAATGGTACTGCGGGCAGAGAAACAGAAACTTTGGTCCGTAGTGTTGATTTCGGTAAGCACGTAAGCATTTTTCAGGTCAATGAAAGTGGGGCTTCTATTTATTCGGCATCTGAAGTTGCCCGCGAAGAATTTCCTGACCACGATCTGACAGTTCGAGGTGCGGTAAGTATTGGTAGAAGACTGCTAGATCCGTTAAGCGAATTAGTGAAGATCGATCCAAAGTCGATTGGTGTTGGACAATACCAGCATGATGTAAATCAGGTAAAATTAAAGCAGGCATTGGATAGAGTGGTGGAAAGTGCGGTGAACTTTGTTGGGGTGGATGTTAATACAGCTTCAAAACATTTGCTGCAATATGTTTCTGGGATCAGCGGAACATTAGCCAAAAACATTGTTGAATACCGTGCAAAGAACGGCGCTTTTAAAAGCAGGGAGGAATTGAAAAAAGTGCCGATGATGGGACCAAAATCATTTGAGCGGTGTGCCCGTTTCTTGCGTATACCAAATGCTGCCAATCCATTAGATAATTCGTCGGTGCATCCGGAAAGCTACCATTTAGTGGAGCAAATGGCGAAAGATGTTCAATCAACGTTGGAGGAGCTGATTAAGAAATCAGAATTGCGAAAGCAAATCAATAAAAGCAGGTACATCAGCGAAAAAGTGGGTGAGTACACCATTGAAGATATTTTAAAAGAGTTGGAAAAACCGGGTCGGATCCTAGAGCACAGATTGAAGAATTTCATTTTGATGAAACAATCAAAAGTATTGAAGATGTGAAAGTGGGCATGACTGTTCCGGGTATTGTGACGAACATTACCAACTTTGGCGCCTTTGTGGATATTGGTGTGAAGCAAGATGGATTAGTGCATGTGTCGCAATTGGCAAACAAATTCGTTTCAGATCCCAACGAAGTGGTGAAGCTTAATCAGAAACTAACTGTTACGGTAACTGAAGTTGATGTTGCAAGAAAAAGAATTGCATTAAAGATGAAGACAGAAAGAGGTCAGAAATCGGAAGTAAGAAATGAAAAGCCGCTAAAAAAGCAACTCAATCAAAAGCCGGAAACCCTGAATTCATTTCAAAGTAAGTTGATGGATTCAAAAAAGAAATTCAACGATTAAAAAAAGCCTCATACCCAGGCTTTTTTATGCTCGCTGGTAAAATAAGCTGATCACGAAAACAAACTTTCCATTACGTTCCGATTGAGATTGGCCGACGTGTTGCACAAATACATTGTTCTGTTGTAGCCAATCATTTACTTCATCCTGAACATCAGTTGGATTATTCGCAACAAACATTTTTATTTCCATCGGTTGTGCAGTATTGACTAAGCTCGTCTTGCTTAATGTTTTATCAAGTGTACGATTATTGACCATTTTGAATACGTTTAAAAACCTGTTTCACAATTTTACTACAATAAACAAGGTTGAATTCAAATAGTTCAGCGGAGGTGTAAAATTTCTCCAGTTCTTTTTGCAGCATCGTTTTCGCCCTGTTCAACCTAACTTTTACATTCACTTCAGACAGATTCAACAATTCAGCTGTTTCTGCTACGGAGAATTGTTCCACTTCTCGTAGTACAAACACAGTTCTATACCCTTCCGGAATATTTTGAAGGCTTGCTTCTAATAAATTTGATAATTCTTTATTCACTACTTCTTTTTCTGTTTTTTTGGGGAAGCAAACATGGGTTGAACACTTTCGTTGATTTGAATACTATCAGGCACTTCATTTTTGAAATAACCATAGCTTTTTGTACTGGCACTGATGGATCATGATCTTCGAAATCCATGTTTTATAGGAGGACCGAAACTCAAACTTTGGTAAGGATTTGTAGACGCTAAAGTGCACTTCCTGCATCAGATCTTCAGCATCCTGGTGATTGAAGCCATAACTTTTAGCAATTTTATACAACACTGAATTGTAACGCCTGATCAACACTTCAAAGAGTGCTAATTCACCTGCAATGATCTTTTGAATGATCTCTTTTCATTTACCAATGTGTTCAATGCTTCAATCATGTTTGTCTGTTTGATGTGTCCCGATCAAATATTTATATACTAAAGTTCCGCCTGAATAGTTGCCTGCAAGTAATGCTCCAATCAAAATCGCTTTAAAAATGATAAGCGTACGTGTTGGCGATTCCAGGTTAGGATAAGCTTTATATCCTTTCCACGCTAAAACTCTGTAAACCAAAATCACCGTAAAATTTAAAAAGCCATGGATCAATCCGTTACCTAAAGCAGGCTTGTTTGTTTTGGGAATACGAATTAAATCTAACAAACCGATCAACATTGCTAAATATCCTGATAAAACACCGGCCGCCAAACAATAAAATGCAGCAAGTGTAAAACTTGTAGTGCCATTTTTATAGGCTAAAAATGATAAAATCAAATCCATTGGCAACAAAGCTGTTGGAAAATGAATAAGCATGCTGTGTATAGGGTGTCCAAAAATTTTCATATCATATCACATAGAAAACTAAGAATAAAAATCCCGCAACTGCTAGTAAGGCATGAATAATGGCAACAGCGGTTGGACTGAATTTACCCTTTAAATCACGAATAAACATATAAAAGCCGCCAATAGCTGCAATTACAAATAGGATAACGCTGGTCATTAATTTGTTGTTGCCCGCCTGCAAAGCAGCAACAATTAATAAGACTAATTCTAATGCTGCAAAAATGCCGTGAGCATAAACAGTTTCTCTTCCTGTTTCTGCAGATGTAAGCCAGTTCTTTAAAATAAGAATTCCAATAATGGCTGCAATGGCAAACAAGCCAATGATAGCGTAAAGCATAATGGTTGGTTTTAAAGAATAGAGTAAGTGGGTAAGCAAAAGGTTACAAAGGCAGGAAAAATTTTGAATCGAATTTGGTACAAACAAAAAGCCTCCCTGAAAACAGAGAGGCTTTACACCGAATCTGATGATATCTTCATCAAGCTTCTTGCTGAAATTGTTTGCGTTTATTGCTCAAGTATCTATCTAACAGCATTAGTCCAAGTAATACGTTCAACATCATAAACCCATTCACAAAATTGTCGTTGAACATTATTCCATAGTCAACGCTTGTTACCTTATCAATTAAATTGTTGTTTGGGTTTGCTGCTGACCAATCGATCTGGCTAAAACCATAGCCAAGAAAGCCTATAATCAACGTAACGAAGAAGATACCAATGCCCCAAATGACTTTATTGTTGATGTAATTTTTAGCTGCCGGTGCAATGTGTAGACGGGCAATTTCTTCCATTACATTTTTAGTAAAACGCATAGAAGGTTCGTCCAGTTCGGTTGTTGCAATAAGACTGTGCATTTCCAATAATTCGTGATACTTGGCCCGCCATTCAGCATTTTCAGCAATCAGCCTTTTAATCACTGATGCCTCCTCACTATTTGCAGTGCCATCAATATAGTCCCACAATCTTGCTTCTGTTTCAATAAGGTTATCCATAACCTGACGTTTTAATGAATGTCTTTTATTTCGGCTGCAAAATGTTTTTGCATTTTCTCTTTCAATCTTGTTCTGGCCCGGTGCAGTTGTACTTTCACGGCGTTCGGTTCTTTTCCCAGGATCTGCGCTATCTCGTCCAACGTTTGTTCGCCCTTGTAAAACAGCGTAATAATTTGGGCATCATCCGGGCTGAGCAACCTAATGGCTTCGTTCACCATATTCACTTTGCTTTTCTGCTCAATTTGGTTGGCACTCAAGCCCCCATCTACATTATCGGCAACCGCAAACACTTTTTCGTTATCTAAAGAATGTATTTCTAACTTTTTTTTACGCAAAAACGTAATGCAAGTGGTAGTACAAATGGTATAAAGCCAGGTGCTGAATTTGGAATTACCCTTAAAATCTGCCAAAGAACGATACGCTTTGATAAACACATCCTGCGAAACCTCTTCTGCATCTTCACGGTCTTTTACATAGCGTAAAACAATGGTGAAGACAAAGTTTTGATTACGCTGAACCAGCTCCGCATAGTCATTTTGATTGCCCTGCAGAACACTGCTTATGATGTCACTATCCGTAAGTTCGGTGTGCATTTGTGTATATGACTACGCCAGTTATAGCAAGGTTACAGTTAGTGGTAATAATTGCAAAGGAAACATTTATCGAAGAAAAACAAATGATAATTATATAACAAATTGCATTGCTACTACGAAGTTGCTGTTGCGTCTCACTCTTGTACTTGTGGAGGAATTCTTATCCAGCATTGTGTAGCAGTGTTACTCAAAATATTCGTTGCCAGAAAAGCTCAATGGAAGTGCTAAAGGTTTGTAAACAATATGAGTGATCATTAATTTTATTGAATTAGTCCGATAGAGGCAAAAAGTTTAAGTTCCGCTGTAACCTAAAAGAAACTGTTGTGGTCAGATAATTTAGAACCGTTTTTTGAAAAAAAGTTTTAATTATCTGTAACGTGGGTTTACAAGTGGTAGTCAGATATTGAAACAAGCAAACAAAATCTTTAAACCAATAAAACTCATTTTATGAACGACGCAGGCATCTTAATACCAATTTTAGTCCCTTTGGGGGCTTTCGCAATGATCTTTGGAATTTATTATTTGAAGACCCGTGAAAACCTTGCTATGCTGGAAAAGGGTATTAATCCAAAGGAAAACGCTAATCGTCCGGCATCTTACAGCAGTCTTAAAAATGGATTGTTGTTCTTAGGCGCAGGTTTAGGCTCACTCGTTGCTTATTTTATTGATTCAGCAAACGTTGGCTCTAACTTTCACCATCGTGCCATCTACTTTTCCTTGATTGCGATCGGCGGCGGCTTAGGTTTGATTACATCCTATGCAATTGAAAAGAAAGAACGGTTGAATCGCAGAAATGATATCCAGAGCTAAATTATCAACTGCTACATATTGAAAGAGGTCGTTTTAAACGACCTCTTTTTTATTTCTCTAATTCTTTTAAAGCTCTTTTTGTCACGGTATCATTGGCATTAAATACTTGATAAAAACCTTGCGTTCGCCATCTGAAGCGGGCCAAGTAAGCCTTGATGCGGTCTTGGATTCCTTTACGATCGTAAGGAGGAATTTTTTCAAGATTAATACTGTCTTTTCTTACATACGCTACCAATTGTTTCCACGCATCGTCAGTATTTCGATAATTCTTTTGAAACTCCACCGGCGATTTGTATTTGTTCCACTCGTTCATGTGTTGTACATAATACTGGTACACAAAATTGCTGAAAAGGCCATTCAAGTAAAGTTTTGTGACATTATGTAAAAAGGCGCTTGAATCGATAGGAATAAATACATCAGGCATGATGCCGCCGCCGCCATAAACAATCTTCCCCTTTGCAGTGGTAAATGCTTTGCCGATAGCATAATGATTTGAATCGGCATAAAGTAACTGCCCGTTCTCATATCGGTTCAGCAAGTCTTCCATATACACTTTCTTGCCTTTGTCATACGGACGTTGAATGTTTCTTCCTAAAGGTGTATAATACCTTGCAACAGTCAAACGGATAGCAGAACCATCACTCAAACTGTATTGCTCTTGTACCAGCCCCTTGCCGAATGTCCTGCGACCTACGATTGTAGCTCGATCCCAATCCTGTAGAGCACCGGCGAGAATTTCACTTGCACTCGCTGTTAATTCATCTACCAAAACGGCCAGTTTTCCTTTTTCAAAAACGCCATCCTTACCGGCACGGTAATCTCTCCGAGGAGTATTGGTACCCTGGGTATACACGATTAATTTATCGCCATCCAAAAACTCATCTGCAATGGCTACAGCCTGATTTACCAAACCACCGCCATTTCCACGGAGGTCAAGTACCAGGTTTTTCATTCCTGTTTTCTGCAAATTTTCCATTGCCTCCATGAAATCATGGTAAGTGGTTTCAGCAAACTTGTTGAGTTTAATATAACCGGTCACCGAATCGACCATGTAGTAAGCATCCAGCGAGGGAATGGGAATTAACCCGCGAGTAACATAAAAATATTGAATGGTATTATTGCGAAGAATGGTTAGTTTCACTTTGGTTCCGCCTTTACCTCTGATCATATTTTTGATTGCTTGGCTTGGCAGCGTCTTACTGATAATTAATGAATCATCTACTTTAATAATTTTATCGCCAATTTGTAAACCGGCTTTATCACTTGGACCGTTTGGAACCACGTAAAGAATATTCACCGTATCGCTGAAAATATTGAATTCGACACCAATGCCTTCAAAATTGCCAACAATGTCTTCGTTAGCAGAATTTAGATCAGATGCAGGTATATAAACAGAATGTGGATCTAAGTGACTCATTACCTCCTTCATGGCATCGTCCTGTATGGAATCTAATTTAACCGAGTCAACATAGCGTGATTTAATTAAATCAAAAGCCTCCTGTAAAGCACTGCGCTTGTCTTTCTTAAAAAACCCCTGAGTGCTTCCGGTTTGCTGATGCAGTTTGAATCCGAAGAACATTCCAGCTATCATTACCACCGAAAAAATAAGGGGAAGCCAAACCTGTAATTTTTTATTCCTCATTCGTAACGTTACTTTGTAAAGTTTTGCAAAATAGCGGTTTTGAAATGATTAGCCTGAATTGCAACTCTTTTTCAACAATATTTTAGCCATGTCAGTAACCTTGATAGCCGATAGTGGTGCCACTAAAGCAGAATGGACTTTAATTAATAACAGCAAAAAGAAAACTTTATTTACTCAGGGTATCAGTCCTTATTTTTTAAATACCCATCAAATTGCAGAACTCACGCAAACAGAATTGGCATCAAAGCTGAAAGGTCAACATGTTACTCAAATTCATTATTACGGAACAGGGTGTGCTAATCCCGAAAATGCGAAAAGCATTAAGAAAGCATTGCAACGAGTATTTCCTTCGGCTCATGTGAATGTGAACACCGATTTAATGGCTGCTGCAAGAGCAGTTTGCGGCAACGAAAAAGGCATTGCGTGCATTTTAGGAACAGGTTCCAACTCTTGTTATTACAATGGAAAAGCAATTGTAAAGAACAGCCCGGGCTTAGGTTATGTTCTGGGTGACGAAGGAAGTGGTGCCTATTTAGGAAAGAAGGTATTGCAGTACTATTTATACAATACGTTCGATGAAGACTTGCGTTCTCGCTTTGATGCAAGGTTTATAACTAATACTGTCGAAATTTTAGACAATGTTTACAAGAAGCCGTTGCCTAACCGATACCTTGCTTCGTTCACTATGTTTTTAGCGGAGAACCGAGGACATTATATGGTGGAAAATATTATTGAAGATGGATTGAATGATTTCTTCTTTCAACACTTGAACAAATACAACGAGGTTTGGAAATATCCAGTGCATTTTATAGGTAGCGTGGCACATGGATTTAAGGACGTGATCAAGGAACTTTGCCAAGCATACGAATTTGAGTTAGGAACTATTTTGAAAAACCCAATGCAGGGTTTAATTAAATACCATCGTGAAGGATGAATGCCAGATAGTCAATAACGAATACTGAACTATAATACGTGCAACAAATGAGTCGTTTTGAAAAAATAACAGAGCAACCAAGTAAGTACAGGAATTTAGAAAAAATGTCGATCGCCGAAATTTTGACCAATATAAACCACGAGGATAAAACGGTACCGCATGCAGTTGAAAAGGCTATTCCTCAAATAAAGCGATTGGTGAGTGCAGTCGCAGATAAAATGTTGGCAGGCGGAAGACTGTTTTATATTGGGGCAGGCACTAGTGGAAGATTAGCCGTTGTTGATGCAAGTGAATGTCCACCAACTTATGGTGTTCCTTACGGTTTGGTAATAGCTGTGATTGCTGGTGGTGATGATGCTATTACAAAGGCTATTGAAAATGCGGAGGACAATACAGAACAAGGCTGGATGGATTTGAAACAGCACAACATTAATGATAAAGATGTTGTAGTCGGTATTGCTGCCAGTGGTACTACGCCTTATGTTATAGGAGCTTTGCAAGAGTGCCAACGACGAGGTATTACAACGGGGTGTATTACTAATAATCCAGGATCTCCTATCACTGATGTAGCTGATTTCCCGATTGAATGTGAGGTAGGTCCTGAGTTTGTAACAGGAAGCACACGTATGAAAAGTGGCACCTCTCAAAAGCTCATCCTTAACATGATTTCCACATCCGTTATGATCCAATTAGGAAGGGTAGAAGACAATAAAATGGTGAACATGCAATTGACCAATGAGAAGCTTATTGATCGTGGCACAAAAATGATAATGGATAAATTATCCTTAACAGATTATGAACAAGCTAAAGAACTATTATTGCAGTACGGCAGCGTCAAAAAAGCGGTAGATAACTATGAGTTAAATAAGCCAATGTGACGATATGTCGATGTGGCAATAAATGCAACAACATGAGTGATGCACCAAACTTGATATTGGGATTGACAATTGAATTTTCTCTTCAGGTAATTAAGTATAATGAAAAGCTTGAAGAACTGAAGAAATTCAATTTGGCAAACCAACTGTTTCGTTCAGGTACGTCAATCGGTGCAAATGTTTATGAAGCTCAGAGTTGTGAAAGCAGAGCGACCTTTATCCATAAAATAAAAATAGCCGCAAAAGAAGCTGAAGAAACTAAATATTGGCTAACATTTTGCACAAAAGCAGATTCTTATTCACAACTAGACGGATTGCTCGAGAAACTTCAAATTATTATCAAAATATTAAATAAATAATTGTCTCTTCCAAGCAAGTGAAGACCCAATAATCGGCACATTGGCATATCGTCATATTGCCACATTAATTTATGCACGAGATAGAACCATATTATAACTGGCGACATATTTATGTAAGTGAGGAAGACGAACGATCGCCATTTTATAAAAGAGAATACTCAGAATTTGAATTCAGCTCCACAGTTTACAATTATTACATACATCCACAATGGGATGATTTTGGTAGCCGAACACTTTATCTCAAGGTTTTATTGGCAGATTACGATGAACACTATGTTATAATCGAACTGATAGGCGAGTGGAACGATGCCATTGAAAACGACGTAATGGAATTGAAGCGAGAAGTAGCCGACAAATTCATGGAAGAAGGCATTTATAAATTTATTCTCATCTCAGAAAATGTACTCAACTTTCACAGCGGCGATAAAGACTATTATCAGGAATGGTTTGAAGAAGTAACGGATGAAAATGGCTGGATCGTAAGTTTGAATATGCCCGGCGCTACACAGCATGATTTTAAAAAAGCAAAGCTGAATTATTACATTGAATTAATGGATCTCTCCAATTGGCGAACCTATAAGCCCTTTCATTTGTTTAAAAAAATAGATGATGAATTAAATCGTCGTTTGCCGCTGTAAGTCTTATACAAATTTGATTTTGTTCGCATTTTTTGGTAATCGGGACTTACCTTTGCGTCAAATTTTTTCAACCCCTTTCTGATAGCTTATGAAATGGTCGAAATTCTTTACTTCTGCGGTCGGCAGAAAAATAGTGATGGCGCTTACGGGTTTATTCTTGATTTCTTTCTTATTGGTACACGTTGGATTAAACGCTTGCATCTTCGCTGATTTGAAATGGCTGAACCCTGAAGACAACGGTGAGATGTTCAATAAGGCAGCTCACTTCATGGGGACTACTATTGTTACCCGCATCTTAGAAATCGTTCTCTTCCTTGGTTTCATCATTCACATTATTCAAGGTTATGCTATTGAACTAAAAAACCGAAGCCGTCGTAACAAAGGCTATCAGATTGATCTTGGAAGTAGAGGCAGTACCTGGTACAGTAGGAGCATGGCTATTTTGGGTACGCTTATCTTTCTTTATTTAATCATGCACATTGCACAGTTTTGGGTGCCTTCACGTATCACTGGTTTAGAAGAAATTTCGTATGCTGATACACCCGGCAAATCATACCATAATCTTTTCGGAAGAATGTATGATGTGTTTCAAAATCCTTTGATTGTTGTATTGTACTTGCTTGGTGTACTTTCATTGGGCTACCATTTAGCGCATGGCTTTAGCGCATCCTTCCGTACTATGGGCGTGTACAACAAAAAGTATCTAAATATGTTGAAAGGATTGGGTTATGGCTTTACCATTATTGTGTGTTTGTTGTTTGCATTAATGCCGATCAGCATGTATTTGAATTGGGTAAGCCCTTATTAATGAATAGCGATAAGAACGTGCAAGAGGTGACACAACAGTGCTTAATAGAATTATCGAAGCCGACTACAAAAACAAAAAATTTAAAATCAGTATAATCAGAAGTTTATGCTTGATGCAAAAATCCCTGAAGGTTCGTTAGAAAAAAAGTGGGAAGATTATAAAAGTCATGTGAAGCTGGTGAATCCTGCCAATAAAAGAAAACTAGAAGTTATTGTTGTTGGAACAGGTTTGGCAGGTGCCTCGGCAGCTGCTTCGCTTGGTGAGTTAGGTTATAAGGTAAAAGCATTTTGCTTCCAGGATTCTCCTCGTCGTGCACACTCTATTGCTGCACAAGGTGGAATTAATGCGGCAAAGAATTATCAAAATGATGGAGACTCTGTGTTCCGTCTTTTTTATGATACCATCAAAGGTGGCGACTATCGTGCACGTGAAGCCAATGTATATCGTTTGGCAGAAGTAAGTGCCGCTATCATTGATCAGTGCGTAGCACAGGGTGTTCCTTTTGCACGTGAGTATGGTGGTTTGTTGAGTAACCGTTCATTTGGTGGTACGCAAGTACAAAGAACATTTTATGCGGCCGGACAAACAGGACAGCAGTTATTGATTGGTGCTTATCAAGCATTAGAAAGACAAGTGGCTTTGGGAAATGTGAAGCAATACACCCGTCATGAAATGTTGGAGATTGTCATGATTGATGGTAAGGCTCGTGGTATTATTGCCCGCAATTTAGTCACTGGAGAACTAGAACGTCATTTTGGCCATGCAGTGCTATTGTGCAGCGGTGGTTATGGAAACGTTTTTTATTTATCTACCAATGCAATGGGTAGTAATGTGACGGCTGCCTGGAAAGCACATAAGAAGGGTGCCTTTTTTGGTAATCCTTGCTTTACGCAAATTCACCCTACTTGTATTCCTGTTACCGGCGAGCATCAGTCGAAATTGACATTGATGTCAGAATCGTTGCGTAATGATGGTCGGATTTGGGTTCCTAAAAAGCAAGGTGAAACAAGAAGGCCGGGCGATATTCCAGAAGAGGAAAGAGATTATTATTTAGAAAGAAAATATCCTGCCTTTGGCAACCTTGTCCCTCGTGACGTGGCGTCCCGTGCCGCAAAAGAAAGATGTGATGCTGGTTATG
The DNA here is from genome assembly GCA_040290035.1 of Chitinophagaceae bacterium. Taxonomy (GTDB): domain Bacteria; phylum Bacteroidota; class Bacteroidia; order Chitinophagales; family Chitinophagaceae; genus Flavisolibacter. The sequence continues at coordinate 33,586 of PSMG01000026.1, forward strand.
GCGTTGGAACATCTAAACAAGCTGTGTATTTGGATTATGCGGATGCCATTCAGCGTTATGGAAGAATCGAAGCCAGTAAACGTGGTTTGATTAATGCAGATGCCGCAACTGTTACGTCACTTGGTAAAGAAGTAGTGAAAGAAAAGTATGGTAATCTATTCGACATGTATGAAAAAATTACAGGCGAAAATCCATACGAAGTGCCAATGCGTATTTATCCTGCAGTACACTACACGATGGGCGGACTTTGGGTTGACTATGAACTAATGACCACCATTCCTGGTTTATATGCATTGGGCGAAGCCAACTTCTCTGACCATGGTGCTAACCGTTTGGGTGCTTCAGCATTGATGCAAGGTTTGGCGGATGGATATTTTGTGATTCCTTATACTATTGGTAATTACCTGGCAGATGAGATTCGGGTAAGCGCTATTCCAACTTCCCATCCTGCATTTGAAGAAGCAGAGAAAAATGTTCGTGAACGTATAGAGCGTTTGATGAGCATCAACGGCAGGCAAACTGTTGAAAGCATGCACAAACGTTTAGGAAAGATCATGTGGGATAAATGCGGTATGGCTCGTAACGCAGAAGGACTAAAGGAAGCTATTGCAGAAATACAACAATTGAAAAAAGAATTCTGGAGCGATATACGCATACCAGGAGCGATCAATGATTTTAATCCGGAATTAGATAAAGCTGGCCGTGTAGCTGATTTTATTGAACTAGGAGAATTGATGTGTAGAGATGCGTTGCATCGTGAAGAAAGCTGTGGTGGCCACTTCCGTGAAGAGCACCAAACCGAAGAAGGCGAAGCATTACGTCATGATGATCAATTTATGTATGTAGCTGCGTGGGAAATGAAAGGTGAACATGATTGGGAATTACATAAAGAAGAGTTGAAGTATGATGTGGTGAAACCAAGCCAGCGTTCTTATAAATAATTTTTTACAACATAGTTATATCCGTATGGAACACTATAACATGAACCTCACACTGAAAGTGTGGAGACAAGCAAATAAAAACAGTGAAGGAAGATTTGAAACCTATCAGGTAAACGATATTTCTTCGGAGATGTCTTTTCTTGAAATGTTTGATGTCTTGAATGAACGTTTAATACGTGAAGGAAAAGACCCTATTGCATTTGACCATGATTGTCGCGAAGGTATTTGCGGCATGTGTTCAATGTACATCAATGGTCGTCCGCATGGACCTTGGCATGCAACTACTACCTGCCAGTTGCATATGCGAGCTTTTAAAGATGGTGATACCATTGTGGTGGAACCATGGCGTGCTAACGCTTTTCCTGTAATAAAAGATTTAGCGGTTGACCGCACAGCCTTCGATAGAATTGTACAAGCAGGTGGTTTTATTTCGGTAAACACAGGTAACGCTGTTGATGGCAACACTATTCCTATTGATAAGGATAAAGCAGATGCTTCGTTTGCTGCTGCAGCTTGTATTGCTTGCGGTGCTTGTGTGGCAGCTTGTAAAAATGCTTCGGCTTCTTTGTTTACAGCTGCAAAAATCACTCATCTTGCACTGTTGCCACAAGGTAATCCTGAACGTACCAACCGTGCATTAAGCATGGTAGCACAAATGGATAAAGAAGGTTTCGGTAGCTGTACGTTTACCGGTGCCTGCGAAGCTGTTTGTCCAAAAGAAATTTCTGTTACAAATATTTCTCGCATGCACAAGGAATATTTGGTAGCAGGCTTGTCAGCAGATAAATAACAACTATAATTGATTTGGCTAATCACCTGAATATAGACCTATAAGGTTTGAAGACCTTATAGGTCTTTTTGTTTTGCGCAGCTAATTGACTATCTAATAGCGTCTTTAACAATTAATGCTTTGTTTGCACGTTTAAATGAAGCATTTTTACAATATTTGAAAAACCTTTTCTATTGAAGCTTTTGAGCCGTATACTGCTTTCGTGTATCCTTCTACTTTTTGCTTTCTTGGTCAAAGCTCAGGTTCCTGCGCAATCTAATTTGCGGATAAAACGAATTTTTGTAAACAGCGATACGCTTCGATTGGATTCGCTTAGCATTATCCCAAAAACATTTCATATTTCAGGCGTTGCAGACAGCAGTTATCGTTTGGATTTTGTTCAAAGTATTCTGTATTGGAAGCAAAGGCCTGCAAATGATACAATCACCATTACGTATCGTGTGTTTTCCAATAAATTAAATGCCGTTGTACGACATATAGATTTTGACAGCATCATGAACCGAATGTCAATTGCGCCGTTTGAATTTAATGCAATTAGTAAGGAAACACCACGTTCGGTTTTTGACTTTGGTTCCATTCAATACAATGGAAGCTTTGGCCGTGCTATTTCGTTTGGCAATAATCAAGACGCTGTAGTGAATTCCAACTTCCAGTTGCAGTTGAATGGGATGCTAAAAGACAGTATTGAGATCGCCGCCGCTTTATCAGATAATAATATTCCAATTCAGCCTGATGGAACAACACAACGATTGAATGAATTTGACCAGGTTTTTCTCCAATTCAAGAAAAAAAACTGGCAACTAAATTTGGGTGATATCGATCTACGTCAAAATAATTTATACTTCCTGAATTTTTATAAACGATTACAAGGTATCTCATTCCAAACAACCAATCGCGTTTCTAAATCAGTGCAATCTTCAACAATAGTAAGTGGGTCGATTGCTAAAGGAAAGTTTACCCGAAATGTGATTCAGCCTTTGGAGGGTAATCAGGGTCCTTACCGGCTTACAGGCGCCCACAATGAATTGTTCTTTATTGTACTTGCTAACACGGAACGGGTTTTTTTGGATGGCGAGTTGTTGCAGCGTGGCGAAGACCAGGATTATGTAATTAATTATAATACGGCTGAAGTTACATTCATGCCCCGGCGCATGATCACTAAAGATTCCCGTATTCAAATTGAGTTTGAATACGCCGATCGCAATTTTTTAAACGCTAATCTATATGCATTTCAGGGTATTGATATCAACAATAAATTGAAATTAAAAATTGCTGCGTTCAATAATAATGATGCGAAGAACTCACCGATTAACCAAACGTTAGATGCAGCCCAAAAGCAATTTTTGTTCAATGTGGGAGATAGCATTCAAAATGCATTATACCCTAATGCAGTTCTGGATACAGCTTTCGCAACAAATAAAATCTTGTATGAAAAAGTTTATTACACGGTCGGGATTTATCAAGATTCTTTTTATCGTTATTCAACCGATCCAGCGCTTGCAAAGTATTCTTTATCATTCTCAGATGTTGGTGTCGGCAAAGGCAATTACATTCCCGACTTTAACGGTGCGAATGGAAAGGTATATCGCTTTATACAACCAATAAATGGCATTAAACAAGGACGCTATGAGCCTGTAACAATATTGGTTACACCAAAAAAGCAGCAATTAATTAGCTTAGGAACAGAATATCAAATTGATGCGAATAATAGTTTGAAAACTGAGTTTGCATTAAGTAATTATGATGTGAACACATTCTCTAAAAAAGATAAAGGTGATAACACAGGTATTGCCGCAAAAATTCAATACAGCAATACGGCTACACTCAATACAGTCCGAAAACTCACTCTGCTTTCTACATTCGACTATGAACATGTGCAAGATCGTTTCAAGCCATTGGAAAGACTGCGTTATGTGGAGTTTTCACGAGAATGGGGTTTGCCTATTACTGCACAATTAACACCCGCTACAGAAAACATTGTGCGTTTTTCTTCGAAACTAAAAAACAATCACAATCACTCGCTGAATTATCAACTCATGACTTACCAGCGAAGCGATAACTATCAAGGCTATCAAAATATTTTGCAGCATTCGGTAGAATTAAGCGGATGGCAATTCAATAACCAGTTTGCGATTACTAACTTCAAAACGGAAGGGAATAGTGGAAGTTATATACGTCCGGTAATTGATGTAAGTAAGCAATTGAAAAGTTTTGGGTTAATGCGTATTGGCATACGATATGCCCTTGAGAAAAACGAAGTGCACGAAAGAAAGACTGACACAATTGACTATAATAGTTTCTCTTTTGATGTTTATTCGGCTTATATAAAAACGAACGAACGTAACCGCAATAAGATGTCTTTCACATTCACCACACGTTCGGATAAATATCCAATGGGTTATGAATTAGTAAGAGGAGACAGAAGCTATAATTACAATCTGCAGGCGGAGCTGTTGAAAAATGAACATCACCAGTTTTTATTCACTGCCACCTATCGCAAACTAGATGTTTACAATACGAAGGTTTCGAATCAAACGGCGGATAGAACGGTTTTAGGTCGTGCTGAATATTTGATCAACGAATTCAATGGTTTTATTACAGGCAATTTATTATATGATTTAGGAACCGGGCAAGAGCAGCGTAGAGATTTTGCTTACCTCGAAGTACCGCCAGGCAAGGGCGAATATGTTTGGATAGATTATAATGGTGATGGCATTCAGCAGTTAAACGAATTTGAAGTAGCGCAGTTTCAAGACCAGGCAAAATACATTCGGATATTTACACCAACAAATCAGTATTTGAAAGCAAATTATATAACGCTGAATTATAGTTTCATGTTTAATCCAAGAGCTATTTTGAACAGCGCTACGATCCAACCAATTAGTAAATTTCTGGCTCGCTTCAACTTGCAGACCTCTATGCAAAAGTCCAAGAAGTCAATTGCAAGAGGCGACTTTCAATTTGATCCGTTTAAATATAGCATCAATGATACAGCACTAATTTCATCAAACACCGTTTTTGGTAATACGCTTTCATTTAATCGTTATGCCAGCAAATGGGGACTTGACCTAACCAATATTCAAAATACCGGAAAGGCACTGCTGACCTATGGATATGAAAGCAGGCGGATTAATAACTGGACAGCAAAACTGAGATGGATATTGAGCCAATCATTCACCATCAATCTAAATACCCGTAAAGGCTTTAATGCATTGTTTACGCCAAGTTTCAATAATCGTAATTACGAATTAGATATTTACAGTGTTGAACCACAGCTTGTATTTATCGATCGAACAAAACTGCGTATTCAAACCGGATACAAATTTGACAAAAGAAGTAATAATCCGTTTTATGGAGGAGAACAATCGCAATCCAATTCATTGAACTTCGAAAGCAAATACAACGTATTTCAAAGTAGTACGATCAATGCCCGATTTACCTATAACTATATCTCCTTTAACTCTGTAGCCAATACTACCGTAAGTTATATTATGTTGGAAGGCCTATTGCCTGGTAAAAATTATTTATGGTCGCTTGATTTCACTAAGCGTTTATTAAATAACGTTGAGATCAACTTTCAATACGAAGGAAGAAAGGCCGGAGAATCAAAAACAGTAAATATTGGCAGAGCGGCAATCAGAGCTTTATTTTAATGACAACCTACAGTCTGAGTTGCATGCTGTGATATATAAGGGCTCACATAGGGAATACCAAGGTTTAAGCTCCGCATCACCAATAAAACGGCCATAACAAACAAGCATACCGGTACAGCCTTTCTAACATTCGTCCGCAATTGTTGTCCAGAAAAACTACCAAAGAAAACAACTGAAAGCATAATAGGAAGCGTGCCTGGTCCAAAACAGAACATGAACAAACTGCCTTTAATAGCACTACCGGTAAGAAAAGACGAGGTTATGGCCAAATAGATCATGCCGCAAGGAAGTAAACCATTAAGCAAACCAATAGCGAATAGCGAAGAAAATTTTTGGAAAGTAAATAATTTGCCTAGCAATGTTCTAAGCCAAATAAATGGCTTATTTGCAGATGACACGATAGCATAAGAAGCGGTTACTTTTTTTTGGTAAAAACAAATAAGCAAAATAATAGCACCTAAGGCTCTCGATAAAATGTTTTGGTATTTTGATGCGATCAGAAACTGACCGGCAAAACCTAAGAGCACCCCAAAGCAGAACAGGTAAATATTCTTCCGAAATTATACATTAAGCTCCCCAAAGCCCTTTGCCAGTCACTCCGATGAGTAATGGGCAATGCAAATGCTAGGGTACCGCACATGCCAATGCAATGGAAACTGCTTATAGCTCCCATGATCAACGCTGTATTTATCACTTCGATAATATTCACAACTAAAAAAAATATTTTGCGTTCGTTGAAATAATTTTTGCCGTTAGCACTCCAGGTTAATTTCAACTCGTAAGAGCCCGAAAGTGAAACAGGCAATTTCACTTGAATATTATTACTGTTAGCAGCAAAAGACTTTTTCAAATCTTTGGAAGCATCTGAGTATCGATAAAAATACACTTCACCTGTGCTTTGCTTGTTGGCAAACTCTTGCGGATAATTGAATATTGATTTGATCAACAGAGTGTGTGACAACAGGCGCAGTAGACAGCTCTGTTACATTTGATTTTTGATCAATTATATTCTGGTATTTCAACTCTTCACCGTAATAATCTTCCGTTA
>PSMG01000027.1:0-29026 GCA_040290035.1 Chitinophagaceae bacterium
TTACTTAGACAATTTCACAACATCTTTTTATTCAAATAACATCAATTTATTTATCAACATATCTTAATAGCACAATAGGTTAGTAATTAATCAGGTTTTGTCAAATTGGTTGTTCCATTCGTCTTTTAACCCATCAACTTTTTTCCCTACTTCTTCACTTAATTTGTTTTTGTAAGCTGCGACATTTTCAGCAATAGATGCATCAAAGGCGCCAATGATTTCTGCGGCTAAAATGCCCGCATTCCTTGCTGCATTTAAAGCTACAGTAGCAACAGGTACGCCGTTAGGCATTTGCAAAATAGATAGGATCGAATCCCAGCCGTCAATCGAATTAGTAGATTTAATTGGGACACCTATCACGGGTAATGTTGTAATAGAAGCAACCATTCCTGGCAAATGGGCAGCTCCGCCTGCACCAGCAATGATTGTTTTCAAACCTCTTTCAGACGCTCTTTGCGCATACTCCACCATACGCAATGGTGTGCGATGTGCAGACACCACGGTTAATTCATACGGAATAGAAAACTCCTGTAATATTTCAGCAGCTGCTTTCATTATTGATAAATCGCTGTCGCTGCCCATGATAATACCAACAAGTGGAGAGGAGGTTTCGGCCATTGTAAGAATTTGCAGCTAAAATAGAACTTCAAAAAACAACAGCAAACTACTTAATGATTTCACCACGTAAACGCAGTAATTCTGTTTCAGCAATTTTTGCACTATATCGTGCATTGATGTATGTAGTGATAGCATTCTCCAAATTTTGTTCTGCTGTACGCAAATCAATAATGGTAGTAGCACCAAGACGATAACGTTCACGCTGGATCATTAGGTTTTCACGTGCATAAGTAATGATCGAATCAGTAACAGTAATGATGGATTGCTGTGCTGCATAAGCGCTATAATTTTTTTGTACATCTCTGTTAGTAATTGCTTGTAAGCTTTCATAACGCAATTGTTGAAAGTTTACAGCTAATTGCGCCTGCTGTATTTGCCTCCGAACAGTGAAGTTGTTTAGGATTGGAACTGAAACTGTAAAGCCATAATTCAATCCTTTGTTCAAATTAAACAATGGTTGAAGAGGATTAATGACTGCATTGTTATTCACTTTTGAAAAGCTATAAGCCGATGTTAAGGCAACGGTTGGAAAGCGGTCTGCTTTTGCACTTCGAACCGCTAATCGTGCCACGTCAATATTTTCATTGGCAATTTGCAATGCTGGGCTGGTTTCTGTGATGTTGTTTAAAATTGTTCCCAATGCCAAATCAGACCTCACAGGTATGGAGTCTGTTACTTTGTAATCGACATCGCGACGCACATTCATTAATAAATTCAGATCCTGCTTACGTTGCGCAATGGTATTTAGTTGGTTTAATTCAGCAGCCTTTTGTGTGTTAAAATCAATTTGTGCTTGCAATACATCTGTCTTAATACCCACACCAATATCAAAGCGATATCGGGCAATACGTAACCGATCCGCACTGAGTTGTTGCTGCTCACGGATATTACGTAATTGTTGTGTCTGGCGTACTATATCGTAGTATGTTTTAATAACGTCCGAAACAGTATTGACAACCTGATTTTTTATTATCAAATTTCCTAAACGAATGGACTCTGCCAGCTGCTCTCTGGCCACAAACATTTTGAAGCCGTCAAACACCACCCAGTTTAAATTAATAGCTGCATTTAGATTGCTAGAAGTGATACCCGTTCTTGTTTTCTCCGCACCGTCGGCTAGCCTTTGCGTTTGTGCATTGTTATTAAATAAATAGGTTCCGGTTGCGTTAAGTCTTGGATAAAAAGCTGCATTGATGTAGGCATAATTTATCGAAGCAATTGCAGAATCATTTCTTGATAACAAAATATCATAATTATTGCGAAGAGCTACCGCAACGGCTTCTTCAACCGTCAATGAATCTTGTTGTGCCCAGGCGCTTATACCAAATATCAACCCAACCGTAAGGAATAAAGTCTTCATCATTTTTTGTTTACACATGTTCGGGTACACGATTTTGTTCATCAAGAATTTCTGTATCCAATTCACTTTTCTTCTTAGCGCTGGATAAATAAGAATACATCGCTGGAATAACAAACAAGGTCAAGATCAGCGAGAATATGATACCACCAACAATTACGATACCTAATGGAATTCGGCTTGTTGCTGCAGCACCCAGCGAAAGTGCAATAGGCAAGGCACCTAAAGCCATTGCCAAACTGGTCATCAGGATAGGACGCAAACGCATTGATGCAGAGTAAATAGCTGCTTCCATTTTGTCCATACCATTAAGCCTGTTTTGATTGGCAAATTCTACTATCAGAATACCATTCTTCGTTACCAGTCCAATCAACATGATCATACCAATTTCGGAGAAGATATTGAGTGTTTGGTTAAAGATCCATAACGAAAGCAAAGCACCTGCAATGGCAAGCGGAACGGTGATCATAATAATTAAAGGATCGATAAAGCTTTCGAATTGGGCGGCAAGAATTAAAAAAATCAATCCCAAAGCAAGGAAGAAAGCAAAGCCGATGTTATTGGAACTTTCTGCATAGTCTCTGGACGAACCGGAAAGGGAAGTGGTAAAAGTATCATCTAACAAATCCTTCGCAATCCGTTGCATTTCCTTAACACCATCACCCACTGTTTTACCCGGCGCTAACCCACTTGAAATACTTGCAGATTTGAAGCGATTGAAGTGATAAATAGTAGAAGGCGTTGTCGCTTCGCTAAAGGTTACCAGGTTATCCAAACTAATCATTGTTCCTGCATTATTACGAACATAGATGCCTTTCAGATCAGTCGGGTCGTCACGATCAGCACGGGCAACTTGTCCCATAACCTGGTATTGCTTTCCTTCTTTCGTAAAATAACCAAGGCGACGGTTACTTAATGCAAGGTTTAAGGTGTTCGAAATATCCTGCACACTTATGCCTAACTGGTTGGCTTTTAAACGATCGACATTGATACGTAATTCGGGTTTATTAAACTTTAGATCAGCATCTACACCTTGTAACACAGAGCTCTTATTCGCTTCTTCTAAAAACCTGGGCAGTACTTTCACTAGTTTATCAAAATCATTGTTTTGAATAACGAATTGAACCGGCTGTCCACCGCGACGATTTACTTGAATCGTTTGCTCTTCAATGGCAAAAGCTCTTCCTTCACTATATTTTGAAAGATTACGATTGACCATTGCCACAATATCCTTCTGAGAACGTTCTCTTTGTTTTGGATCAACCAACGTAACCCGCACAAAACCTGTGTTTGCAGATCCACCACTAAAGCCGGGAGCAGTGATAGATAAAACCGTTTGCTTCTCAGGAACTGAGTCAAGCATTAACTGCGAAAGACGGTCAATGTACTTATCTGTATAATCGAATGATGTTCCTTCTGGTGCCTGAACCTGTAAGCGAAATTGACTTCGGTCTTCCATTGGCGCCAATTCTGATGGCATATCTTTTCCAATGATATAAATAACACATCCACAAATCACTACAATCATAAATGCTATCCAACGAACTTTCATAAAGCCGGTCAATGCTTTTCTGTAAGTTTCATCCATCCATTTAAAAAAGCTTTCTGTTTTATAATAAAACCACGAATGCTTATGAACGCTCTTTGTAAGTTTTACGTTGAGGACGGGTGTAAGTGTTAATGATACAAAGGCAGATATCAATACGGCACCAGCCACCACAATACCAAATTCACGGAATAATCTTCCAATAAAACCTTGCAAAAAAATGATCGGTAAGAAAACTACTGCCAGTGTGATGGACGTAGCTATTACAGCAAAATAAATTTCTTTTGAACCTTCTTTAGCAGCCTTCCATTTGTTCATGCCGCCTTCCAGTTTTTTAAAGATATTTTCAGTGACTACAATACCATCATCCACAACCAAACCCGTTGCCATTACAATGGCAAGAAGCGTAAGTACGTTGATAGTGAAGCCTGCCAGATACATGATAAAAAATGCACCAATTAACGACACGGGAATGTCAATCAAGGGACGAAGTGCAATGATCCAATCGCGGAAGAATAAATAAATAATGAGAATTACCAACACAATGGCAATGATCAATGTCTCTTCTACTTCTGAAATAGATTTTTTAATGAATTTCGTTTGATCGAGTGCAATGTTTAACTTAATGTCGGAAGGCACTTCTTTTTTAATCTGATCCAGTCGCTTGTAAAATTCATTGGATATAGCTACATAGTTAGAACCAGGTTGCGGGATAATGGCTAAAGCGATCATTGGAATTCCACTTTCCTTTAAAATGCTTTCTTCATTTTCGGGACCCAACACCACTTCACCGATGTCTCTTATTCGAACATCACTTCCATTGGCATTTTTTACAATGATATTGTTGAATTCTTCTTCAGTGTTCAGTCTTCCAAATGTGCGAACAATTAATTCGGTAGCATCGCCAGATAATTTTCCTGCGGGCAACTCCACATTTTCTTTTTGCAATGCATTTTGAACGTCAATAGGTGTAAGGCCGTACGCAGTTAATTTTTGTGGATCGAACCAAATGCGCATCGCATAACGCTTTTCGCCCCAAATTTGTATACCACTCACGCCGGGAATGGTTTGTAAGCGTTCTACCAGAACATTATTTGCATACTCCGAAATTTGTAATTGATTTCGCGTATCGCTTTGCACCGTCATTGACAAAATAGGATCGGACGAAGCATCAGCTTTTGAAACAACCGGAGGCGCATCCAAGTCTTGTGGGAGCGAACGAGTGGCTTGTGAAACTTTGTCGCGTACATCATTTGCCGCAGTTTCCAGATCCACACTCAAGTCAAACTCCACATTAATATTACTGCGGCCCTGGCTGCTCGATGAAGTAATATTTTTGATACCGGCAATACCATTGATAGCTTTTTCAAGTGGTTCAGTGATCTGTGTTTCGATGATGTCTGGGTTTGCGCCACCATACGAAGTCCCTACATTAATATTAGGTGGGTCAATAGCAGGATAGTCACGTACACCTAAAAATTTAAAGCCAATAATACCAAATACTACAATGAGAATGTTTAGTACAATGGCTAAGACAGGTCTTCGTAAACTTAGTTCTGAAATATTCATAAAACCTCGGTTCCGCTGCTCCGTGGAGCTGCTTTCAATCAAAAATTATTTTGTCTGCTTTGCAATTGTTACTTTGGTTGAATCACCTTTTTGTTTAGGCTGTTGGGTGCCATTTAATACACGTCCTAAGTTAACTTTTGCATCAGGTCTTACCGTTAATAGTCCTGTGACCAAAATAGTGTCGCCCGGCTTTAAGCCTGTCAACACTTGAACATTTGCAGAATCTCTTAAGCCTGTTGTTACATCTACAGCTTTTGCCTTACCACGATTATACAAATAAACTCTTTTCCCTCTTGCTTGCGGAACAATTGCCTGTGTAGGAATCATGATGGCATTGGGGTTAGGCTCAAAGTTGATGATCACCTTGGCAAAGTTGCCTGGAGTTAATCCTGACTGGGAGCCTTGAACTGCTGCACGAACTTGAAGGCTTCTTGTGTTCTCCATAATTTTTGATTGGGTCGCTACTATTTTTGCTGCATACGTCCTGTTGTTGCCTTCTACAGTAAAGTTTACAAACTGGCCGAGCTTAATTTGTGGGATATAACGCTCTGGCACAGTGAAATCAATTTTCATTTGATTTAACTGGCTGATAGTAGTAAGTGCTGTTTGTGTGCTTACATAAGCGCCGCTGCTTACTAATCGTAATCCAAGTTTACCGCTGAACGGAGCTCTGATATTTGTTTTTTCAATTTGCGTATTAGTAACAGCTAAATCAGCCTTTGCACTACTTAATGTAAGTTCTGTGTTTTCATAATCCTGCTTGCTGATACCACCAATTTTCAATAATTTTTCAGAGCGATTTAGATTTTGTTGAGCAACACGAATTTGTGTTTCAATCTTTTTTCGTTGCGCTTGCAAGTCGGCATCGTTTAGCTTTACCAACAAAGCGCCTTTGTTTACAAACGAACCTTCTTTAAAATAAATACCGGTAATGCGGCCCGCAACTTCAGGATGAATTTCTGTTTCCTGATTAGAAAGTAACGACCCTGGCGTTTCTAATTTATCTGTCAGTAACTGTGTTTTTACTATATAAGCATCGGCCCTTGCAGGTGGACGAACTCCGCCTCCTTTTTGTTTCTGCTCTGCTTCTTTCTTTCTTTCACTGCTGTCACAAGAAGTGATAAGGATCAATAACGGGAGTACTAAGAACAAGGGGTGTCTTAAATTCATCTTATGTTTCGTGGGTTGAATAAGGCGCAAAAATAAAATAGAATAACGAAGGCTTTTTCTTAAAGTTCTAACATCGTTTATACATTAACCTTAATTAACCTTGCCCACGGATAAGCGGTAAATAAGCTTTATAAGCTATCAGGCAACAACAGATAGCATGTTTTTCACCTTGTTTGCTTTGTATATTAGATCTTTTTTTTCATGGCTAATGATTGTAACGTGTCCCATTTTCCTTCCAGGCTTTGTGTGTGTTTTACCATAAATATGAACAAATGCATTGTCAATGGCTAACACTTCTTCTAAACCTTCATATTTAGCCTCTCCACTATATCCCTCTTTTCCTATGAGGTTAACCATTACTGAAGGAAGAACAGCTTTTGTATTACCCAACGGATAATTTAAAATGATGCGCCATAACATATCAAACTGGGAGCTATAATGTGCCTCAATAGTATGATGGCCACTATTATGTACCCGAGGAGCAGTTTCGTTTACAAAAACATCATCGTTTTGATCGACAAATAATTCTACTGCAAATAAACCGGCTGAATGAAAATGACGAACAACAGAAAGTGCAATTGCCTCTACTTTCCATAAGGCAGCCTGACTTATTTCTGCAGGACAAAGCTGATAATCGAGTAAGTTTAAATCTTTATTAAACAACATTTCAACAGGCGGGTATAAAGCTGTTTTTCCATCTTGGCCTACGGCAACAATTTGCGCAATTTCTTTTTTAACCCTAACCTTTTTCTCCAGCACACTATGACCGTCAAAGCCATTATCGATACTTGCCAGATCGGAAATCATTTGCACACCACGACCATCATAGCCGCCTTCAGCTAGCTTTTGCACGCCGGGTAGAAGTTGCTGCCATTGTTCAATTTCTTTTTTTGAAGTAATAATGGTGAACTCGGCTGTAGGAATTTCGTACTCGAAATAATATTGCTTTTGTAAGGCTTTGTTCTTAATAATCCGAAGCACTGCAGGTTTGGGGAAAATAGCGACACCTTCTTTTTCCAATACCTCTAATGCTTCAATATTTACATTTTCAATTTCAATGGTAATAGCATCCAAGCCTTGTCCAAACCGATAAACGGTATCAAAGTCTGTTATATCACCTTTTATAAAATAGGTGCAAAGGTGTGAAGCAGGACAAGTATCATCGTTTTCTAAAACATGTGTTTCTACCGGATAATTTGCAGCAGCCTGTAATAACATACGACCTAGCTGTCCGCCGCCTAGAATACCAACTTTGAGCATGAGGCAAAAATAAAGATGCTTTGGTTTAAGACTTGTGCAAACTTCAAAAACCTTTGTATGTACAAACTGGAAACAGCAAAAGATCTCAATGCATTATTAGATGATATTGCTGATGTACCCGTGGTAATGTTGGGTGAAGCCTCTCATGGCACGCACGATTATTACACCTGGCGAACAGATATTTCCAAACAATTAATTGAAGAAAAAGGTTTCAATTTCATTGCCGTGGAAGGCGATTGGCCTGACTGCTATAAAATCAATCGTTACATCAAAGGCTATCACGATGCTGGTAATAATATCGTAGACGTGCTTCGCAGTTTTGATCGCTGGCCAACATGGATGTGTGCTAATTGGAGATAGCTGCATTAGCGGAATGGTTGCTAGAACATAACAAGCATCTACCAATAGATAAAAAGGTTGACCTTTACGGATTAGATGTTTTCAGCCTATGGGACAGCATGTACTCAATCATGGATTACCTTGAAAAAGAAGATCCTCAAGCTGCGCAATCAGTCAAGCAAGCCATTAAATGTTTCGAACCTTTTGAAGAGAACGAACAGGCTTATGCACACTATTCTCTAACAGAGCATAGTTGTCGATAAAGTGTTGCAGATGCTGAAAGAAATGCGAACAAAAGCACAACACCTAGACGGTGATAGAGAAGCTGCTTTTAACAACAAACAAAATGCATTAATTGCTGTGAATACAAAAAAATACTATCGCAGCATGATGGGCTTTGACAATGAAAGCTGGAACATACGTGATACGCATATGATGGAGACCTTGGATCGCTTACTGCAATTTCATGGAGCAAATGCAAAAGGAATTGTGTGGGAGCACAACACACATGTCGGTGATGCACGAGCCACTGATATGAAACGAGCAGGCATGGTAAATATTGGCCAACTGCAAGGGAACAATATGGCATAAACAAAGTTTATCTTGTTGGGTTTGGCTCTTATAAAGTAAGCGTGATTGCAGGTGAGAAATGGGGAGTTCCAATGAAAGAAATAGAAGTTCCGCAGGCAAGGGAAGAAAGTATTGAATACATGTTGCATCATCAAAATGCAGATGATCGCTACTTATTATTCAATACTGAAGACATAAGTGAGCAATATGAAACAGCCATTAAACACAGGGCGATCGGCGTGGTGTACGATCCATACAGGGAACGCTTTGAAAATTATGTTCCGTTGGTAATGGCGCAACGCTATGATGCTTTTATCTTTTTGGATGAAACAAAGGCTTTGCATCCTTTAGGCTTGCCGGCTTATAGCAAGCAGATGCCTGAAACCTTTCCGTTTGGTCTTTAATAACACGTGAAGATTGATTTCTTTAAATTTGTCGGGTAGAATTCCTGTATGTAGAAGAGTGCGACGCAACAGGTGTTCCCTAGAATTAGCAATGCTGATTTCAAAATAAAATAATTATGTCAACCCTCACAGCAACAGAAAACAAATCAAGCGTACAACAACAAACGGATTTCCTGCCCCTGCAAGGAACCGATTATGTGGAGTTTTACGTGGGTAATGCAAAACAAGCGGCCCATTATTATATGAGTGCTTTCGGGTTCCAGGCTATTGCTTATGCAGGTCCTGAGACCGGAGTGAAGGACCGGGCAAGTTACGTTGTACGTCAAAACAAATTGACGTTCGTCTTAACGACGCCTATTCGAGCCAATAATGAAATTGCTGAACATATTTACAAACATGGTGATGGGGTAAAGTTTCTAGCCTTGCGTGTAGATGATGCTACCGATGCATGGGAACAGACAACCAAACGTGGCGGTAGAAGCTATATGCAACCTAAACGTTTGCAAGACGACAACGGCGAAGTAGTGCTAAGTGGCATTCATACATACGGAGATACCATCCATCTGTTTGTAGAAAGAAGAAATTATGCTGGTGCTTTTATGCCGGGTTTCAGACCCTGGAGCAATCCGCATTTTGCGCCAGCCGATACTGGCCTTTTGTATGTGGATCATTGCGTTGGAAATGTTGGCTGGAATCAGATGAACATATGGGTGAAATTTTATGAAGACGTGATGGGCTTCAAAAATATTTTGACGTTTGATGATGAAGATATTTCTACCGAGTACTCTGCGTTAATGAGTAAAGTAATGAGTAATGGAAATGGCTTTGTAAAGTTTCCAATCAATGAGCCTGCAAAAGGAAAGAAAAAATCACAAGTAGAAGAGTATCTGGAATTTTATGGCGGTGAAGGTGTACAACACGTGGCGTTAGCTACCGCTGACATTGTTAAAACAGTGAAGGATTTAATGAGTCGTGGTGTAGAGTTTTTAAAAGTGCCTTCGAGTTATTATGATGATTTAATTGACCGTGTAGGACATATTGATGAGGATTTAGAACCGTTGAAAGAATTAGGTATTTTAGTAGACAGGGATAATGAAGGCTATCTGTTACAATTGTTTTCAAAACCGGTTCAGGACAGACCAACTCTATTCTTTGAAATAATTCAACGGAAGGGTGCGAAGAGCTTTGGTAAAGGAAATTTTAAAGCATTGTTTGAAGCTATAGAAAGAGAACAGGCAGCCAGAGGAAACTTATAATACTAGGTGAAAGACAGCAATGTCTTTCACCTTTCCTTAGCATTTGTTTCCCGAACTTGCTTTAACAAACCCCGACAACCACCTTACAATGAAAAACCTGATTGCATTTGTTTTATTGATCACTGTGAGCACTGGCGCATTGGCACAATCAGCCGTTACTTTTATTGATTTCCAAAAGACCTTACCTCGTCCTAACGAGGCAATGAAGCGTAAAGAAGACACCCTGCAAAAGCAGTTCAAGGCAAAGGGGTTAGAATGGCCTGCAAAATTTGTGTACATCCGTTCCTTTAAATACGATAGTCAGTTAGAAGTTTGGGTAAAGAACGATCGCAAAGAACCTTATAAACTTTTTAAAACCTATCGTGTTTGTGCATTGGCAGGAAGCCTCGGGCCAAAACGCATGCAAGGCGATTATCAGGTGCCAGAAGGTTTTTATTACATCAACGAATTCAACCCGAACAGCAATTATTATTTATCACTTGGTATTAATTATCCAAATGCTTCTGATCGTATTTTAAGTGATTCATTACAGCCTGGTGGCGATATTTATATTCATGGTAGTTGTGTTACTGTCGGTTGTATACCGGTGACGGACCAACAAATTGATGAGATTTATGTTTTGGCAGCACATGCTAAAGATCAAGGGCAGGATTTTATTCCGGTACATATTTTCCCAGTTCGCTATAACAACAAACGCAGCGTTGAGTACTTAACTAATTTATGTAAATCAAATGCCGGTTTAAAAACATTTTCACAACGATTGGAAAGTGTATATGATCATTTCGAAGCGACGCATCAATTGCCCGTTATTATGGTGAATGATCGCGGAGATTATGTATTTAGCGGTTTGTCAAAAAAAATAACCCTTCCGCCACCAGTAAAAGCGCCACGAAAAGAAGTACACCATCGAACAAAAACATTTACAGAATTGGCAGATGCAATACACCAGGCACCGCAATTTCCAGGTGGTGTGCAAACATATATGAAGTACCTGGAGTCAGTAGGGAAGGCCATGTCTTCTTCTTTGCCTGAAGGTGTAAAGAAAACCTATGTTACAGTTGAGTTTGTCATTGACACAGACGGCACTAGTTATAATTTCAGAGTATTGAAAGGTGTTAATGATGATTTTAATGATGATCTAATTGCTACTTTGGAAAATATGCCTGCATGGCAACCTGCATTGCTGAATGACAAGCCCGTTGCACGTAAAATTTTGCAAAGCTTCGTGATCGAGCCCTAATGCATTAACACTTGGATAGTTTCTGCTGTTTGCTGTCGTAACAAAATATTTTTATCGGTAGTCAATTGATCAAACAACTCTTTTGTAAAATGCCTGATGGTTAGCATGCGCAAATCTCGTTGTACCTGAACATCAAAGTATTCAGAAGCCCTTAGAGCAAATTCTTCTACTTTCTGCGGGTGATCATCTAACACGCACATTAAACTGATAGCAGTGTTTTGGGTAAGGTTCGGCTTGGTTTTAATGGCCCCGAAAATTTTATAAATCTCAGCGGTCAAATGTTCTCCCACAAAGGAAAAATCTTTCGATATCAATTGCACTAACACCTGTTTATCCTTATAAACAATAATCGGAGGTAAGTTGTGAATTACGTTGTTGTGAATGCATGTTCCTTCAGCATCAGGGTTGATAAATGATTTTACATAAAGCGGAATGCTTTTGTTTTGCAATGGTTTAATAGTCTTGGGGTGAATCACCTGCGCACCATAATAAGCCATTTCAATCACTTCTTTATAATTCAGTTCTTTTATTAATCGGGCATCCGGAAATTGCTTTGGGTCTGCATTCATAACACCTGGAACATCTTTCCAAATAGTTTGTGATGCTGCATTTAAAATATTAGCAAAAACGGCTGCCGTATAATCGCTCCCTTCACGACCAAGCGTAGTGCTTTCGTTTTCATCTGTTGCTCCAATAAAGCCTTGTGTAATAATGATATTGTTTTGATTTAACAGAAAAGTGATTGCCTGCGTAACCTTTTGAGTTGTAACCGACCAGTCGATATGTGCATCTCTAAAATTATTATCTGTTCTGAATAGATCTCGAACATCAATCCAGCCATTAGCGATGCCTTGTTTATTTAAATAATAACTAACGATGGTGCTTGACAGTAATTCCCCAACGCAAACAATTTGATCGTAATAGTAATCATAATTACGAATAGGTTGGTCATGCAATAGCCATTCGATCTCAGTAAAAAAGTTGATCAGCTGCTCAGAAGATTCACTTTCTGTTTCTTCGGTTAATTCAGACAGTAGGGAAAGGTGCTGTTTCTTTAACTCAGCAAAAAGGTTCAAAGCCGTTTGCTTATCACCTTCAAAAAAAGCAGAAGCTACTTTTTCTAATGCATTGGTGGTTTTACCAACAGCCGATATCACAATCACTAATTGTTCCTCATGATAGTTTTTAAGAATCCCACTTATATTTTTGATCCGCTCTACAGTACTAATAGAAGCACCACCAAATTTTAAAATCTTCATAGCCAGCAAAGATGAATAAATGTTGTCTAACTATTGCCAGCATTCTTGTACCGAAAAGCTAGGAATATTAAATTTTGATGTTTGAACATTGATTTGTAAATTTATTATCTAAAAATTTCAGTTATAGGAATAAAATGGAAAATATACCCAACACACTCGGAAATTCAGTTTAAAGTAAAACACTTGATTATCACAACTGTTTCTGGCTATTTCAAACAATTTGATTTGGAAGTTGAAACAGAGAACGACGATTTTAATACAGCTTCACGTATTTGAATTCACTGCTGATTTTAACTCCATAGACACGAATAACCAACAACGTGATACACACATAAAATCAGCCGATTTCTTTGATGCAGAAAATCATAACCAGTTGAAGTTTGTAGGCAAGAAATACGAAGTGAGTGGTGACTCAGGTCAATTCCATGGCGATCTCACTATCAGAAGAATAACAAAACCTGTTACTGTAGAATACGGCGGCATTGTAACCGATCCATATGGGCAAATAAAAGCTGGGTTTACAGTACAAGAAAAAATCAGTCGTAAGGAATTTGGCTTGACCTGGAGTGCTGTAACTGAGGCCGGATAAGTGGTAGTAAGTGATGAAGTGAAATTGCATGGTGAAATAGAATTAATGTAACAAGCATAAAATCGGAAAGTCAGAAGTAGAAAGGCATCTTAAATCATTTTAATTGATGGCATTCCACTTCTGACTTCTTATATAAAACTTTAACGTTTAAATTTTCATTTTTAAGGTTCCAAACCCTTATCTTAGCCCAATATGACAGTAGAGCAAATTGAAACATTCTTAGCCAAGGAAACAATACCACAAGGAAAAATTATCCGCTTCGAATTAAAGAAAAGAGATCCTGTTCGTGGGTTGATTGTTCAAGGAAGAGATTACAACGACCTTAAAGCAAAAAACTTTTGGCGTATTGTAACACAAAAAAATTTGACAGCTTATCAAAAAACGCAGGATATTAATCTTGCAAAGATCTTTGCTGGTTCAGATTTCGCGAAGCTTTCATTGGTAAGCAACAAGGTAGAAGACTAATCTTTAATTTTCTATTCTTTCCTTGAAACAGCGAATCACTGTTTCAGGTTTTGTTTAACTATGTCATTCAGAATTTTTACTGCATGTTCTCTTGAGTTCTCAATGAACAAGCGATGTGTGTTCATGCCGCCACAAAAACACCTGCTAAATAAATATGTGGCAGGTTGGTTTCGTGTGTGTCTTCATTATACGTTGGCTGGCAGGTTGCATCATTGCAAAGTGTAATACCAATTTTATCTAAAAAAGGAAGATTGGGTTGGTACCCAGTCATAGCCAACACCCAATCATTTGCTACAGTTACTCTTCCTTCCGGCGTTTGAATATCAACTTCTTTTTCCCTAATCGCAATGATTGTTGAATTGAAATAGGCTTTAATCGATCCTTCTTTAATTCTATTTTCTATATCCGGCTTTACCCAATACTTTACCCGCTGGCCAATCTCCGGTCCACGAATAATCATTGTTACATCCGCACCTTTTCGCCAGGTTTCCAAAGCAGCATCGATCGCTGAATTTTGCGCACCAACAATAATCACTTTTTGAAAAGCATAGAAGTGCGGATCATTATAATAATGCTTCACCTTAGCCAGGTTCTCTCCCGGAACATTTAATAAATAAGGAATATCGTAAAAGCCTGTGGCGATGATGATGTTGTTGGTAGTATAAGTAGTACTGGTCGTATGCGTAGTATCTGTAGTTGTTATATCGTAGGTTATTAATTGTTGTTCCCTTGTTGGTTGTTGTTTTACATCAACCACTTCTTCGAAGAGATGGACGTTGATGGTGTTGTCTTTTGCCACTCTGCGATAATATTCCAGTGCTTCAGTTCGGGTAGGCTTGGCATTGTTTGAAACAAATGGAACGCCACCAATTTCCAATCGTTCGGACGTAGAGAAAAAGGTCATGTTTACTGGGTAATTATAGATAGAATTGACAATGGTTCCTTTTTCTAAAATCAGGTAATCAATCCCATGCTTTTTAGCTTCCAGTGCACAAGCAATTCCAATAGGACCACCACCAATAATGATAAGTGAATAATGCTGTTGTTTCAACGCCAATCTTTTTGCGAAGCTAAACCACTACAATCTTTGAACCACTCATAACTTTAATTGGTGAACCTTCGGCAAGAAAAACAGAGCTTGGTTTTTGCGAAAGCGTGTCGACAAAAGCCTTACCATACAGTTTTTCTGTGCTGCAATAAACATCATAATCATTCACTTTGTGCATCTTCCATTTTGGATGCTGTACTTCGTAAACGCCGGTGGTTGCAGCATTGATAGTGGTATAACCCCAATAATGTTCGGTAATGAATTCTTCTTCTGAGCCAGACTTTATTACTTCGGGTCTCCTTTCTGTTACCGCTTTTAAATAATTCCATTCGCTGCCGACTTTCCAGTGATAGGACACGTACAATTCATCCTTGCCTTCTTTCCATTCATGCTTCATTGGATGTGTTGCATATTTTTCGCCGTAAAGCGAGTTGGCAACAAAAGAAATCATACGTCGCGGAACAATTTCTTTCATAAATACCACTCCACGTTTCCATTTACTTCCTTCTTTATAACGAACATAAAACCGCAGATTAACTTCCTCGAAAGTTTTATGAAAAGGAAAGGAGAGTCCATACACCTTGGTATCTTTAAAAAGGAAGCCTACCAGGCTTACATAATGCTTACCGTTGAATGTATCCAGTTCTGTTCGCAGCGGAACATATTTCTTAAGTATAGAAGGATCGATTTCATAATTTGCCATTAACAAATTGCGCCACTCTGCCGAAAGAAATGTTCTTGCCATACTTTAAAATTAGTTTTGTTTATAACCGCTGGTGTGATGATTTGTTCAATAAATAAGCGAGCTTCTTCGGTACGCTCAGGATAAACTCCAAGAGGGCCGATCTATTGGAGTTACGAATGCTCATCTCTTAAATATTTCCCTAAAATTTATTGCCTTGAAGCAGCAAAGACAAAAGCCTGAGACAGAAACAGGTAACTATTGCTCCTTTCCCTTATTTTTGCCTCTCAAAATTGCAACCTTGGCTACTCAATTTTCTAAAGAGACTTATCTATATTGGTACGAGTTAATGCAGCTCATTCGTCAGTTTGAGTTGATGGCTGAAGAGAAATATAAAATGGAAGGCAAGATTCGTGGCTTCTTTCATGCTTATATTGGCCAGGAAGCAATTGCTGCAGGTTGTATGACGGCTACCCGCCCGGAAGATCTTTTTATTACTGCGTATCGTGATCACGGTTTGGCGATTGCTAAAGGTGTTTCTGTTGATTCCTGCATGGCTGAGTTATATGGAAAAGCTACCGGTTGTGCGAAGGGAAAGGGTGGAAGTATGCACTTCTTCAGCAAGGAAGCAAACTTTTATGGTGGTCATGGTATTGTAGGTGCGCAAATTGGTACCGGTGCAGGATTAGCTTTTGCAGAACAATATCGTAATACAGAAAACGTGGTACTTGCCTTTTTTGGTGATGGTGCCGCCCGCCAGGGTATGTTGCACGAAACGTTCAACATGGCAATGACGTGGAAATTGCCGGTTATTTTCATTTGTGAAAACAACCATTATGCAATGGGTACTTCGGTACAGCGCACATCTAACATCATAGATATTTATAAATTGGCGGATGCTTACGAAATGCCAAGTGATACCATCGATGGCATGGCTCCGGAGACTGTACATGAAGGTGTAGCAAGGGCTGTGAAAAGGGCAAGAGAAAAAGGTGGACCAACTTTGTTAGAGATCAAAACTTATCGCTACAAAGGTCACTCTATCTCCGATCCGCAGAAATACAGAACCAAGGAAGAAGTTGAAGAATACAAGGCGAAAGACCCGCTAAACACTACGCTTAAGAAAATTTTGGACGAGAAAATAGCTTCTGAAGACGAAATAAGAGCAATTAACGAAAGAGTGGAAAAAGCTGTGAAGGATTCGGTTAAGTTTGCCGAAGAAAGCCCCTGGCCGGATGATAGCGAAGTGTACAAAGACATTTATGTAGATCAGAACTATCCATTCATTACCGATTAATAAACATCTAAATTCCATTGATAAATGGCCGAGACAAAACACGCAGTTCCGCATACGGAAAGTCAAGTAATCGTTGACCGTGCAAAAGATTTTTGGGGTAGATATAATCGCCCCGTAATGACCGCAGCAATCGCTATCATCGTATTGTGTGCCGGTTACTTAGGTTATAAGTATTTTATCAAAGAACCTAATGAAAAGAAAGCTACCGAGGCAATTTTCAAAGCTGAGGATTACTACCGCCAGGATTCATTGCAATTAGCATTGAAAGGTGATGGCGTAAACTATGGCTTTGAAAAAATCATTGCCAATTATGGTAGTACAAAAGCTGGTAACCTTGCAAAATATTATGCCGGTACTATCTATTTAAAGCTGGGTGATTATGCTAAGGCTACTAAATACTTGGGCGATTTCAGCACGGGTGCTAAGCAAATCCAGGCGAGAGCTTACAAATTGTTAGGCGATGCTTATGCTGAGCAATCAAAAAACTCTGATGCGCTTTCTAACTATAAAAAGGCAGCACATGAGTTTGAAGAAGATGATGCGAATGCTGCTGAATACTTATTCTTTGCTGCTTACTTTGCAGACAGAGTAATGAAGGATCAGAAGCAGGCTGTTGATCTTTTCAAAGAATTGAAAGAGAAATATCCTCGTACGCAACAAGGCTTGGAAGCTGATAAATACTTGGCGCAACTAGGTGTTTACAGTACAAAATAAATTATCACATGGCTGATGTAAACAACAGCAACTTATTACAAATCGAGGGCATCCAAAACGTAAAGGATGCCCTTGTTGTTTTGGTGAAAACAGAATGGAACGCGGCTGTCGTAGATGAATTGGAAGCAGGTGCAATCCGAATATTAAAACAGTTTGATGTTGCACATTCAACATTGACAGTGCCCGGTGCTGTAGAAATACCGTTTGCGATTAATCAATATTGGTCTTCGTCAAACGAGCCACATGCATTCATTGCCTTAGGTTGTGTTATTCGTGGTGGTACACCTCATTTTGAGTATGTGTGCCAGGCAGTAACGCAAGGTGTCACACAGTTGAATTTATCACTTCCTGTGCCAACCATATTTGCCGTGTTAACGGTAGACAATGACGAACAAGCTAAAGAACGCATTGGCGGTAAGCATGGCCATAAAGGAGAAGAAGCAGCCATTACGGCGCTCAAGATGATTGTTCTCAATAAACAGTTTAATGCACGATAGATGAAGGTTCAATTGTTTATTCCCTGCTTTGTTGACCAACTTTTCCCTGATACCGCTTTTAACATGATCAAAGTGTTGGAGAAAGCAGGGTGCACAGTGACGTACAATCCAGCTCAAACTTGTTGTGGGCAACCAGCGTTTAATGCTGGCTTTTGGGATGATGCACGGGTAGTATGCAGCAAATTTTTAAAATATTTTAATGCTGAAGATTACATAGTAGCGCCAAGCGCTAGCTGTGTTGGTTTTGTTCGTAATTATTATTCCAAATTGTTTGATAATTCATCTGCACATAATGAAGTAAAGGTTATCAGCAAAAACATATTTGAACTTTCTGATTTCTTAGTGAATGTATTGAAAATAGAAGACTTTGGCGCCAGCTTGAATGGCAAGGCCACTTATCACGATTCATGTGCTGGATTGCGTGAGTGCAAGATTAAAAACGAACCACGCAAACTCTTAAGCAACGTGAAAGGACTGGAGCTAGTGGAAATGCAGGATGTAGAAACATGTTGCGGATTCGGCGGCACATTTGCCGTAAAATTTGAATCTATATCAGTTGCAATGGGTGAACAAAAAGTTGAACACGCCTTAGCAACCAATGCACAATATTTGATCTCTACTGATCTATCTTGCTTAATGCATTTGCAAGGTTATATCGATCACAAAAACTACAATTTGAAAACATTACATATTGCTGATGTTCTGGCTAATGGCTGGTAGTAATAATAGTCAGCAACATACGTGCTGTTATTAATTTTCAAAAAAGCTGCCCCCAAATAATGTGTAATATCAGAAACAAGCATCGCTTCTTGTGACAATTCTTTTGCTGCAAAATCACCGGCTAAACCATGAATGTAAACACCAAAAATAGCGGCCTGCACAGAACTATAACCTTGCGCTAATAAAGAAATAATAATTCCCGTCAATACATCACCTATATTCAAAGCCTTTGGGAACACTAACTGAAGTGCATTCCAAAGACCAGCAAGCAAACCTACCCCCCAAAAAAAAATGATGGTAGCAAAAGTGAAGTTTCGAACAATAGTATTGTCGTAGAAAAATTTTTCTCTTTTGTCTTTTTGAGGCTGCGAGACTACTTCTATTTCGTTGTTTTGATTGATTTGTTCCAGTTGCATGAATCTTAATTGTTTAGGATTAAGATTTACAATTTTCAGATTTTACGGTGTCTTCGAAAAGCATTCTTACGGATGGAGTATAGTCATCATCATATTGGCCTTTTTTAATGGAGAGAATGAATGCGGTAAGAAAGCCTCCTGCAACCAGCACACTGACAATAATCAGTACAATAATGACGCTCATCGATTTTCGTTTTATGAAGGACAAAACTATTTTAGCAGCATGGCTTAATAAATAAGAGCTGTCAAAACGAAACATGAGGAAAGTCATATTCTACAAGCTTTTGAGCTTTGGGCTAATACTTGTAGCTACAGTCACAAAAGTAATTATGGTAATAGAGCTAACAGGCATTAAGATATCTGCTACCATTGGTTATAGCTTAGCTTGCACTGCAAAGCTCAGTCCCACAAAATTGTATAAAATAGAAATGATGAAGCTTGCCAATATGATGCATTTCCCGGATCGTGCATAGCTGATAAATGAATTCAGCAAACCTACTTTTGTGCTGTCTAATATTGCGTCGGAAGCAGGTGTAAACTGGCTGGTATTTTCAGTTACGGCAATGCCTACATCACTTTGTTTTGAATCGTCGGCATCATTGAGTCCATCACCAAGCAATAACACATTGGCCTTTTTTGTTTTGTTCTTTTAAATTGTGGATATAATCTAATTTTTTTTGTGGCGTTTGATTAAAGAGCAAGGGAGTATTTGTACCAAAAATTTGTTGCAGGTTTACTTTTTTTGCGTAGTTATCGCCTGATAGCAGATGCAGCGAATAGTTTTGCTTTTCCAGCTTTCGCACCATTTCTTTTACTCCATCACGATAACTGTTGTTTATGTGAAACTAACCTTTTACTTCACCATCTATTTCCACCCAAACTTCAGTATAAGCGGTTTGCCTTTCTGCTTCTTTGTTGCTCACAAAAGCAAAAGAGCCAAGCTTTGCTTCGCTTCCACCACTACCACCTTGTATGCCCTTACCGGCTAATTCTTTAAAGTCAAAAACAGTCAGGTTTAAAATACCAGCTGTGGCTAAGTAATGTTCTTTGATCAAACGGCTTAAGGGATGTGCCGACTCTTTTACCATTGAGTAAACAATGCTTTGTTCAGAAGCCAAAAGAGGTTTACCAATGAATTCAATACTTGCTTTTGTGCAGTATGAGTTAGGGTTCCGGTTTTATCAAAAACAACGGTGTTTATTTTGGCTAAAGATTCAATTACAGAAGAATTCTTCAGGTATAATTTATTCTTGCCAAAATGCCGAAGCATATTGCCAAAAGTGAATGTTGCTGATAATAAAAGGGAACAAGGACAAGCAACGATCAACGAAGCCGTAACAGCGGGTAGTATGTTTTTAGGATTTACGATTCCCCAGTAAATACCTGCACATGCAGCAACGGTGAATAGTACAATTGTAAAGTATCGACTTCACGGATGAACAAACGATTTGTCTTTGTTTTTTTGATCGGCAAAAACTTCATTGTTATTCCAAAGCTGTATGATATAACTCTGCGAAACAGTTTTCACTACTTCAAGTTCTATGCTTCCATCCAGTTGTTTAGCTCCGGCATAAATTAATTCTCCTTTGTGCTTTGCAACCGGTATGTTTTCACCTGAGACAAAGCTATAATCAATATTCCCATCGCCATTAACTAACCCAGCGTCAGCAGGAACCATCTCGTTGTTGCGAACAACAATGTGATCTCCTTTTTGCAAAGTACTAATGGAAACCGGTGTTTCTTTTTCATCTTCTACTTTTGTTACGCCTGATGGAAAATAGGATTTATAATCTCTGTCGAAAGAGAAGGAATCATCGGTTTTATTTTGAAACCACCGGCCTGCCAGCATGAATAATACAATTCCGCACAAACTATCAAAATAACCTGCACCAGTTCCGCTTAGCACTTCATTGGTACTTCTTGAAAAAGTCATTAAAATAGAAAGTGCAATAGGTGCATCTATATTCAACCATTTTTGCTGTAACCCTTTCCATGCAGAAGTAAAGAAATCCGACGCACTATAAAAAAACACCGGCAGTGCTAAAAGAAAGTTCAAATAAGAGAAGAAATGTTTTAACTGTTGCTGATCAATATTCCCCGAAGAAAAATATTCCGGGAAGCTAAACATCATTACATTACTAAAACAGAATGCAGCCACACCGATCTTGTAAAATTGTTTTCGGTTAAGCTTTTTTTCTTGCTTCTTTTCAGTATCGTTAAAGCTTATGTAGGGCTCAAAACCCACGAAAGCTAGCAGTTTCACAATCTTCCGCAGAGAGGTTTTTTCAGTTTCATAAGCTATGAAAATCTCTTTGCGTTGAAAATTCTTTGCGTTGAAAATTGGTTTTTGAATATAGGATTCCCGATTGTATTGAATGTAGGTTCTCCAGTAGCCAGATACAGGAGGCGCAATGCATTTGCGGTAAGTAAAAACTCACCTAGCTCTGTTGGCCATCAGTAAATTGAATAAGTTTTTGCTGAATTTTTTCATTGTCTAAATAGGCAAACTTATCTGAAGAGAATTTGCCTTTTAGTTTAATGCCAGGCGTATTGCTTAATTCGTAATAATCGCAAAGACCGTTTTTTTCAATAGACCGTACACAAATTTGCAACCCTCGCAATAAAAAAATATT
The DNA here is from genome assembly GCA_040290035.1 of Chitinophagaceae bacterium. Taxonomy (GTDB): domain Bacteria; phylum Bacteroidota; class Bacteroidia; order Chitinophagales; family Chitinophagaceae; genus Flavisolibacter. The sequence continues at coordinate 21,650 of PSMG01000027.1, forward strand.
CGTCTTCCTTAACAGAATTATCACAGGTTTCGCCACAATGGTAACATTGTGTAGCTGTAGTAACGGTTCTTTTTGTTTTAGGAGTCGTTTCAATCGTTGGCATAAGCCAACAAAGATTGCTGAAGCAAGATTTTTATAGAATGAATGGCATCAAAAGAAAGGATGAGATAAATCAGTTTTGCAGTTCTAATGTTTCGAACACAAAGTAAGTATGTGCTGAGCAGCATTGCTACTATGAAACTTTTGTTGCGTCGCACACTTGTACTTTTGGTAATGCTTTTGTGCAATGTGCAAACAGTCGTTAATGTTTCATTTCCTTACCATAATATTTAAGTATGCCAACTTTACCATTGGGGCCAGCAAAGAAAACAGCGGTTCCATTTTTTGCTTTGCGACATACATGAAAACCTTCTACCGAAATCAAAGTCCAGGTATTGCCCCTATCCGCAGAATAATCAACACTGGTTGTGCCACAAGTTACCAACTCTTTTTTGTTCAAATATTCCACGCAACTTTTATAACCATGCGGCCCACTTTTAGGCGGACTCCATGTTTTACCCCGATTACTGGAAAAAAAGCAATTATTTGCTGAACTGGTGTCATTTGAAAAATCACCACCCACTACAATCATTTGGTTGCCACCTTTCAAAGGACTTTGGTCCAAAACAGCGATTGAGTTTGCGCCGGTACTTTCTTTTCCTTGTACAATAGGCAAATCAATGGCCGCATCTCTAATAAATACCCTTGACCTCTTACCTCCAGAGACAAAAATGGCTTCATCTCTATCTAATACACGTATATTGGTGCCACTGGCAGCGAAGCAGGCTTCACCGCTATCGGCCTTTGGTTTAAAATTATCGGGAATTTCTTTCCAACTATCACCGCCACTAAAAGTTCGTGCAATAAAAAATTTTCCGTTTGTAGGATCACCAATCACAATTCCAGCCTGTTCGTTCCAAAATTCCATAGCATCTAAGAACATGCCTTTGGCTTTATTTTCATAAACCACTTTCCAGGTACTGCCACCATCGTTGGTTTTTAAAATATAAGCAGGCTCACCTACGGCCATGATTACTGCAGTAGCTCCGTCGAATGCTTCAATATCTCGAAAGTCAGTTTTTTCAAAACCTTTAACTACTTTCCATTTCCAGCTTTTACCGCCATCTGTAGAAACACCCACAGTGCCGTTACTGCCACTTACCCAAACAACATTATCATTCACTGCGCTTAATCCCCTGATGTTCGTTTTAACATCCTTTGTCAGCACCTCCACAACAGGCATTGGCATCATTTTCTTTTGAGCAAAAAGGCAACAAGGAGAAAAAAAAATAGTCAGGATTAATATAATTGAAACAGGTTTCATGTGTTTAAGTTTTTATTGAAAGATATTCCTCCCTATACATATAAGGCATCATTCACGGATAATGAAAATAAAAAAAAAGGACAGCACATGTGGCCATCCTTCTTTTATAATTAGTTGTAAGATTAATTTTTCTTCAATTTAGCTGCAAACACTTTCTGAAATTTTTCAAGTTTCGGACGAATAACAATAGAGCAATAAGGGTTGCTATTTTTATTGTTTTGATAGTATTCCTGGTGGTAATCTTCTGCAGGATAAAATTTCGTAAATGGAACAATCTCGGTAATCACAGGCTTGTCATAAGCACCAACACGATTTAATTCTGTTTTGTAATACTCTGCTTTTTCTTTTTGTTCGTTGTCATGATAGAAAATAGCACTGCGGTATTGTGTACCTACATCAGCACCCTGACGATTTAGTGAGGTAGGATCGTGTACTTCGAAAAAAACTTTTAATAGATCGTCGTATGAAATTTTAGCTGGCTCGTAAACCACTTGTACGCATTCTGCGTGACCGGTTTCACCAGTGCATACTTGTTTGTAAGTGGGATTAGCTACTTGTCCGCCAGAGTAACCCGATGTTACTTTTAATACACCTTCCAGTTGTTCAAAAATAGCTTCTGTACACCAGAAGCAGCCCGTTCCGAAGGTTGCTGTATCCGTCCTGTCCGTCATGTTATTTGTATTCATTAAAGATGAGTTGAGTGCCTGATAAGGCGGTGTGGTAGTGCATCCAAACAAACCGCTCACCAGTGCTAACACAGAAAGAAAAAAATGGTTCATCATGAAACTTATATATGTGCAAAGTTGAAACGGAAGTTAGTGAAAAAGCGTTAGCAAAGTCTTTTTAACACCGCTTTTGGACAGGCTTTTGCTTATTGTTAAGAGATAATTTTGCCACAGATTTAAAAACGATTCATTTTTACTGCTGCATGAAATTATTTCCGGAGTCCGCATTAGTACAATTAGAGTTCGATAAAATTAAGAGTTTGCTTCATGAAAAATGCCGCTTTGAATATGCCAAGCATAAGGCGCAAGGCTTACGTATTCATACTAAGAAAGAATTCATTGAACGTGAATTAAAGCAGACACATGAGTTCAAACAACTCATTCAAAATAGTATTTACTTTCCTAACGATTATATTCTAAACCTTACCAAAGAACTGCGGTTGCTTGCTATTGAAGGCGCTGTATTAAATGGTGAACAGCTTGTGTCGTTCCGGAAACTGGCGATTAGTATTGAAAGTATTTTTCGTTGGTTTGATAGTGAAAGGAGAGTTGCTTACCCGGGATTATCATCTGTGGTTGAAGGCACTTATTATGAGAAAGCCATTAAGCAACTCATTGATGAAGTAATTGATGAAACCGGCAATGTAAAGGATAATGCTTCTGAAGATTTGTACAACATTCGCATGAATCTGTACCGTAGAAGAAATGAATTGCGCCGGGTGTTTGAGCGCATTATTGGCAAGCTTAATAAACAAGGCTATTTAGCCGAAATAGAAGAAAGCTTTATGAATGGCAGGCGGGTAGTGGCTGTTTTTGCCGAACAAAAAAGAACAGTGAAAGGAATACTGCACGGCGAAAGTGATAGTCGCAAAACGGCATTCATTGAACCTGAAGAAACCATTGAACTAAATAATGCGATCTATGATTTAGAGATTTCTGAACGTAAAGAAGTAGAACGCATTATAAAACAACTAACGAAGCAACTTTCAACTCATGTTTCTTTGTTAACTACCTATCATTCCATTGTTGGGGAATATGATTTCATTCGTGCAAAGGCTGCTTTTGGATTAGACATTGGTGCCGAATATCCTGTATTGATGGACCAGTCACATGTTCACCTAGCTAAAGCCTATCATCCGCTTTTGTATTTATACAACCAACGAAGTAGTAAAACAACTGTTCCTGTTGATATAACGCTGGATGAGGATAACCGCATTGTAGTGATTAGTGGTCCGAACGCAGGCGGTAAAACCGTTACAATGAAAACAGTTGGTTTATTGCAAATGATGGTACAAAGTGGTTTGTTAGTACCCGTGCATCCATCCTCACAGTTTGGCATTTTTAAGCAGATCATGATTCATATTGGTGATACGCAAAGCATCGAATTTGAATTAAGTACTTATAGCAGTCACTTGCTTGCCATGAAGCATTTTATGGAAAATGCGAATGGCAAAACCTTGTTCTTCATTGATGAATTAGGTAGCGGTAGTGATCCCAATCTTGGTGGCGCTTTTGCCGAAGTTATTTTGGAAGAGCTGGCAAGAAAGCATGCGCTAGGGATAGTTACCACACACTACCTGAATTTAAAAGTAATGGCAGGTAAGACATCGGGTATTATCAACGGTGCTATGGCCTTTGATGAACAGAATTTATTGCCGATGTATAAATTGATTATTGGTAAGCCAGGCAGTTCGTATACTTTTTCTATTGCGGAACGCATAGGTTTAGACAGGCGATTGATTCAACGAGCCAAAAGTTTGGTAGATGCTGATCATTTTAGGTTGGATAAATTATTAAATCGCACAGAGCAAGATCTACAGGAAGTAGAAAAAAAGCAAAAAGAATTAAATGGTTTGCTTCGTGAAAACGATCGTCTGAAAAAAGAACTTGAAAGCTTGATGAATAAAGAGAAGCACAAGCAGCAAGTGGAATTATTGCGTGAACAAAATAAGGTGGCAGAAGAACGTATTTTTTACCTAAAAGACATGGAGCGTAAACTAAAACAGATCTTGACAGAATGGCGCAGAGAAGAAGACAAGAATAAAGTGATTAAACAAATGAATGCATTACTGTTTAAAAAGAATGAAAAGCAAGCTGCCAGTAAAATGCAAAAAAAGATTGAATCGAAATATGCTGAAGTCGGTGGAGATATAAAAGTAGGTGATAAGGTGAAGATGAAACGTAACCAGCAGGTAGGTGAGGTGTTGGAGATAAGAGGTAAACGGGCTGTTGTGAAAATTGGTTTGTTACCGATGCAATTTGATATGATTGACCTGGTAGTGGTAGAAGAAAAAGGAATGGAAGAAAAATCTTCTAAATAATGTAAAATGATTTTGCTGATTTATCCGGTGCATCTATATTTGCGCCGGAGAGATGGCAGAGCGGTCGAATGCGGCGGTCTTGAAAACCGTTGACTGTCACAGGTCCGGGGGTTCGAATCCCTCTCTCTCCGCCAGATAGCATATCAAATGATACTAAATCCCTTTAAACTTAATGTTTACGGGGTTTTTTGTTTTTAGCCCTCACCAAATCATTCAATTTTTCGCATAAAAAATAGTCTAAATCGAGCCCCGGAACTTTTATCATTTTCAGGTCTCGGCAAACCATATAATCAACTGATTTTCATAGCATTTGTGGATAAAAAGTGCTTGACTTTTGCTCAAAAAATTAGTAAATTTAAAGAATAAAATCACCAGCAAATGAGCACCCCAATGCACCTCTCATTTCAGCTAAAAAAAAGTCTAAAGCTGATGAAACAGGCAAAGCCCCCATCTAAGCAAGAATTACCATCAACGAAGTACGAACAGAGTTTTCCATCAAACGCACCGTTGACCCGGAGAAGTGGGTATCAAATGCTGGCGTAGTAAAGGGAACAACTGAAGAAAGCAAAAGCATTAATGCTTACCTGGCTACTGTTCGTTTGAAGCTGAATGAGCACTATCGTTTGCTGATGGAAGCCAACAAACCCATCACTGCTGAAACAGTAAAAAATGCTTACCTGGGGATTACTGAAAAAGGCAAAACCATCCTTGAAATTTTCCAGTACCACAACAACCAGGTAAAGGAACTGCTCAACATAGATTTTTCTTTTGGTACTTATGAAAGATACTGCACTAAGCCACACACAAGAGTTCATCCAGTGGAAGTACAATATTTCTGACTTGGAGATAAAGCAAATAAATCACGAGTTCATTACAGAATTTGAATACTACCTGAAGACGGTCCGGAAGTGCAGCCACAATACCGCCATTAAGTACATTACCAACTTTAAAAAGATAATCCGCATTTGCATTGGCAACGGTTGGTTAGAAAGAGACCCGTTCACCAACTACAAAATCACATTGCGGGAAGTAGAAAGAGAATGTCTGACAGAAGCTGAACTGGATGCAGTGGCAGCAAAACAATTTTAACTAATCGCCTGGAACAGGTAAACGATATATTTCTGTTCTGTTGTTTCACCGGCTTAGCTTATTCTGATGTAAAGAAGCTATCAAAAGACCACATCATCATGGGCATTGATGGTGAGAAGTGGATTAAGATAAACAGGACCAAAACAGATACCCGTTCCAGCATTCCTTTGTTACCTATACCGGCAGGCATAATTGAGAAGTACACCAACAATCCAAAGTGCCAGGCTGATAACAGGTTGTTGCCAGTGCTCACAAATCAAAAGATGAACGGCTACCTGAAAGAGATTGCCGACTTATGCGGCATCACTAAAAATATTACATCGCATTTAGCACGCCATACGTTTGCCACCACCGTTACACTTACCAATGGAGTGCCTTTAGAAAGTGTAAGTAAAATGCTTGGTCATAAGTCTGTTCGTACCACACAGCATTATGCGAAAATCGTTGATAGAAAGGTGGGTGATGATATGAAATTGCTGAAAGAAAAGTTTGCAACCCAGCAGGAAAAACATACCATTTGCGCAAAAGTGGATAACAGTAGTGTGCATTTCCGCACAACTTTTGAAACCCTTATCCAGCTTATATTGTAAGCTAATAATAATTCACACAATTTGCCCACAAATACTAAGTTTTTTATCAGGAAATTGCTAAAAAAAGTGGTAAATTTATTAGGTATAAAAAATGGTGTAAAAGTAAGTAAATAAGACGTAAAATGCATTTAGAATTACTGACCCGTGACGACATGAAAAACTTCAAATCAGAACTGCTGTAAGAAATCCGCAGGATGATACAACCACAGTCAGAAAGTAAAGAATGATTGAAGAGTTCAGACGTAATGAAGTTGTTGAATTGCTCTCCTGGTACTTTGCAAAACCTTCGCATAAATGGCACACTGCCTTTCTCAAAAATGGGCGGGACAATCTACTACGCCTACAGCGATGTAATGAAAGTGCTGAATGGAAATAAGCGGAACGCTGCTTAACTAAAACTCAAAATCACATCATCACCAGATTTACATGCTTCCAGAAAGGCATAAAATATTACTATTACCTTATCAGATTACAGAGTACGTTTTCTACAACGAACTGCATAAGCCTTTCTCTATTTTCCTATACCTGAAAATGTTTGGTGGTGACAAAGTACCGGCAAACGATGAAGTATTTGCCAAGCTACGGCAAGACTTGAAAATGTCTGACCCCAAGGGCAGAACATTCCGCAAACATCTTCAAAAACTATTAGACCTTAACTGGATTGGCTACAATGCCAAATCCGGCATTTACCATATTCGCAGCTTCGACTACATCAGAGCCGTTAATGGTTTCAAGAAGCGCCGTGCAACGAAGCTGTTTTTAAAAGACATACAACAACTACAGGTGTATTTGGCAGCAGTGCTGATTTGTACCAAGATACACGGACAGAAATACTTCTGGGAAAGAATGAAGGGAAAGCTAAGGACCGCAACTAAACAAAGGGGTGTTGCCAAGCAATCCAGGGCTTTCCGCCACTCAACCCAACCACCGTATTATGGACTGTGTAACAGAACCATTGCCCGCCTGTTAGGTTGTAAATACACCCGTGCCTGCGAATTGAAATTAGCCGCCGCCGCTGCCGGTTATTTGACTGTTCGCCACCGCTATGCCGATATTAAGGAAATGGACAAAGCAGATTTCCTGTTACGTCCGATGCTTGCAGAGCATAACCCTGCACTGGCAAAGCGGTATCGGTTTTGGCGTCAAATGAAAGACGGCGATAAAATAGTAAAAGTGGTGCAACAACTTCACGATGAAATTATCCCACACATTGTGTGTAAGCGAGTGGCAGGCTTCGCAGCATTAAAAGTGCCGTTCGGTATCATCAAAGGTTTCCTTACTACTCCACA
>PSMG01000027.1:29036-35027 GCA_040290035.1 Chitinophagaceae bacterium
GTTTTCGGCGACGGCGACCGCCCAGCTATGTTTTGGTATGATTTTGTTTATTCTGTATTCTCTTTTCTCTCTATTGTAGGTTTAGTTGTTCTCCTTCTGTATTGCGCAAAGGGGTTGAGTACTGCTCCCATACAGCCAGTATCAGGGAAATCGCCTTTATTATATTATCTATCGTTCTTTTGCACCGGTAGAATGTGACTTTAATTTGCCTGTGTCACAGGTGACATAGCCCATGTTCCGGTTGGACAACTCACTTTTCCTGTGCGACAGATGCATTGTCCCCGGCACAATTCACTTCTTCCACGGAAGTATCATTTTATTCCTAGGACTATAGTAGCCCCTTCCAAGCCCCTTAGAAGCCCATTGATGCCAACTCAATGTCAGCTACTAAAACTGCCTGAAATTCCCAATAACGGCATCTGTGTTGTATTTTGCTGCCGCAGGGACAAAAGCCCTGCTTTTTTACGGGTTTAAGACCAGATATTATAAATGCCAACACTTCACTGGATTGGGAAAGGCAAGGTAATTAACCACCATATGGATGTACCGTTTAAGGTACTCGAGCACAGCTATGGATTTGACAACGGTAACCAAACAACCGAAGAAACAGGTAGTGGAAACAAAATAATTCACGGCGACAATTTGGAAGCCTTGAAGGCTTTGCTGCCTGAATACGAAGGCAAAATAAAATGCATCTACATAGACCCGCCTTATAATGCAGGTGAAGAAAGTTGGGTTTACAACGACAATGTAAATGACTCAAAGATTAAAAAATAGCTTCATCAAGTGGTTGGTAAAGAAAGAGAAGATTTAAGTCGACATGACAAGTGGCTTTGCATGATGTATCCGAGATTAAAATTGCTACATAAACTTCTTGCAAATGACGGTTTGATTTTCATTTCAATTGATGATAATGAACAAGCAAACTTCCAGCTCATTTTGCATGAGATTTTTGGAGCAGGAAATTTCATAACCAATTTTATTTGGGAAAAGAGAAAGAACAGGGAAAATCGTAAAGAGATTTCTTACCGGCACTATTACATTTTAGCATACAGGAAAAATAAATTTGCTGAAGGTTCAGTAATCAAACTTTTACAGATGTCAGGTGCAGCCAAAGAACGGCAGTGAGTTTATCAATGAAGAAGAAGAAAAGTCAAACGTTCAAAAGCTGAAGGAGAAACTTATAGAACTGAAGATACCGGAAGCACAAATCAAAATCAAAACAGCGAACATCAATGAGATAAAAGGCATTGACTTAATGAGCAAGGATAGCGAAGTGCGGTACATCATTACCATCAATGCATTGAAGGGAGGTTGGGACTGTCCATTTGCATACATACTTGCATCGTTAGCAGATAAAAGTTCAGCAGTAGATGTAGAGCAAATATTAGGAAGAGTATTGCGGCAACCTTACGTAATGAAGCACAATTTTCCATTGTTCAATGTAAGCTATGTGCTTACAGCTTCATCAAAGTTCATTGCTACTTTAGACAACATTGTAAAAGGATTAAATAAAGCAGGCTTCAGCGACAAAGATTACAAACCCTGCAAACATTGCAGAGCCCAAGAAGGAAGACCCTTTGCAACAGCTTTCTGTTTTTTCAACAGCTACGGAAACACCTGCACAGTAACCAGTTACAGAATAAGAAGACATTACTTCGGATGTTGATACAACACGTATCACCAATCCTGCTGAAACAACAGTACCAACAGAAACGGTATCAGAAATTGAGAAAGCGGCTGAAGCACAGGTACAGGAGTTTGAAAGGAGCGTTGCAGAATTGGAAACAACCAACACAACAGCACTACCAACCGAAATACAACAGCTTGTGAAAACATACAGCATCAAAGACGTTTTTAGGGAACAGGCAGAAAAGATAAACCTGCCACAGTTTTACCTGAAAGTACCAGCTTCACAATTCAATTACAGTAACGATACAGAGTACAGCAGCGAACCTTTAGAGAAAGAAGATTTACTGAAAGGCTTTGAGCTAAGCAAGCAAGACACCAATATTGCTTTTGACAGCATTACTTCAGAATTGTACAAGATTGATTTAGACGAAACCAAGAAAGAGCACACGCCAACATTTGTACGGTTGGATGGTCAGGTAAAAGAAAGCATCATGGCATATATTCTTGACCCGGCACGGAAAGACAGCAGGGTGAAGAATTTCACTCGTCGTATAATGGACATGATAGGTAACATGTATCCTATTCCTGACAGGGAAATTGAAAAGTACATCAACCGTATTTTAGAAGAGTTTACCGATGAACAATTCAGCGACTTTGCTAACAATGAATACACCTACACAGAAAAGATAAAGCTGAAGATAAAAGCACATTCAGAAAACTTTGCTGAAAGAAAGTTTAAAGATTTCTTAGATACCGATAAAGTATTCATTCAACAATCGTTTACACTACCAAAGTCAATTGCACCTGTTGAAACAGCCAAAGACATTACCAAATCTTTGTACGAGAAAGAAGGCAAGATGAACAGCTTTGAAGAAAGGATTATCAATGAAATTGGCAACATGCAAAACGTTGCCTTCTGGACACGGAATATAGAACGGAAAGGTTTTAGAATAAACGGCTTTGTCAATCATTATCCTGACTTCATTATCTACACCAAGAGCGGCAAAACCGTAGTGTTAGAAACCAAAGGCGACCACCTGGATGCAGAGCCAAAAATCAGGTTAGGAAATCTATGGGCAAGCAAAGCAGGGAACAACTACAGGTACTTTATGGTGTATGAAAGAAGAACGGTTGATGGTGCATATAAGCTGCAAGATTTCATAAACATCATTAAAGAGTTGTAACCTTTGTAACCGTAAAAGCACGAGAGCATGAACATTGACCAAATAAAAGAACTTTTCCCAGGTCTTGAAGAAAAATTATACCATGAAATAGTAGCGCATGGAACCATCAAGGAAGTAAAGGCAGGCTATACACTACTGCGGGTGGGACAAAATATACGTTCAACTATGCTTATCCTGGATGGCATTGTAAAGCTGTACAGGGAAGATGATGAAGGAAAGGAGTTTTTTATTTACCACCTGAATGCAGGTCAGGCTTGTTCACTTTCAATGGTATGTGCAGCAAAGCATGAAATCAGTGAAGTATTAGCAAGAGCGCTGACTGATGCCACTGTTTTGAGTATCCCGCTTCAATACATGGATGACTGGATGAGTAAATACAGGAGCTGGTATCAATTTGTAATCACATCATACCGTACCCGATTTGAAGAAGTGTTGAAGACCATTGATGCTATTGCCTTCTGCAACATGGATGAGCGGCTGGAACACTACCTGGTAAAACAGGTGGAGAAATTGGGCAACCAACTCAAAATGACACACCAGGAAATCGCTACTGACCTGAATAGTTCACGGGAAGTAATCAGCAGGTTACTAAAGAAGATGGAAGCAAAGCATTGGCTTATCATACATCGTAGCTCTATAGAGTGGATTAGAGAGTAATATTTCAGTGTGACTTATATCACTGTAGCTATCGATGATAGCCGCTACTTTTGCATTATGGAAATTGCAGGCTATATCGCATCATTATTCATTGGCATATCATTAGGGTTGATTGGTGGTGGTGGTTCTATTCTTACTGTTCCCGTACTGGTATATCTGTTTGCCATATCACCTACCATTGCCATTTCTTATTCACTCTTTATTGTTGGTTTTACAAGTTTGGTAGGTGCATACAATAATTACAGGAAAGGGTTAGTAAACTTCAAAACAGTACTGCTGTTTGGGTCATCTTCTATTACCACTGTTTTTATTGCACGGAAATTTATCATTCCTTTTCTGCCCGATGTGTTTTTTACACTGGGTTCATTTGTAGTAACACATTCATTATTAGTAATGGTAGTATTTGCTATACTAATGTTAGCAGCATCTATTTCTATGATTAAGGGGAGAAAAGAAGTAACCGAAATTAAGACGAAAGAGAAGCCCTGGTTGCTGATAATTTATGGTATTCTTATTGGTTTGATAACAGGTTTTCTGGGTGCTGGGGGTGGCTTTTTATTAATACCTGCATTAGTGATACTGATGAAACTACCAATGAAAAAAGCTATTGGTACATCACTTTTGATTATAGCACTTAATTCACTGATTGGCTTTTTGGGAGACATAGGTCACTATCCTATAGATTGGAGCTTTATGCTGATAGTTACTGCCATAGCAATAGCTGGTATATTCATCGGTGGTTATTTCAATCGGAAAGTAGACAGTAACAAGCTAAAGATAGCTTTTGGGTGGTTTGTATTAATCATGGGCATCTATATAATTGTTAAAGAAGTTTTCCTTACTTCCTAAGTGACAATTGTCACACCTAAAACTTTCATTTTATAAGAGCTTAACCTTCTAAACTATTAAAAAAATGGAAACAACAAATAAAGCGACAATCGTTGATGTAAGAACACCCGAAGAATACGCTGGTGAACATTATCCTAATGCTATCGATATTCCTTACGACCAGGTGGCACAAAGAATTGACGAGTATAAAGAAATGCCAAAGCCTATAATTGCTTATTGCCGAAGTGGTAACAGGAGCGGCATTGCAGTTTCTATTTTAAAACAGGCGGGTATCACTGAAGTGCAGAATGGTGGTGGACTTGAAGATTTAAAACAACAAATGAAATGATGAAAACAATATTAAGCAACTGGTCAGTAATGCGTGGGCTTAGACTTTTGATAGGCTTACTTGTTATAGTGCAATCTGTAATGCAAAAAGATGTACTCTTAGGTGTATTAGTTACCTTTTTGCTACTAACAGCAATTGCTAATATCGGTTGTTGTGACAGTAATGGCTGTACAGTTAACAATCGTAATCGTATAAAAGAAAAGGAGATTGAATATGAAGAACTGAATAATAAATAATAGACTTTATTTCATTGGTACACTCATGGGAGCATTAGCAGGATTTTTTTACTGGAAGTATGTAGGCTGTTTAACAGGTACATGCTCCATTACATCTAATCCAATCAACAGTACTATTTACTTCGCATTATTTGGGGCAGTGTTGTTTGGGGCTTTTAAAAAAGGCTTAAAAAAATCTAAAACAGAAACAGAAAAACAATAATTACTTATGATAGAGTTTTTAAAACAGCCTTGGGCATGGTATGTAGCAGGTCCTTTAATTGGATTAACTGTTCCTGCTTTATTGATATTAGGTAACAAGACTTTAGGCATATCATCTTCCCTGCGTCATGTATGTGCAGCTTGCATACCGGCTAAAATTCCCTTCTTCAGTTATAATTGGAAGAAGGAAGTATGGAACCTGGTTTTTGTTGCAGGTATCATATTGGGTGCGGTTATCGTTGCCGCTTTTTTCAACAATCCTAATCCGGTTGCGTTAAACCCTAAACTGGTAACAGAACTCAATAGTTACGGCATCACAGAACAGAAATCATTGCTTCCTGAACAGATTTTTAACTGGCAAGGATTGTTTACAGCTAAAGGTTTGTTCTTTATGGTATTTGGTGGCTTCTTAGTAGGCTTCGGGACAAGGTATGCAGGTGGCTGTACATCGGGTCATGCAATCATGGGTTTATCTAATTTACAAGTGCCTTCGTTGATTGCAACTATCAGCTTCATGGCTGGTGGCTTTGTCATGGCTAACTTAATTCTTCCTTATATTTTGAAACTATAATTATGCAAACACCAACAATAAAAACAGTTCAGGTAAATACTGATTTTGAAGTAAAATCATTAGATGTTGTGGAAGTTGAACATCAAGGAAAAAAGAGCATTCTTTCTTATACCAAGTACTTAATCATGGGTGTCTTTTTTGGGATAATCCTTGTTAAATCAGAAGTTATTTCCTGGTATAGAATACAAGAGATGTTCAGGCTTCAAAGTTTTCACATGTTCGGTGTGATTGGTTCAGCTGTTGTAACAGGCATCATATCAGTATGGTTAATAAAGAAGTTCAACATCAAAACCATCCGTGGCGAGAAGATAGAATTACCAACAAAGAAGTTCA